>JACYUE010000002.1:927041-1236055 GCA_014841595.1 Oxalobacteraceae sp. CFBP 8761 | reverse complement strand
CGCGCTCCGCCTCGGCATCCACGACAGGTTCCGGGGTGACTGGCATGTCGCTCACCGCCACTTCCTCGGGTGAGTCGACCGGCTCGACAACCGTTGGCGGCGAACCGGCGTCAACCTCGGGCAATGGCACCGCGACCGCAAACTCGGACTCCGGGTTCGCTTCAATGGCAATCACGGGCGTTGCCACGTCGCGCAGAACACGCTTGGGCACAATTGGCGCCGGCCGACGCGCACGTGGCTTCGGCGCCGCTGCAATCTGCGCAACCGGGGGTGGCGACGGTGGGGGTGGCAAATCGACCAGACGCAAACCGCGCGCAGGCGCCGGCGCTGGCGGGACAGCTGCGACGGGCAGCGCAGGCGGCGGCTGGACAGGTGTTGGGACTATTGACGTCGGCAAAGCAGCGACGGTTGGCGCCGGCACAGGCAAGGCCGCTGGCGCGAGCACAACGCTGAGCGGTCCGCCACCGCCGGCATCGCTGCCCGGCACGCCGAACTGCAGCGACAACAGCAAGGCATGTAGCAGCAACGAAATGGCAATGCCACCGACCAGGCGCCGGTTGCTGCGGGCGTGGCCGGCGCGGCGCGTGCTGGCGGTCGCAGGATGCATGGCGTCGTTGGGAGGTATTGTCAGGCTTGCATCTTAGCGTTAACGCGGCCGTATGGCGATCACGCCGCCTTGCCGGGCGTTCGAATATTGGACGTGCCCGGCATGCCGCCAACCAGCGCTGCCAGGCTGGTGCGTGCCTGCCACCATGGCGTGCCTTCCAGTGTCTGCATGCAGCTTGGGCATTCTTCAAGTGGATTGCAATCGTGGTCAAGCGCCACGTAATTCACGCCAACCACCGTCTTCCCTTGGTAGCTGTCCACGCGACCGGAACCCGCCTTGGCGCCAGGCCTGGCTGCACCGCCGGCTGAGGCAGATGCCGAGGTGGATGCAGATGCAGATGCAGCATCGATCCACTTGGCAAACGGCTCGGTGGCGACGCCATCGGCCACATACCAGCGGCGGCGGGTGGGATTCCAGCGGGCGCCGAGCGCCTTGGCGGCGTCCTTTTCGGCGTAGGGGACGGTCAGAAAAACCATGTGCGAAATGCTCCGGGATCGATATGCTTGCGGATGGCTATTCTACCGCGCCGGACTGGTCGCCGGACTGGGCCAGGACTGCCAACCAGCACGATACTCAAGGCTCCTTCTGGCGCCGGGCCCATGCCGCATCGCTGTCGCGCTGCTCGCGCCGATCCTTGCGCCATGTATACAACAGGTTGCCGATGGTGCTCAGCAAGGCGCTGAACATGCCGATCAGCGCGCCGATATCTGTCAGCGTCAAGTCGGTGGCCAGTCCGGCCAGGTTCGCGTCCATCAGACGCTGCAATGTTTCAATGATCATCGTGTCTCCCCTGTGCTTGCGGCGGTACCTGCACCGGCAAGCCCACGCCTACCCTGCGCCACATCAATGCGATGGATGAAAGTATAGGAAAACTATACCACAGCAGTAAAGAAAAGCTATACTTCAATGTATAGATTTCCTTTACCATACGCATATGGACCTACAAACAATGATTGCTAACTGGGTGAAAGAAGCGCGCACCGCCGCCGGCTTGTCGGGCACGGCACTGGGCGCCCGTCTTGCGCTCGAACTCGGTACCGACCGGGGCCATACCAAGGCCAATATCTCGCACTGGGAAAATGAAAAGCACAGCCCCAACCTGAAACAGTTGCTGGCGATCTCCCGCGTCACCGGCTGCCGCCTTCCGGCCGAGATCCTGGCGCCGCTGGGTGGTGGCCCGGCAAATAACAGCAGCGCCCTGCCCGGCCTGCCTGGACTAACCGGGTTACCCGACGCACTGCGCGTGGTGGCCGAAGGCGATGACGATGCCTTCGTGCCCATTCCGATGGTCAAGCTGCGCCTGTCAGCGGGCATCACCGGGTACCGGGCCGAGCCGGAAGCCCGCGACGGCGGCACACTCGGCATGCGCCGCACCTGGCTGGAGCGCAACCAGTACAGTCCGTCGCATCTGATTGCGATCTATGTCAAGGGCGAAAGCATGGAACCATCGCTGTACGCTGGCGACATCGTCGTCATCAACACGCTCGACACCAAGCCAGTCGCCGGCGCCGTGTTCGCGTTCAATTATGAAGGCGAAGCCGTCGTCAAGCGCCTGGCGCGCGAGGCAGCCCAGTGGTGGCTCACCTCCGACAACCCGGACCAGCGCACCTATCACCGCAAGCCATGCCAGGGCGATGAGTGCATCGTGATCGGCCGCGTCGTGCGCAAGGAAAGCGACCGCATCTGACACGCGCCGCCGGCTGTCACGCGAACACCTGCGGCGCCCGTTCCAGGATGCGCCGCAGCGCCGGATGGTGTACCCGGCGCTCGACCGTCACGGCATAGACCTGCTCGACAATGGCGTCGATCACACCCACCGGCGCCAGCCCGTACTGTTCGCACAGCGAGTCCGCGAGCACGGTCGGGGCTGCCATGAAGCCTGCACCCGCGCCGGCAAATGCTCCCAGCAGCGCCCCATCATCGAATTCGCCAACGACGATCGGGCGCAAGCCCTGCGCCTCGAGCCACGCCATCAACTGGCTGTGCAGGGCGGCACCCTGGCCCGGCATCAGGAACGGCGCACCTTTCAGGCGCTGTGGAAAATCGCCGGCCCAGCGCTGGCACACGTCGGGATGCGCCACGACCGTCACGGTGCTCGATCCGAGCAGATGACTGTGGCCGCGCACGGCGCCGCCAGGCGGCAAACCCTGGTCCGAGATCAACAGATCGAGTCGGTGCGCGCTGAGGTCTTCCATCAGGTCGCCAAAACGCCCTTCCCGACAAACCAGGTGCATGGCGAGCCCGGCATCACGGGCCGGCTGCAGCAGCCTGAATGCCATCGTCTTGGCGATCACGTCGCACAGGCCTACCCTCAGTGTCTCGGTCTCGGTGAACAGGCCACGCCGCACTGCCTGCTCCAGTTCATTACCGAGACTGAAGATCTGGTCCGTATAACGCAGCACGGTCTTGCCGGCTTCGGTCAGTACCAGCCCGCGCCCCTTCTTGCGTAGAAGTTCCTCGCCAAACTGGTCTTCCAGGAGCTGCAACTGCGTGCTGATTGCTTGCGCCGAGACGTGCAACTGCTCGGCCGCGCGCACGACGCTGCCCGCCGTGGCGACTGAGTGAAAGTACTGAAGGTGCTTGTAGTTCATTCGCCTTTACCACCAAAAATATTGAGAATTGCTAAAGATTATTCGATTTTACTTTAGCATTGCGCAACCGTATATTGGTGACTCAGTTCACATGAAGCGAGGAAGCAATGAGAAATTACCCAACCGACAGTCCCAAGGCCATGAGCCGCCTGCTGGCCCTGGCGATGATCGCCGACGGCCGCCTGGCGCCCCAGGAGCTCAAGACGCTGCACCGCAGCGGCGTACTCGAGGTGCTGGGCGTGAGCGAAGACACGTTTGACGATGCCGCCGGCGAGCTGACCCAGGATCTGCTGACCCACAGCACGAACCATGCTGCCGGCATGGTCGACATCGAACCGGCGACGATCGACGCGCTGCTGGACGAAGTGCAGGATCCGGCGCTGCGCGCGCTGGTGCTCAAGGGCATGCTCGAGATCGTGCGGGCCGACCAGATGATCGATCACCGCGAGCGTCGCCTGCTGCGCCGCGCGCTGGCGGCCTGGGGTGACGGCACCGAGCCGTTCCCGGCCGCGGCATGATGACCGCACCGCAGCGCGCTTACAAAGCGTAACCATGTCGGCGGATTGGCGGATATGGCCCAGCCTATAATCGGACATCCCAATACCCGAGGCCTGCCATGTCCGCCTACCCCACGCTGGATTTTCTGGATGACCTGACCCGGTCGGAAATGAACTGGGCCTGGCGCCTCGACCTCGATCCCGTGCGGGACCCCGAACTCGGCCAGTTCTACGGCCGCACCGCCCGCTACAGCACGACCGATCCGTATGCGGGCGAGGACGATATCTTCGTGTTCCACGCCACCGCTGGCATGGGTTACACGGTACAAAGCGGCAGCTACCACGATCCCTTCCAGCTGCGCATCTACGACGACGCCGGCAATGCGATTGCCGCCGACGACGGCAGTGGCGCCTACGGCTACGATTACGCAGCGTTCACGGCCGCCTATACCGGCTGGTACTACATCAATGCCTCATGGGATCAGGATTATTACGATACCTATGCCAGCGTGAACGTGTATGAGAGCCGCTTGCCCGCAACCACCCGGATCATCGGCACGGACGCGCACGACACCTTGTACGGCACGCGCACGAATGACATCGTCGATGGCGGCGCCGGCATCGATACCTTCGTGCTGGAAGGCCGACGCAACGAATACACCGTCAGCCTGCGCGATGGCGCGATTACCGTGACCGATCTGGTCGGCTACGACGGCACCGATATCCTGCGCAGCGTCGAGCGCCTGTCGTTCGACGATGGCGCCTTCATCTCGTATGAAACGCAGGGCTTTCCTGCCGAGGCTTACCGCCTGTACCAGGCTGCATTTGATCGCACGCCCGACGCGGGCGGCCTGGGGTATTGGATCGGGCAAATGGGCCAGGGCCAGTCATTGCGGTCAGTGGCGCAGGCATTCGTCGACTCGCCCGAATTCAAGAGCCAATACGGCGCCGCGCCCACGGACGCCGCCCTCGTTACGGCGCTCTACGCAAACGTGCTGGACCGGGCGCCGGACGCCGCCGGCTTCGCGCACTGGCTAGGCGCTCTGGAACGCAATGCGATTACCAAGGCCGACCTGGTCGTGCAATTTAGCGAAAGCGCGGAAAACCAGGCGCAGGTCGTCGGCTCGCTGCAGGCTGGGTATGAGTTCATTGTGACGTGATGGGGGAACGGGTCAAAAAACGTTACCCCGGCCTGCGGGCATTAAAAGCCAAACCTGCAGATCGGAAGACCGATTGCTCCGAAGGCTTTCTGTCCCATTCAATCAAAAGCCTGCAGTCGGCTGATTCGCCGTTGGTCAACTGGTTATGGCCGTAAAAGTGCGCGACTCTGCTAAACCACGACGGCGTCAACAAGCGCACCCCCGTCTTTCGAATACGACTGCTCTTGAATCACAGCACTGGCTTGAACCGCATGACGGGCGCATTGTTCAACGATATAACGGAGGAGCGGTAGACCCGCTTCGCTTAATTTTGGCTTGACGGCGGCATCAAGCATTGGACCTGCCATACTCGCTTCAGGAACAACGAATAGACGTTTGACCACCATCCATGTCGATTCAACAGCTAATGCCAGCTTTTCTCTCGAACTGGAGGTCAACATACGCGTGCTCTATCATAATACACCGCTAGTAATACACCACATGCTGATTGAAGTTGGGCCATACAGCGGCGCCACTTCCGCCTAGCCAGTACCGTCCCCGCGCGACTAGCACCAAGGCATTCTCGACGCCTAGCATTCCTTGATGGCCCCATGATCGGCGGCGCTTAACGTAAGTCATAGCTTCGCAGCTTACGTGACATACAACTTTATATTCTGGATTGGGTCAGCTTTGCCGTACAGGGATTTCTGGAGCAGAGGGGCGCCTGGTTTGCGCATTCAGAACGCGGCTGAGCGGATTCTCGACAACCACGTAGAAGATACAACCGGCCGCCAACGCCATACCTGTAAGAAAAATCCCGGTCAGGTCGTTTTCGTGCGCAGATGCTCCAATGAGTAAATGCTTCCAATGTGCAATTATTGCATGGACCAAGTAAATACTGTAGGAGGCGCTACCTAGGAACAACAATGGCCTCGTCAAATTTCTATTTTCAAATTCAGCGAATAAGAATACGAGCACGATGGCACCTGCAGGAAGGCCCAAACTCAAGACGCGGGGAAGTCCAAACTTCGAGAGGCCCAATGAAACTACGGTGAGCACCAGAGCAGCGCCAAACGCTGTCCAGAAAGAAAAAACTGCGTGCCCATATTTTCGCCACACGAAGTAGCACAAGCACCCTATCACGAAATTAAACAATAAGGTATCTCCTACTATGTACTGGAAATTCGACCACTGAAGACGCTCACCTTTTACGCCTAAAAGGTTAATGAGGGTTACCATTAGCACGATCATGATAATAACAGTGTAAATCGCGCGGTCTTTTGATCTTGACGAAAACATCGCTCCTGCAAACAACATATAAAATAAGAGTTCATAGGTCAGCGTCCAAGCCGGACCTACAAGCATTCGGTACTCCGACCCACCCGAGAATGATGGCGACAAGAGTAGATTCCCGATAATCATTAGGGTGTCTACAGGTGTCGTAACTTGATTAAGGTACTGAATCAAAAAGGGAGTCAATACCAGAAGGTATATCGGGTAGACCCGGAATACACGCTTCTTCAAGAATTCGACACTGTCGCTGGAGGAAATCGGATCTCTCAGCGAATAGCACATGATAAACCCACTGATAACGAAGAAAATATCTACGCCGAGCCCACCAATGCGACTAAATTTAAGGGCCGACGAAATCACTCCAACACTCCACAAATGCGTAACCACAACAAGCATCGCGGCGTAACCCCTGAGGATTTGTATTCCCTCCAATTTATTAGACGACATCTACCTACCCACCCATACGTTAGAAAAGATACAATTTTATTGTCGAAGTGTAAGCTAAATCGCAGCGGTGAGCGACAGACTTACGCCCGTTGTGTTGCTATTTCAGCCGCACCTGAACTATTTGGACCTGAATTCCCACCCAAGTAACGTAAAAGGGCAACAGTTCAACCACCCGTTCCTGCCACACGTCCTGGTCCGCTGCAGTTACTCGGTCGACTGCCGCGCATCGCCCGCTGGCGCGCGATTGAGGAAACTTTCGTTTGTGACTTTGACTGCGGCCTTGAAGTTGCCCATGCGTTACCATCAGGGGCGCAGTCAGCAGACAGAGCTTTCCCATTGCGCAGCTCCCTGGTGAGCGCCAGGACGAGCGGCGTCAGGGTGGATTAAATGTGGTGAACTCGGTGGCTGATGGACAAAACGCGCGGTGTCGCCCTGCACTGTGGCCGGCACCAGTGCCGACTGGCTGCGCATGATGTCTGTGAATGCGTGCCGCATCTCGTCGATCTCGGCTTCATGCGGCCAGCTGTTCATGAACCAGTCGGCAGCAACAAAGACCGCCATTGCCAGCGAAAGGCCAGCACGGCGACCTGAGAGCGAAGTCGGCGAGCGATGCCGAGTCCCTGGCGTACTCCCGCACCCTACTCGCACATGCGGACACGCAGCTCACTCGGCGCGTGTAGTACCGCCATCCTAGCGAGTGAAGTCGGGAAAACCGGGATTTGAATAGCGCAAGGCATATTGAATAGCGTACTGCACAAGTAACAGGCAGCAGGCGAATGCGGCAAGCGTTTGAAAGTATTGAGGAATCTGGCCCGCCCTGAGGGAATCGAACCCCCGACCCACAGCTTAGAAGGCTGTTGCTCTATCCGACTGAGCTAAGGGCGGTGCAAAACGATGAGACGGGAAAACAAAACAGGCCGTCGATGACGGCCTGTTCTGATGAATCTTGCTGGTCGGAGTACAAGGATTCGAACCTTGGACCCCCTGGTCCCAAACCAGGTGCGCTACCGGGCTGCGCTACACTCCGCCGTGGGCAACATTATATGCCAATCATTCGCGAAGCGCCAGCCCTTGTGGGTTCAATTCCAGCGCACCGCTCGCATTATTTATGCCGACAACGTGGCCGCAATCCGGCGTGCCAGGCTGTCGGCAAGTTCCGCTTCTTTCGCCTCGACCATAACCCGGATCAATGGCTCGGTGCCCGATGCGCGGATCAGCACACGACCGTTGTCGCCCAGCTCGCGCTCGACCGCTTCCTTTTCGGCGACCATCGCCGCATCGGCCGTCCAGTCAAAGCCCGGTGCGACTTTCTTGTTGATCAAGGTTTGCGGGAACAACGTCAGTTCGTTGCAGCATTCGGCCAGCGACTTGTTGCCGCGTACCAGCGCCGACAGCACCTGCAGGGCCGAGACGATGCCGTCGCCGGTGGTGTGCTTGTCCAGTGCCAGCAGATGGCCCGAACCCTCTCCGCCGAACAGCCAGCCACGCTCCCTCATGACTTCGAGCACATAGCGGTCGCCCACCTTGGCGCGCGCAAAGCCGATGCCCATTTCCTTGAACGCCACTTCGAGCGCCATATTCGTCATCAGGGTACCCACGGCGCCGGCCACGGGGCCGGTGCTCATGCGGTCGCGCACCATCACGTACAGCAGCTCGTCGCCGTTGTAGACGCGGCCGGTGGCGTCGACCATGATCAGGCGGTCGGCGTCGCCATCGAGCGCGATGCCCAGGTCGGCCTTGTTGGCGACGACGGCTTCCGACAGCGCCTGTGGCGCGGTGGCGCCAAAGCCGGCGTTGATATTGAAGCCGTCCGGCTGGGCACCGATGGAAATGACTTCGGCGCCCAGCTCATGGAACACGTGCGGAGCGATGTTGTAGGCGGCGCCGTGGGCGCTGTCGACGACGATCTTCAGGCCGCGCAGGTCGAGCTCGTTCGGGAACGTGCTCTTGCAGAATTCGATGTAGCGGCCCTGGGCGTCGCGCAGGCGCGATACGCGGCCCAGCTTGTCCGACGACACGCAGCCCATCGGCTGGTCAATGGCGTCTTCGATTTCCAGTTCCACCGCGTCTGGCAGCTTGGTGCCATGGCCGGAGAAGAACTTGATGCCGTTGTCCTGGAACGGGTTGTGCGACGCCGAGATCACGACGCCGGCCTGCAGGCGCAGTGCGCGCGTCAGGTAAGCGATGGCCGGGGTCGGCATCGGGCCAGCCAGCATCACGTCCACACCGGCCGCCGAGAAGCCCGACTCCAGCGCGGCCTCGAGCATATAGCCCGAGATACGCGTGTCTTTGCCGATCAGGACGACGGGCCGGCCGCTGCTAGATTTTTTGCCCTTTGCCAGCACGGTGCCGGCAGCGTAGCCAAGGCGCATGACGAAATCAGGGGTGATTGGTGCTGCGCCCACGAGGCCGCGAATGCCATCGGTGCCGAAATATTTCCGTGCCATCTAGTTCTCTTTTCTCTTATTAAAACGAATTTTTATGGATGCATGGCCGCGTGCCATACCTTCAGCGCATCGACCGTCTCCGCAACATCATGCACACGCACGATTCTAGCGCCCTGCGCTACCGCAGCCAATGCCGCGCCGACACTACCGGCGGTGCGCTGCTCAACCGGACGCCCGGTGACGGCGCCGATCATCGACTTGCGCGACATGCCGGCCAGCACCGGCAAGCCAAGTTCATCCCGGATGCGGCCCAGGCCGCGCAGCAACGCGTAGTTGTGCTCGACCGTCTTGCCAAAGCCAAAGCCCGGGTCGACACAGATACGGCTGCGCTCGATGCCGGCCGCAGTCATCGCGTCAATGCGTGCGCTCAGGAACGCAATCACGTCACCCACGACGTCATCATACCGGGGCGCCTGCTGCATCGTGGCTGGCGTGGCTTGCATGTGCATCACGCACAGGCCGCAGTCGCTGTCCTGCACCGCTTCCAGTGCGCCCGGCGTACGAAAGCCGTTGACGTCGTTGAGCATGTCGGCGCCGGCAATCAGCGCCTCGCGCATCACTTCAGGTTTGGTCGTATCGACCGACAGCGCGACGTCCAGCGTGCGCAGCGCGTACAGGGTCGGCATCACGCGGCGCAGTTCTTCATCGAGAGGCACGCCAGGGGAGCCAGGGCGGGTCGACTCGCCGCCGATGTCGATCATCGTGGCGCCATCGCGGATCATCGCCTCGGCGTGCGTCAGCGCGAATTCCAGGCCCTGATAGCGACCGCCGTCGGAAAAGGAATCCGGCGTGATGTTCAGAATGCCCATCACGACGGGCTCGAGGGACGCGGCGCCATCGAGCGCGAAGCTGAATTGGCCGCATTGCAATGTCTTGTTCATGGTGTCAGTAGTACGGGCGCTGCAGGCTGCTCAGTAAGTCAAAGCAGCAAGCGAACGCCATCATGAAAAAAGGCACCCTTGCGGGTGCCTTCGTGGGGTAGCGCGAGCGTCAGGCTGGTGCAGTGGCGTTTGGCGCCACACCACCAGGGCCGCTGTCACCTGGCGGCGTGCGCTTGGTCAGCACCGTCGTCGGCTTGCGTGGCTCCTGGCCCGCCATGATGTCGTTGATCTGGTCGGCATCGATGGTTTCCCAGTCGAGCAGCGCCTTCGTCATCATCTCGACCTTGTCGCGATTCTCTTCCAGCAGGCGACGCGCCAGGGCGTACTGCGTATCGAGGATCGCGCGGATCTCGGCATCGACCTTTTGCTGGGTCGCTTCCGAAATGGTCTTGGTAGCGCCGCCGAAGAAGCCTTCGTTCTCGCTGTCTTCGTAGACCATGACGCCCATGCTGTCGGACATGCCGAAGCGGGTCACCATCGAGCGCGCCAGCTTGGTTGCACGCGAGAAGTCATTCGACGCGCCGGTAGACATCTGACCGACAAAGATCTCTTCGGCAATACGACCACCGAACAGGATCGAGATTTCCTCGAGCATCTTGTCTTTATAGCCCGACAGTGCATCGTGCTCAGGCAGCTGCCAGGTCAGGCCGAGCGCATAACCACGCGGCATGATCGTGACCTTGTGCACCGGATCGGCCTTTGGCAACAGCTTGGCGATCACCGCGTGGCCCGACTCGTGATAGGCCGTGTTGCGGCGCTCTTCCTCGCGGATGACCATCGACTTGCGCTCCGGGCCCATGAAGATCTTGTCTTTCGCATCTTCAAAATCGATCATCTCGACCAAGCGCTTGCTGCGGCGGGCTGCGAACAGCGCCGCTTCATTGACCAGATTGGCCAGATCAGCGCCCGAGAAACCAGGCGTACCGCGGGCCAGGATGTCGGACTTGACGTCGGTGCCGATCGGCACTTTGCGCATGTGCACGTTCAGGATCTGTTCGCGGCCGCGGATATCCGGCAGGCCCACCATCACCTGGCGGTCGAAACGGCCCGGACGCAGCAGCGCTTTGTCCAGCACATCGGCGCGGTTGGTCGCAGCGATGACGATCACGCCCGATTGCGCTTCAAAGCCATCCATCTCGACCAGCAGCTGGTTCAGCGTTTGTTCACGTTCGTCGTTACCGCCGCCCATGCCGGCGCCGCGATGACGACCGACAGCGTCGATCTCGTCGATGAAGATGATGCATGGCGAATGCTTTTTGGCGTTCTCGAACATGTCGCGCACACGGCTTGCACCGACGCCGACGAACATCTCGACGAAGTCGGAACCCGAAATCGAGAAGAACGGCACTTTGGCTTCGCCAGCGATGGCGCGGGCCAGCAGCGTTTTACCGGTACCTGGAGGACCGACCATCAGCACGCCGCGCGGGATACGGCCGCCCAGTTTCTGGAACTTGGTTGGATCGCGCAGGAAGTCGACGATCTCGGAGACTTCTTCTTTCGCTTCATCGCAACCGGCGACGTCAGAGAAAGTCACGGTGTTGTTGGTTTCGTCGAGCATGCGTGCCTTCGACTTGCCGAAGGAGAACGCGCCGCCCTTGCCGCCGCCCTGCATTTGGCGCATAAAGAACACCCAGACGCCGATCAGCAGAAGCATCGGGAACCACGAAATGAAGACCTGTTGCAGGAACGAAGGCTCTTCTGGTGGCTTGACATCGAAGCGCACGCCGTACTCGCGCAGGTCACCGATCAGGCCACGGTCGAGACCGGTGGCGGTCGCGCGCACCTTGGTGTCATCAGCGCGGGTGGCGGTGATGTTGGTGCCCTCGATCAGCACTTCCTTGATGCGGCGCGACTTCACTTCATCGAGCAACTCGGAATAAGCGATGGTCTTGCTGCCGCCAGCGACGCTGTGGGTGTCAAACTGCTTGAACAGCATGAACAACAGCAGCGCGACGACCACCCAGATGGCGGATTTGGAAAACATATTATTCACGAGCACTCCTCCGATGCGTACGCATCTCTACCGATTTCAGTATTCTGATTTTACCCGCAATAGGCCAACGCTGCCACGCAACTCCAGCCGTAGTGTCGAAATACCATCGAATGACTGTCTTATTCATTCCCGACATCGCCAACTGCCCGAAACGCAGTCGCAATACAAGGGATCACGCGGCAGATGTGGTGGCCGCGCGGCTGAATTTCAAGGGGCGATCTGTCACCACACGCCAATTACGCACTCGGATTTTTCAGACCCCTGCCCAGCAGGAAAATCTCGGACGATTTATCGCGGCTGGCCTTGGGTTTGATTTGCTTCACTGTCGTAAACTCGAGGCGGAATTTCTCCAGAATCTGGGTAAAACCCATGTCCTTGAAACACTTCACCAGCAGCGCGCCACCCGGCTTCAGATGCGCCTGCGAGAATTCGATCGCCAGATCGATCAGATGTTCCATGCGGGCCGCGTCGGCGTGGCCGATACCCGACAGGTTCGGCGCCATGTCCGACAGCACCACGTCGACTTTGCGATCGGCCAGCACGACGTCGAGCTGCGTCAGCACCTCTTCTTCGCGGAAATCGCCCTGGATATATTGAACATCGGCGACCGGCTCCATTGGCAAAATATCCAGACCGATGATGGTGCCGTGGATGCCGCCGCCGTCCTTGCCGGCCAGCTTGCGCCGCGTGTACTGGGCCCAGCTGCCTGGCGTGCAGCCAAGGTCGACAACAACATTGCCCGACTTGATGAGTTTTTCAGCTTCGTCGATTTCTTTCAGTTTGTAGGCGGCACGGGCGCGGTAGCCCTCTTTTTGCGCGAGTTTGACATAGGGATCGTTAATATGGTCGTGTAACCAGTTTTTGTTTAATTTGTTCTTGGCCATTCGCGTAGAATACTGCTTTTATAGGTCCATCAAAAATTTATTATGCTTAAACTCACTCCGGCCGAGCGCAGTGCTCTGCGCGCAGAAGCCCACGGGCTCAATCCTGTTGTCATGATCGGCGCCGACGGCCTGACCGAATCCGTGATGAAGGAAGTCGCCAACAGCCTCGACTCGCACGGCCTGATCAAGGTGCGCGTGTTCGGTGACGACCGCGAAGCGCGCGTTGCCATGTACGACAAGATCAGCGCCGACCTCGACGCGGCCCAGGTCCAGCACATCGGCAAGCTGTTGGTGCTGTACCGTCCGAAGGTCGAGACGGCCAAGGAACGCAGCAGCAAGGCCGGCCCGGGTATGCGCGAAGTCACGATCGTCAAGGCCAGCGCCAGCGGCACCAAGAAGCCGAGCGTCACCAAGGTCATGCTCAAGGGTAACGAACGCGTCACGGCAGGCGGCAACATCAAGCGTGCCAAGCCGCGTCAGACCAGCTCCAAGAAGAGCTCGCTGAACAAGTAAAAAAAACCGGGGCAACCCGGTTTTTTTATATCGGTGGCGCGTACGGCGGGCTAAAAATCACCGCAGCTTGACGAGCAACCATGCCCCCAGCACGCTCTGGATCATGTGAAACACCTGCGACACGCCATGCATGACCGCAAACTGCGTCCAGTACGGCGACGCACGCACCCCGGCCTCACCGGCCAGCACGCGCAGATGTGCCATCCCGGGCTGCAAGCCCACGAAAATCACCAGCGCGCACGCCAGCATCGCGATCACGAGCCAGCCCAGAAAGCGCCGGCGCTGCGGGGCGAGGTCGGTCGAGCGCCACAGCAAGAGCGCCAGCACAACCGCACAGCCGATCGACAACCACGCCTGGCGCGTGAGCAGCACGGCGACCAGATCCCCGGCCTGCCCGCTGCCGAGCACCTTGAAGGCTGTTGGCGCGGCGATATAGCCCAGCGCCCACAGGCTGCCGGTCCACAGCGCCGCCACCAGCAGGCGCGCCGCCGGCAGGCGCCCCGCCCGGCCTGGTGCCTGACCTGCTGCGAGCCCCTGCGCGGCGCTGTCCATCAGATGTAGCGCACTTCCAGGATTTCGTATTCGCGCGGGCCGGACGGCGCCTGCACTTCAACGACGTCACCGGCGTATTTGCCGATCAGCGCGCGCGCGATGGGCGACGTGATCGAGACCTTGTTCATCTTGAGGTCGGCTTCGTCCATGCCGACGATCTGGTATGTGACCTTCTGGCTCGAATCGAGGTCTTCCAGGTCGACGGTGGCGGCGAACACCACGCGGCCTTCGGCGTCGAGCGTGGTCGGGTCGATCACCTGCGAGGTGCTCAGCTTGCTTTCCAGCTCGGCGATACGGCCTTCGACGAACGCCTGGCGCTCCTTGGCGGCGTCGTATTCGGCGTTCTCGGACAGGTCGCCATGCGAACGCGCTTCGGCGATCGCGTCGATCACGCTGCGGCGTTCCTTCGTCTTGAGCTGGTGCAGCTCTTCTTTCAGGAGTTCTGCGCCGAATTTGGTCAGTGGTGTGGTCATGGTTCTCTGCTTGGTTTGTTTGACGGGTCCGCCGGGGCGGATAGTACCAACGCGACAAGAAAGCGAAAACCACAGAGGCACGCGGCGCCAAGGCCGCGCGAGCTCTGTGGTTGACTGGACTTCCAGTGTGACGGGTACTGCGTCTGCTTAGTTTAAGGTTTTATGCAGACCTTGTAAATCATACACACGCAGTTCGTCGATATGCGGCATGCCTTCAATGGCCGCTTCGGCGCCGGCGATCGTCGTGTAGGTCACCACGTGGGCGGCCAGCGCCGACGTGCGGATCGCGCGCGAGTCGACGATGGCACTGCGCTTTTCTTCAACCGTGTTGACGACCATGACGATTTCGCGGTTCTTGATCATGTCGACGACGTGCGGACGGCCTTCCAGCACCTTGTTCACGGCGCGCACCGGAATCCCGGCGGCGGCGATCACGGCGGCCGTGCCCTTGGTTGCGACCAGGTCGAAGCCCAGCGCCACCAGGTCACGTGCCACGCTCGTTGCGCGTGGCTTGTCGGAGGACTTCACCGACAGGAACACGGTGCCCGAGCGCGGCAGCTTGATGCCGGCTGCCAGCTGCGACTTGACGAAGGCTTCGCCGAAGGTCATGCCAACGCCCATCACTTCGCCGGTCGATTTCATCTCCGGGCCCAGGATGGTGTCGACGCCCGGGAATTTCACGAATGGGAACACGACTTCCTTCACGCTGAAGAACGGCGGGATCACTTCCTGCGTGATGCCCTGCTGCGCCAGCGTCTGGCCAACCATGCAGCGCGCGGCGATCTTTGCCAGCTGCAGGCCGGTGGCTTTCGAGACGAACGGCACGGTGCGCGACGCACGCGGGTTCACTTCCAGCACAAAAACAGTATCAACCGTTTGACCGTTTTCTTCCTTCTGCTGGATCGCGAACTGCACGTTCATCAGGCCGACCACGTTCAGGGCCTTGGCCATCAGCGAGGTCTGGCGCTTGAGCTCATCGATCGTCGCTTGCGTCAGCGAATACGGTGGCAGCGAGCAGGCCGAGTCGCCCGAGTGCACGCCAGCCTGTTCGATGTGTTCCATCACGCCGCCGATGAAGGTGGCTTCGCCGTCCGAGATGCAGTCGACGTCGACTTCGATGGCGTCGTTCAGGAAGCGGTCGAGCAGCACCGGCGAATCGTGCGAGACCTTGACCGCTTCGCGCATGTAGCGCTCGAGGTCACGCTGCTCGTGGACGATTTCCATCGCGCGGCCACCCAGCACGTACGATGGACGCACGACCAGCGGATACCCGATTTCTTCGGCCAGCGCCAGCGCGTCGGCTTCGGTGCGGGCGGTGCGGTTTGGCGGCTGGCGCAGGCCCAGCTCTTGCAGCAGCTGCTGGAAGCGCTCGCGGTCTTCGGCGGCGTCGATCATGTCCGGCGAGGTGCCGATGATCGGCACGCCGTTGGCTTCCAGGTCGAGCGCCAGCTTCAACGGAGTCTGGCCGCCGTATTGCACGATGACACCGACCGGCTTTTCGAGCTCGACGATTTCCAGCACGTCTTCCAGCGTCAGCGATTCGAAGTACAGGCGATCCGACGTGTCGTAGTCGGTCGAAACCGTCTCTGGATTGCAGTTGACCATGATGGTCTCGTAGCCGTCTTCGCGCATTGCGAGGGCAGCGTGGACGCAGCAGTAGTCGAACTCGATGCCCTGGCCAATGCGGTTCGGACCGCCGCCCAGCACCATGATCTTCTTCTTATCGGTCGGGTTCGACTCGCACTCTTCGTCGTACGTCGAGTACATGTACGCGGTGTCGGTCGAGAACTCGGCCGCGCAGGTGTCGACGCGCTTGTAGACCGGACGGATATTCAGCGCATGACGGCGCGCGCGCACTTCTTCCGGCTTGACCTTCAGCAGGAAGGCCAGGCGACGGTCAGCAAAACCTTTTTGCTTGAGCTTGTACAGCAGCGGCTTGTCCAGGCTTTCCAGCGTCTGCGTCTCGAGCCACAGCTCGATGTCGACGATTTCCTTGATCTGCACGAGGAACCACGGATCGATCTTGGTCAGGTTGTGCACTTCTTCGAGCGTGAAGCCTTGGGCAAACGCATCGCCCACATACCAGATGCGGTCCGGACCAGGCTCGCCCAGCTCTTCTTCGATCTTTTCGCGGTCGCGCGTTTTTTCGTTCAGGCCATCGACGCCCACTTCGAGGCCGCGCAGCGCTTTCTGGAACGATTCCTGGAAGGTGCGGCCCATGGCCATCACTTCGCCCACCGATTTCATCTGCGTGGTCAGGTGCTTGTCGGCGGTCGGGAATTTCTCGAACGTGAAGCGCGGGATCTTGACGACGACATAGTCGATCGACGGTTCGAACGAGGCTGGCGTGGCGCCGCCCGTGATGTCGTTGCGCAGCTCGTCGAGCGTGTAGCCGACGGCCAACTTGGCCGCGACCTTGGCGATCGGGAAGCCGGTGGCTTTCGAGGCCAGTGCCGACGAACGCGAGACGCGCGGGTTCATCTCGATGACGATCATGCGGCCGTCTTTCGGGTTGATCGCGAACTGCACGTTCGAGCCGCCCGTGTCGACGCCGATTTCACGCAGCACGTCGATCGACGCGTTGCGCAGGATCTGGTATTCCTTGTCGGTCAGGGTCTGCGCCGGTGCGACGGTGATCGAGTCGCCCGTGTGCACGCCCATCGGATCGAGGTTCTCGATCGAGCAGATGATGATGCAGTTGTCGTTCTTGTCGCGCACGACTTCCATCTCGTACTCTTTCCAACCGAGCAGCGACTCTTCGATGAGCAGCTCCGAGGTTGGCGAGGCTTCCAGGCCGCGCTTGCAGATCGCTTCGAATTCTTCTTCGTTGTAAGCGATGCCGCCGCCGCTGCCACCCATCGTGAACGATGGACGGATGATGGTCGGGAAGCCCATCTCGCGCTGGACGACCCACGATTCTTCCATCGTGTGCGCCACGCCCGAGCGTGCCGAACCCAGGCCGATCTTGGTCATCGCGTTTTTGAACTTCAGGCGGTCTTCGGCCTTGTCGATCGCTTCCGGCGTCGCGCCGATCAGCTCGACATTGTATTTTTCGAGCACGCCGTGGCGGTGCAGGTCGAGCGCGCAATTCAGTGCGGTCTGGCCCCCCATCGTTGGCAGGATCGCGTCCGGACGCTCTTTCTCGATGATGCGCTCGACGACCTTCCAGGTGATCGGCTCGATGTACGTCACGTCCGCCGTTTCCGGGTCGGTCATGATCGTGGCCGGGTTCGAGTTCACCAGGATGAC
Source organism: Oxalobacteraceae sp. CFBP 8761 (assembly GCA_014841595.1). Classification (NCBI taxonomy): domain Bacteria; kingdom Pseudomonadati; phylum Pseudomonadota; class Betaproteobacteria; order Burkholderiales; family Oxalobacteraceae; species Oxalobacteraceae sp. CFBP 8761. Next base: position 1,218,489 of record JACYUE010000002.1, on the reverse strand, counting down.
CTTGTAACCCTCTTCGCGCAGGGCCTTGCAGGCTTGCGCGCCGGAGTAGTCGAATTCGACGGCCTGGCCGATGACGATCGGACCAGCGCCGATGATCAGGATGCTTTTGATATCACTACGTTTTGGCATATTATTTTTTCTCCGCTGCTTGCATCAGGCCGATGAAGCGGTCAAACAGGTAGGCGACGTCGGTCGGCCCAGGCGAGGCTTCCGGGTGACCCTGGAAGCAGAACGCGGGTTTGTCGGTACGCTCGAAACCCTGCAGCGAGCCGTCGAACAGCGACACGTGCGTGACGCGGCAGTTTGCCGGCAAGGTGGTCGGATCGACCGCAAAGCCGTGGTTCTGCGATGTGATCAAGACCTTCTTGGAATCGAGGTCCTGCACCGGGTGATTCGCGCCGTGGTGGCCGAACTTCATCTTCATGGTCTTGGCGCCGGAGGCCAGCGCCATGATCTGGTGACCGAGGCAGATGCCGAAGGTCGGGATGCCTTTTTCGATCAGCTCGCGCGAGGCGGCGATGGCGTAGTCGCATGGTTCCGGGTCGCCCGGGCCATTGGCCAGGAAGATACCGTCCGGGTTCAGCGCCAGCGCGTCGGCGGCGGTGGACTGCGCCGGCAGCACGGTGACCTTGCAGCCGCGCTCGGCCAGCATGCGCAGGATATTGCGCTTGACGCCGTAGTCGAAGGCGACCACGTGGTACCGGGGATTGGTCTGCTTGCCGAAGCCTTCGCCCAGCTTCCATTCGGTTTCGGTGAACTCGTATGGCGCTTTCACCGAGACGACCTTGGCCAGGTCCATGCCAGCCAGGCCCGGGAACGAGCGCGCCAGTTCGAGCGCTTGCGCGGTCGATGGCTCGGCGCCTTGCGCAGCGGTGAGGATCGCGCCGGCCTGGGCGCCCTTCTCGCGCAGGATGCGGGTCAGCTTGCGGGTATCGATGCCGGCAATCGCGACGACGTTCTCTGCCTTCAGGTAGTCGCCGAGCGACTGGGTCGAGCGGAAGTTGGACGCCAGCAGCGGCAGGTCGCGAATGATGAGGCCAGCGGCGTGCACTTTCGATGCTTCCACGTCGGTCGTGTTGACGCCATAGTTACCGATGTGCGGGTAGGTCAGCGTGACGATCTGACGCGAATAGCTCGGGTCGGTAAGGATTTCCTGGTAGCCGGTCATGGCGGTGTTGAACACCACTTCGCCGGTCGTGTGACCGACGGCGCCGATGGAATAACCTTTGAAGATGGTCCCGTCAGCAAGGGCCAGAATGGCCGGAACAGAGGGGCCGGAAAAGAATGGCGGCAAGGGCAACTCCCGTAAAAGTTGCCGTAGCTGCGCCACGTCAGACCGACATCCAGCTAACCCCGCTGCACTGCTTGCGCCGGGTGTTGGAGGTCATGTTGAATGAGGGTTGGTGGGTATGCGCTACGGCGAAGTTTGAATTAGATAAACTTCCGAATTATAGCGCGTACAACGGCATTCGGCAATGCGGCGTTGCAGCAAATACGGGCGCCGAAGTTGCAAAAATCATGCGCCCGTACGCTCGATTTACTCCGCGCCCAAGGCGGCAATACCGGCTTTGGCGATCTGCACATCCTCGTTCGATTTCACGCCCGACACGCCGACCGCGCCGATCACGTGGCCATCGACGATGACGGGCACGCCGCCCTCGAGCATGCCTTCGAGCTTCGGCGCGCTGAGAAACGACATGCGCCCGCCATTGATCACGTCTTCATACACCTTGGACTCACGGCGGCCGAGCGCGGCCGTGTTGGCCTTGCTGGGCGCGATGTGCGACGAGATCGGCGGCGCGCCGTCCAGGCGCTGCTGCCACAGCAGGTGGCCGCCATCATCGACGATGGCGATCGACACGGCCCAGCCGTTGGCAAGGGCTTCGGCTTCGGCGGCAGCGCCGATCTGTTTGGCGTCCGCCAGGGTCAGGTAAGGTTTGGTGTTCATCGTGGGCTTTCTCAGGGAACTTGCTGTTTGAGTTTCAGTTTGGCCTTGATTTGCGGCATGACGGCGGCGGCGGCCTGCTCGCCCGCCAGGATGGCCAGGTTGCGGCCACCGAAATCGCTCGAGCCCATATTGCCCAGTGCCGGCGTGATGACGATGTCGGCATCCTTGAGCTCGAAGTGATTCAGGCGCTGGCCCATGATCGAGAAGGTCTGCATCAGCACGTCGAGCGAACTGGCCGTGGCTGCGCCCTCGGTCGCGCTCGAGATATTGACCGCGATAATGAAATCGGCGCCCATGTCGCGCACATAGCGCACCGGCACCGGCGCGACCAGGCCACCATCGACGTAGCTCTTGTTGCCGATGACGACTGGCTGGAACACGCTCGGCACGCTGGATGACGCGCGCACGGCCATCCCCGTATTGCCGCGGCTGAACAGGATCGGTTGGCCCGTTTTCAGGTCGGTGGCCACGGCGCCAAAGCGCAGTTTCAACTTCTCGATCGGCACGTTGTTGACGGCCTTGTTCACATAGCTCTGCAGCGCTTCACCCTTGAGCAGGCCCGTCGATTTGCTGAACAGCGGCAGCGCCCAGTCCGAGATGGTGGCCTCGTCCATGGTCATGGCCGTCTTTTGCAGCGCAAAGCCGTTCACGCCCGACGCATACAGCGCGCCGACGACCGAGCCGGCGCTGGTGCCGACGACGATTTCCGGGTAGATACCCTGGGCTTCGAGTGCCTTGATGACGCCGATATGGGCGAACCCGCGCGCGGCGCCGCCACCGAGGGCCAGGCCGATACGAATTTTCTTGGGAGGCAATGGCGCCGCCTTGGGGGCGGCAACGGGAGTGACGGGAGCCGGGGTCGGGGTGCTGCCGCAGGCGGCCAGCAACAGCGCGGCGCAGGCCACGAGGGAAGTACGTCGAGAGAGCATAGAAGAGGCCGATAAGAACGAGGCACGATTGTACATCGGCTGCTTCTTGACGGCATGCCTGGGCAGGCACGACGGCAAGCCGCTTCATCGCCCCGCTGGACGCGGTCGTAAAAATGTTTTGAAATGAGAATGATTCGCATTATAATTCTTGTCGGCATACTGCTCGTCTGATCCGACCAACAACCACAAAGCGCTCACCATGAACAAGATTCTGCTCTCCTCCCTCGTCGCCATGCTGGTCGCCGCGCCTGCTGCACAGGCCCACCAAATCTGGTTCGAGCAGGACGGCAAGGCGGTCAAGCTGCAGTTCGGCGAGTTTGCCCTGAACCAGCGTGAAACCACGCCGGGCCTGCTCGACAAGTTTGGCGCTCCGAGCGCGACGCTGCTGGGCGCCAAGGGCGAACGTACACTCAAGCTGGACAAGACGGCCAAGGGTTACCTGGTCAGCGGCACCACGCCGGCGGCGGGTGACGCGATCGTCGCCGAAGACAATGCCTACCCGAGCTGGGAAACAGATGAGAACGGCAAGAAGCTCAACCACATCTGGGTGCCGGCCGCACGCATGGCCACCAGCTTCGCTGCGCAGCAGCCGACACTGACGCTCGACCTCGTCCCGACGGGCAAGGCCGGCGAATTCAAGGTGTTCTACAAGGGCCAGCCGTTGCCAAAAGCAAAGGTCAATGCGATCGTCCAGAGCGGCTGGGCGAAAGAAGCGGAGTCGGATGACAGCGGCGTCGTCAGGTTCGACATGCCATGGAAAGGCCTGTATGTGCTGGAGACCGAGCACACCGACAAGACGGCGGGCGAGCGTGCCGGCCTGCAATACGCGACGTCGAGCTACACCACGTCGCTGAGCGTCGTGCAGCCAAAAGGCATCGCAGCCGTCGCGGCTGGTCCGGCCATGGCCCCGAGCGCCGATCACTGATCCGCCTGACCGTGTATCCAGTGACGCCATCCGTCGTCTGAAGAAAGGCCCGGCTTCATGACCACGACCACCTGGCGCTACCGTGGCGGCGTCACCGCCCGCGCGGTGGCCGCGATCGGCGGCGGCTACGTGCTCGCCGCGCTTGCCGGCGCACTGATTGCGCTGGCCCTGCCGCTGCCACGCGCCGATGCCGTCACCATCGCCACGCTGCTGGCGTTCGTCATCTATCCCTGCGTCATCCTGTGGGTCTTTGCCACGCGCAGCGCGCTGCACGCCTGCGTCGGGGTGGCTGTGATGTGCGCGAAGCTGTGGATGATTTTGTGGCTGGTCGGAGGAACGGCATGAAGGACGGCTTGCGGCAATCGATGGCATGGGTGCATACGTGGGCTGGCCTGCTCGTGTGCTGGCTGCTGCTTCTGGTGTTCATGGCTGGCACGGCGGCGTATTACCGACACGAGATCACGTTCTGGATGAAGCCCGAGCTGCACGCGGCAGCCGCTGCGCCGGCCACGCTCTCCCCGGCGCAGTCGGCGCAACTGGCCGTGCGCACGTTGCAGGAGCGCGCACCGGGCGCGACGCGCTGGACGATCGACCTTCCCGATGAGCGCAATCCGCTGATCCAGGCCGCCTGGCAGAATCCGCCGAAAAAAGACATGTCGCGCGCAGAGCGCCGCAATGCGCTGCGTGACCAGAACGTCACGCTCGACCCGACGACGGGCCTGCCAACGGCCAAACCGCGCGATACCCGTGGCGGGGACTTCCTGTACCGCCTGCACTTTGATCTGCACTACATGCCGGCGATCTGGGGTCGCTGGATCGTCGGCATCGGCGCGATGTTCATGCTGGTGGCGATTATCAGCGGCGTGATCACGCACAAGCGCATCTTCAAGGACTTCTTCACGTTCCGGCCAAAGAAGGGCCAGCGTTCGTGGCTGGACGCGCACAACGCGACCGCCGTGCTGGCGCTGCCGTTTCACCTGATGATTACCTACACGGGCATTGTCACGCTGATGTTCATTTACATGCCAGCGCCCACCAAGGCGCTGTACGGCGACGAGCAGAACACGATGTTCAGCGACGTATTCGGCAACTTCGAGCGCGGCAAGCCGGCGGACATCGCCGCGCCGCTGGCCGACATCGGGCCGATGCTGCAGCAGGCCGAGCGGGCATGGGGCGTGACGCCGTCGCGTGTGGCGATCAGCCATCCGAACGATGCGGTCGCGCGCGTGGAACTGTATCGGCCATCGGGCCAGCAGTTATCGAATCTCGAGCCGGCGATGACGTTCGATGGCGTCAGTGGCGCTCTGGTGTCGGCAACGCCGCCGTTGAGCACGGCGCTGGCCACGCGCGCCGCCATCTATGGCATGCACCTGGCGCACTTTGCCGATCCGCTGCTGCGCGCACTGTTCTTCGTGTGCGGCCTCGCCGGCAGCGCGATGGTCGCCACCGGCGCGCTGTTGTGGGGCGTGCGGGAGCGTCAGTCGTACGCCAAGATCGTGGCCAACGGCGGACGCGTCGGCTTCGGCGTGCGCCTGGTCGACGCACTGAACATCGGCGCCATTGCCGGCCTGCCGATCGCGTTTGCCGCCTTCTTCTGGGCCAACCGCCTGCTGCCAGTGGACATGGCGCAGCGCGCCAGCGCCGAAGCCAACTGGTTCTTCATCGCCTGGGGCGCCGCCGCCCTCCTTGCCCAGATCCGGCCGACACGCGCGATGTGGCGTTTCCAGCTAACGGTGGGCGCGGTGCTGTTGGCGGGCATCCCTGTGCTGAACGTGTTCACGACCAATTCACACCTGGGCGTGTCGCTGTTCGGCGGGCCGGGCCTGCGGCCAGTGGCGGCGTTCGACATCGTCGTCCTGGTGCTGGGCGCATTGCTGGGCTGGGCCGCCTGGTGGCTGGGGCACAAGGCCAAACAGAAAGCAGCGAAAAAACAGACGGCGGCTGACGCCGGATCAACCTCGACCATGGAGCCCGTATGAGCATGCTATTTCTCAGCAGCGTTTCCCTCGCCTTCAGCGCATTCGCCGCCAAAGGCATCGTGATGGACCGCCACTACGCCGACCTGCACGGCCGCGGCAAGGAGCCGGCGCCAGCGCTGAGAATGCGCATGCGCACACTGGCCTGGCTGGGCCTGGCACTCTCCTTTGCCGCCTGCATCGCCGCCCGCGGCTGGCACGTCGGCCCGGTGCTGTGGTGCGGCGTCCTGTCGGTCGCCGCCTGGACCGTCGCCGCCATGCTCCAATACGCCCCCCGCAAAGTCGCCCAAGGCGCCTGGATCGGCATCCCGTCCGCCGCCCTGACCACCGCCCTCCTCCTGCTGCACTAACAATCAGGAACAATTAGGGTCAGAGTCGAATTGTTGGCCAATTTCCCACTCGCACGACGACGTTTTAACGCCCCTCAATTTCCTAGCCTCAGCTTGCCCAAAAGACAATTAGGGTCAGAGTCGAATTGTTTGACAACTTTCGAAATTGCTCATTAATTCGACTCTGACCCTCATGTTTTTCGGGTCAAAAAAGCCGAAAAAAGTACCTCCATATATTGAGCGATTGCTTTGCTTGCTCGTGCCCATCGTTCTAGTCGAAATCAATTGTTCTTCTCACCAAAACGCCGAAAAAACAATGAGGGTCAGAGTCGAATTGTTTGACAACTTTCGAAGTTGCTCATTAATTCGACTCTGACCCTCATTGTCCCAAACAAACGTTTCCGTACAATTTGTGATCAACCGGACGATCTCCCCGGCATGTCACAAAGTTATCAAACAATTCGACTCTGACCCCAATTGGAAGGCAATTGCTTTTGGTGTTGGAGGGTTACGCTGGTAGCGAGGTGTTCGGGAGCGTGGCGGCGAAGGTGCTGCCTTTGCCGGGTTGCGAGGTGATCGTCAGCTTGCCGCCGTGGCGCAGCAGGACGTGCTTGACAATGGCCAGGCCCAGGCCCGTGCCCTGCGTTTCGCGCGAGCGGCTTTTGTCGACGCGGTAGAAACGCTCGGTCAGCCGCGGGATGTGTTCCGGGTCGATGCCGATGCCGCAGTCGGTTACCGCAAACGCCAGCGCGTCGGGGCCGCGTGACCAGGCCAGGCGGATCGTGCCGCCGTTGGGCGAGTAGCGCACGGCGTTCGACGCCAGATTGGCGAAGGCGCTGCGTAGCTCTTCCATGCTCCCCATCACGTCCGGGCCATCCACCGCCACCTCGATCGTGTGCCGGCCGCCCGACAGCGCGCGTGCTTCAGCGGCGATCGATTCGACCAGAATCTTGATATCCACCCGCTCGCGCTTGAGCGGAAATTCGTCCGACTCCAGCCGCGACAGGGTCAGCATGTCCTGGATCAGCCGCTGCATCCGCTGCGCCTGCTCGGTCATCAGGCTCAGGTGCGCCGTGCGCGTGGCCACGTCCAGGCCCGGATCGGCCATCGCGATTTCGAGGAAGCCCACGATCACCGTCAGCGGCGTGCGCAATTCGTGCGAAGCGTTGGCGATGAAGTCGCGCCGCATCGCTTCGATCCGTTCGGTGTCGGTCGCATCGTGCGTGACCAGGATCTGGCGCCGGTTCTCGAACGGGATGATGCGGCATTCGATCTTGCGGCCTCTGAACGCCAGCGTCAGCGGCTGCTCGTAGCGGCCCAGAATGATGTAGTCGATGAAGTCGGGATGGCGCACCAGATTGGTCACGCGCAGGCCCTTGTCGCGCTCCATCGTCAGGCCCAGATGGCGCTCGAGCGCCGGGTTGCACCACTCCAAAAACAGCACGTCGTCCATGATCGCGACGCCTTCCGGCAGCAGGTGCATCGCCTGGCGGAAGCGGGCCAGCCATTCCGTGAGTTCAGCCTGGTGCTTCTTGTCGTCGCGCCGCAGGTGGTACAGGCGCGCGAACGCTTCGGTCCAGGCGCCCCAGCCATCCGGCAGGCGCGTCTCTTGCGGATGCTCGAGCCATTCGCCCAGCTTCTGCAGATACGACAGCTGGACGATGATGGCCGTGACGGTGGCGGCCAGCGCCAGCGACAGCCCGGCCACCAGCCCCAGCCACCACCAGACGAGGCCCGCAAAGGCAAACAACAGCCCCAGGCGCAACAGCGCCGGGACCCAGAACAGCAATTTGGGATTCATCGCGTCCTTCGACACAGACTATTTTTCGGACAGCATGTAGCCAACGCTGCGCACCGTGCGGATCAGGCCATCGGCCGATTTCAGCGCCTTGCGCAGCCGCAGCACGTGCACGTCGACCGTGCGCTCTTCGATCACCGCATGGTCGCCCCACACCTTGTCGAGCAACTGGGCGCGCGAAAACACGCGCTCGCGGTGCGCCAGCAGGTACTTGAGCAGCTTGTATTCGGCATTACCGATGTCGATCTGCTGGTTATCGACCGTCACGGTGCAGCTGTTCGGATCGAGCGTCACGCTACCGGCGCGCAGCGGCGCCTCGGCCAGGTGCGGGCTCTTGCGGCGCAGCAGCGCGCGCGAACGGGCCAGCAGCTCGCGTGGCGAGAACGGCTTGGTGATGTAGTCGTCGGCGCCGCTGTTCAGGCCCGCCAGCTTGTCTTCTTCCATGCTCTTGGCGGTCAACATGATGACCGGCAGCTCCTGGAAGTCGCGGTCGGCGCGCAGGCGCGACAGCAGGCGCAGGCCGCTCTGGTCGGGCAGCATCCAGTCCAGCAGCAGCAGGTCGGGCTTGCCCCGGCTGATGCTGTCCCAGGCGCCGGCCGCCGTATCGGCCGTGCGGATTTCCCAGCCTGCTTCGCGCAGCGAATAAGTCACCAGCTCGACGATCGCCGGCTCGTCCTCGACCACGAGGACGGAGGTGGTGTCAGCCATGCTCACAGTACCGGCGGCTCGCCGAGCGTCGGCTTGCTGTGGCGGATGTCGCGGCCTTCGACCACGTAGATCACGTACTCGGCGATGTTCTTGGCATGGTCGCCGATACGCTCGATGGCCTTGGCCACCCACAGCGTGTCGAGCGCCGACGAAATCGTGCGCGGGTCTTCCATCATGAACGTGACCATCGTGCGCAGGATGACGCGGAACTCGTGGTCGACCACTTCGTCGCCCGCAATGATCTGCAGGGCCTGCTTGCCGTCCAGGCGCGCGAACGCGTCGAGCGAATCGTGCAGCAGTTCGGACGTCGCCTTGGCGATCGTGCGGATCATGTCGAAATGGGCAAAGCCCGTCGCGCCCCGCTCGTGCAGGCTTTTCGCCGTGCGCGCGACCTTGGTCGCTTCGTCGCCGATGCGCTCGAGGTCGGTGATCACCTTGATGGTGGCCATCACGGTGCGCAGGTCGTTCGCGGTCGGCTGGCGTTTCACGATCAGGTGGCTGCAGGCGTCGTCCAGCGCGACTTCAAGCTGGTTGACAGCCTGGTCTTCGGCCATCACGCGCTCGGCGCGCGCGATGTCGCCGATGCGGAAGCATTCCAGCGCTTCTTCGAACTGGGTTTCCACCATGCCGCCCATCAGCAAGACCTGGGAACGGATCCCTTCGAGTTCCTGGTCGTACTGCTTGGATGAATGCTCGCCTGTCATACAAACTCTCCGTCAATATTCTTGTGAAGCCGGACCAAGTGGGCCGGCCGATAAAGTCTCAGCCTGTTCGATCAACCGAAACGGCCGGTAATATAGTCTTGCGTTTCCTTGCGCGCCGGCTTCATGAAGATCTGGTCGGTCTCGCCGAATTCGACCAGCTCGCCGAGGTACATATAGGCGGTGTAGTCGGAGCAGCGCGCGGCCTGCTGCATATTGTGGGTCACGATCGTGATCGTGTAATCCTGTTTCAGTTCGCTGATCAGTTCTTCGATCTTGGCGGTCGAGATCGGATCCAGGGCCGAGGTCGGCTCATCGAGCAGCAGCACGTCGGGCTTGACCGCCACGCCGCGCGCGATGCACAGGCGCTGTTGCTGGCCGCCCGACAGCGACAGGCCGCTCTTGGACAGCTTGTCCTTGGCTTCTTCCCACAGCGCCGCCTTTTTCAGGGCCCACTCGACGCGCTCGTCCATCTCGCCTTTCGAGAGGTTTTCGTACAGGCGCACGCCGAACGCGATGTTGTCGTAGATCGACATCGGGAACGGGGTCGGCTTCTGGAACACCATGCCGACCTTGGCACGCAGCATGTTCACGTCAACGCCTGCGTCGAGGATATTGCCGCCGCGGTACATGATCTTGCCTTCGGCGCGCTGGCCCGGGTACAGGTCGTACATCCGGTTGAGGGTGCGCAGCAGCGTCGACTTGCCGCAGCCCGATGGGCCGATGAAGGCCGTCACCTGCTTGGCGTGGATGTCGAGGCTGACATTCTTCAGACTCTGCGTTTTACCGTAAAAGAAGTTCAGGCCTTCGATTTCGATCGTCTTGGCTTTGGCCGCAGCCGGGGTCGGAGTCGTATTGAGCATGGCTTGGTTCATCACTTTATCGTTTATCAGAGTGAATTAATTCGGGGTTTTTTGGCTGAACAGCGTACGCGACAGAATGTTCAGCAACAACACGGTCGTGGTCACCAGCAATGCACCGGCCCAGGCCAGCGAGCGCCAGTCGTCATACGGGCTCATGGCGTAGGTGTAGATCACCACCGGCAGGTTCGCCAGCGGCGCATTCATGTCATGGCTGTAGAACTGGTTGTTCAGCGCGGTGAACAGCAGCGGCGCGGTTTCACCCGTGACGCGGGCGACAGCCAGCAGCACGCCGGTCACGACGCCGGCCTTGACAGCGCGCAGGCGCACGGTCAGGGCGACCTTCCAGTGCGGCGCGCCCAGCGCGTAGGCCGCTTCGAGCAGGCTCGGCGGTACCAGGCGCAGCATATTGTCTGTGGTGCGCACGACGACCGGGATGGCGATCAGCGACAGCGCGATCGTACCGGCGTAGCCCGAAAAGTGCTGGACCTTGGCGACGTAGATCGCGTACACGAACAGGCCGATCACGATCGACGGGGCCGACAGCATGATGTCGGTCACGAAGCGCGTGACTTGCGCGAACTTGTTGTTCTCGCCGTATTCAGCCAGATAGATACCGGCCAGGATGCCGACCGGCGTGCTGATGAGCGTCGACAGGCCGACCATCATCACGCTGCCGAGAATGGCATTGCGCAAGCCGCCGCCAGGCGTGCCCGGGGCTGGCGTGTCAGCCGTGAACAGCGTGGCCGACAAGCCGCCCAGGCCGTTGTACAGCAGCGTGAACAGAATCCAGGCCAGGAAGGCCAGACCGATGCCCATCGCGCACACCGACAGCGTGATGCCAATGCGGTGCGCCAGCAGGCGACGGCGATACACCGGGTTCTTGGTAGCAGTGTTCATCTTATTTCGTACCTTCGTTACGGGACATACCGAGCAGCATGATCTTGGCCGCCGACAGCACGATGAACGTGATGCCAAACAGGATCAGTGCCAGCGCAAACAGCGACGACGAATGCAGCGTGCTGGCCGCTTCGGCAAATTCGTTGGCGAGCGTCGACGAAATCGAATTACCCGGCGAGAACAGCGAAGCCGACAGCGAGTGCGCGTTACCGATCACGAACGTCACGGCCATCGTCTCGCCGAGCGCGCGGCCCAGGCCCAGCATGACGCCACCCACCACACCGTTGCGGGTATATGGCAGCACGACCTTGCGCACCACTTCCCAGCGGGTGCAACCGAGGCCATACGCCGATTCCTTCAGCACGGTCGGCACGATCTCGAACACGTCGCGCATCACCGAGGCGATGAACGGGATGATCATGATTGCCAGAATCAGGCCGGCGGTCATGATGCCGATGCCCATCGTCGGGCCCTGGAAGATGACGCCGATGACCGGCAACTGGCCGATGGTTTCCTTCAGCAGCGGCTGCACGTGGTCGGCGAACATCGGCGCGAACACGAACAGGCCCCACATGCCGTAAATGATCGACGGCACGCCGGCGAGCAGTTCGACAGCGGTGCCCAGCGGGCGGCGCAGCCAGGCCGGGCAGATTTCGGTCAGGAACAGCGCGATGCCGAAGCTGATCGGAAACGCGACAGCCAATGCGATGATCGAGGTGGCCAGCGTGCCCCAGATGGCGATCATCGCGCCGAACTCGTCGTTGACCGGATCCCACTCGACGCGGGTGATGAAGCCCGGGCCAAACTGCGAGAACGCCGGCGCGGCGCCGATGGCCAGCGAGATGATGATCCCGATCAGCACCGCCAGGACCGTGGCAGCAAACAGCAGCGTGATTTTGTGGAAGAAGAAGTCCTGGATGCGCTGGTTGCGCATCGTCGTGCGCAGTGCAGCGTAACGGCGGGCGTCTTCGGCTGCTGCCTTTTCAGGCAGGTCCTGCACGGACAAGGATGGGTGGGCGCTCATATGTGTGGAAGACTCGCTATAAGACTCGTAATCAATATCGTTTTGTCAATATTGCTGGCATGCAGAAGGACCGGTCGGGCCGGTCCTTCGATGATGAAAACTAGTGGATTACCAGAGCGCCTTACCGGTGGTGTCTTTCAGATTGGTGCGCCAGGCGTCCTGCACCAGCTTGATGACTGGCGCAGGCATTGGCACGTAGTCGAGTTCAGCAGCCGAGGCGGCGCCGTTCTTGTATGACCAGTCGAAGAACTTCAGCACTTCCTTGCCCTTGGCCGCGTCCTGGGCCTTGTGCACGAGGATGTACGACGCGCCCGTGACTGGCCAGCTGTCCTTGCCTGGCTGGTCGGTCAGGATGACCGCAAAGCCCGGGGTACCCGACCAGTTGGCGCCGGCAGCGGCGGCCTTGAAGGCGTCGTCGCTTGGTTGCAGGAACACGCCATCCTTGTTCTGGAGCTGGGTGTGCGACATCTTGTTCTTCTTGGCGTAGGCCCACTCGACGTAGCCGATGCCGCCCTTAATGCGCTGCACGTTGGCGGCGACGCCTTCGTTGCCCTTGCCGCCCACGCCCACTGCCCACTTGACGGTGGTGCCGGCGCCGACCTTGGTCTTCCACTCCGGGCTCGACTTCGACAGGAAATCGGTCCACAGGAACGACGTGCCCGAGCTGTCGGCGCGGCGCACGACGGTGATCTCGGCGTCCGGCAATTTCACGCCAGGGTTCAGCGCGGCGATCTGCGGCGCATTCCACTTGACGATCTTGCCCATGTAGATGTCGGCGATGACGGCGCCGCTCAGTTTCATCTGGCCCGGGGCGATGCCCGCCAGATTGACGATCGGCACGACGCCGCCCATCACGGCCGGGAACTGGAACAGGCCGGCGGCGTTGAGTTCAGCGGCTGCCAGTGGCATGTCGGACGCGCCGAAGTCGACGGTCTTGGCCTTGATCTGCTTGATGCCGGCGCCGGAACCGACCGACTGGTAGTTCAGGCCATTGCCCGATGCTGCCTTGTACAGCTCGGCCCATTTGGCGTAGATCGGATAAGGGAACGTCGCGCCTGCGCCGGTGATGTTGGCGGCCTGTGCGGTTGCGGTGAATGCCGAAGCGGCAACGGCAATCGAAACGAAGAGATGCTTCATGCGCATATCTGATCCTCTGAAAATAGAACGACGGGACGATCCCGCTGACGATGAAGCGCAGTCTAGCGGGCGAATATGACAAGTTCATGACATATTCTGAAATGTGACACGAACATGACACGGCCGCAAGCATGGCATTGCCGGTGGGGACGCGGCGCGCGGCTGGGCGTGCACCAATATTTTTCCACCTTCGCCAGCCTTGTAAATACCGTGTCAGCTGCTAACCTGAAGTGTCGTCTTCACATGGAGGGAATGCCCAACGGCGTTGATGATTGTATGCTGGACATGATGGTCATGGGGATCCTGGGCGGGCTGGCGGCACTGGTCGCGTTCGAGATCTACCAGGAAGTACGTGGCAGTGCCAGGGAACTCGAAGACCGCTATCACGAATAGCGACAAACCCGCTCAGCGGGTCAGACAGCAAGCGGCGAGGCCTCAGGGCGCTCGCCGCTTGTCGCATGGCGCGTCGATGTCAGCATTACTGTCAGCGCAGGAAGCGCGCCAGCGCGGTCACGGCTGCCAGGTCAAGGCTCTGAAACTGAAACCCCACCTTGTACTCACCGCCGCTGAAAATGCAGTGCAGCGCTTTGGCACGCGTGTCGATCGTCGTGAAGCGACCGTCGATCATCAGGTCGAAACGCAGCTGGCTGGCGAGTCCGACCGGCATCGGGTCGGGGATGTTGACACTGATGCCGTTGGGGCTGACATCGACGCTCTTGCCGATGAATGGCGCCCGACCGTCAATGGCCAGCAAGACTTTGGTACGCAATACTTTGCGCGGGGACTGCCTCTGCTCTTGTAACACGTGTTTCCCATGATGCCTGAAAAGAGACAATATTATAGGAACATCCACAGGATCCGGCACGACATTGTTGCGCCGTGCCGGTTTGCCATGCGCCTAGTCGAGTTCGCGCAGTTTGTTGAACGCTTCTTCGATGCGTTCGACGGCGATGATCGTCATGCCCTCGATTTTCTGCTTCGGCGCATTCGCCTTCGGGATCACGGCAATCGAAAAGCCCAGCTTGGCCGCTTCGCGCAAGCGTTCCTGGCCACGCGGCGCCGGCCGGATTTCACCGGCCAGGCCCACTTCGCCGAATACCACGAGCCCGCGCGGCAACGGTTTGCTGCGCATCGATGAATTGATCGCCAGGAGCACGGCCAGGTCGGCCGCCGGCTCCGTGATCTTCACGCCACCCACTGCGTTGATGAACACGTCCTGGTCGAATGCGGCGATGCCGGCATGGCGGTGCAGCACCGCCAGCAGCATCGCCAGGCGGTTCTGCTCGAGACCAACCGACAGGCGGCGCGCATTGGGCAGGTGGCTCGTGTCGACCAGCGCCTGGATCTCGACCAGCAGCGGGCGCGTGCCTTCCTGCGTGACCATGACGCATGAACCCGGCACCGGCGTGTCGTGCTGCGACAGGAACAGCGCGGATGGATTCGACACGCCTTTCAGGCCTTTTTCGGTCATCGCGAACACACCCAGCTCGTTGACGGCGCCGAAGCGGTTCTTGATCGCCCGCACGAGGCGGAAGCTCGACTGCGTGTCGCCCTCGAAATACAGCACCGTGTCGACGATGTGTTCGAGCACGCGCGGGCCGGCCAGCGCGCCCTCTTTCGTCACGTGGCCGACCAGGATGATCGTCACGCCGGTCTGCTTGGCCACGCGCGTCAGCTGGGCCGCGCATTCGCGCACCTGGGCCACCGAACCGGGCGCGGACGTCAGGGCATCCGAATACACGGTCTGGATCGAATCGATCACCGCAACTTCGGGCTTGAGGTCGGCGATCGTACCGAGGATTTTCTCGAGCTGGATCTCGGCCTGCAGTTTCAGGTCTTGCGCGTCGACCGCGAGCCGGCGCGCACGCAGCGCGATCTGGGCGCCGGATTCTTCACCGCTGACATATAACGTGGAGCGGGTTTTTGACAGGCTGGCCAGCGCCTGCAGCAGCAGCGTGGATTTGCCGATGCCCGGGTCGCCGCCAATGAGCACGACGCCGCCGGCCACCAGGCCGCCGCCCAGCACGCGGTCGAATTCCTCGATGCCGGTGCCAAAACGCGGCACGTCGATCGCCTCGATATCGGCCAGCGACAGCACTGGTGCTGTCTGCGCCAGCGCGCGGTGCGGAGTTTGGGACATGCGGTTCACGCCGGGCGCCTCGACGACGGTTTCAACCATCGTGTTCCAGGCCTTGCAGTCGGCGCACTGGCCCATCCAGCGGGTGGCGATTGCGCCGCATTCGGAGCAGGTGTAATTGGTTTTTGCTTTTGCCATGTTCTCTATCGGTTATCCATCGGTGCCCAGGCGGCCTTCGGCGATGCGCACGCGCGGCGCGACGGCGCACATCAGCTCGTAGCCGATCGTGCCGGCGGCCTGCGCGACGTCGTCGATCGGCAGGCCATCGCCCCACAGCGTGACCTTGCTGCCGATGCGCGCATTGGGTACGGGTGAGAGGTCGACCGTCATCATGTCCATCGAGACGCGGCCGATCAGCCCCGTGCGCACGCCATCGACGATCACCGGCGTGCCATGCGGCGCGCTGCGCGGGTAGCCGTCCGCATAGCCACAGGCGACGACGCCGATCGTCATCGGGCCGTCGGCCACGAAGCGGCTGCCGTAGCCGACCGTGTCGCCACGCTCGATGTGCTGGATGCCGATGATTTCCGAGCGCAGCGTCATGGTCGGGCGCAGGCCGAAATCGCTGGCGCTGCGGCCACCCGGCGTGCCGCCGTACAGCATGATGCCGGGACGGACCCAGTCGTTGGACAGGTGCTCTGCAAGCTCAGCCTGATGCAGCACGCCGCCCGAATTGGACAGGCTGCGCTCGCCGGGCAGGTCGCCGGCGCCGGTCTGGAAGCGGCGCACCTGTTCGGCGATCGTCAGCAACGGATGTTCGAGCTCGTCAGCGTTGGCAAAGTGCGTCATGTGCGTGATGTTGCGCACGTCGGGGATCGCGCGCAGCCGTTTGTAGGCGGCCGCGTATTCGTCCGGGCGCAGGCCCAGGCGGTTCATCCCCGTGTTCATTTTCAGATAGACGTCGATCGGGCGGTAGAGCTGGGTGTATTCGAGCAGCTTGATCTGTTCGACCGAGTGCACGGCTGTGACGATATTGTGTTCGGCCAGCAGGGGCACGTCGGCTGCTTCGAAGAATCCCTCTAATAACAGGATCGGCTTGATCCAGCCGAGTTCGCGCAGGCGGATGGCGTTTTCGAGCTCGATCAGGGCCAGGCCGTCGGCCGTGGCGAAGCCGTGCATCGCGCGTTCCAGGCCGTGGCCGTAGGCATCGGCTTTGACGACCGCCCAGATCTTCGCCATAGGCGCGCAGGTGCGGGCCTGCGACAGATTGTGCTGCATCGAGTCGGGGTGGATGGTGGCAAAGAGTGGGCGCGGCATGGTCGGCGATCGGGATGAAACCGGTACGAAAAGTTGGAGTGGCTATTCTACCGGAGCAGGCCACCGGGCGTTGCCGGTGCAGCCACGGCGCATTGTACGGCTTCGCCACGCCAGCCATTCATGGTATAAAGCAACCCGGACCGAACTTTAGAATTTTAGAATGAACCGTGGTTTTTATACCATCATGGCGGCGCAGTTCTTCTCGTCGCTGGCAGATAACGCGCTCCTGTTTGTCGCGATCAGCCTGCTCGTCGCAATGGACGCCCCGGCATCGCTCACTCCGCTGCTGAAGCTGTCGTTCGTCCTGTTCTATGTGTTGCTGGCCGCCTTCGTCGGCGCCTTCGCCGACGCGCTCAACAAGGGCCGCGTGATGTTCATCGCGAACATCATCAAGGTGTTCGGCTGCGCGCTGATGTTCTTCACGGTGCACCCATTGATTTCGTACGCCGTCGTCGGCTTTGGCGCGGCTGTGTATTCGCCTGCCAAGTACGGCATCCTGACCGAATTGCTGCCGCCAGAAAAACTGGTGCCGGCCAATGGCTGGATCGAAGGCTTGACGGTGATGTCGATCATCCTCGGCACTGTGCTGGGCGGCACGCTGGTCAGCCCGCGCGGCTCGGGCTTTTTGCTCTCGTTCGACCTGCTGCCGAACCTGGGCATCGACACGCCGGCCGAGGCCGCAATGGCCGTCGTCGTCGCAATCTATATCCTGGCCGCCATCTTCAACCTGCGCATCCCAGACACCGGCGCGCGCTACGAGCACCAGGAACGCAATCCGATCAAGCTCATCACCGACTTCGCCAATTGCTCGGCCACGCTGTGGCGTGACAAGCTGGGCCAGATTTCGCTGGCCGTAACAACGCTGTTCTGGGGCGCCGGCGCCACGCTGCAATTCATCGTGCTCAAGTGGGCCGAAGCATCGCTCGGGCTGCCGCTGGACCAGGCGACGAACCTGATCGGCGTGGTTGCGATCGGCGTCGCACTGGGCGCCGCCATGGCCGCCCGCATGATCCCGCTGCGCAAGTCGCTCACGGTGATCCCGATGGGCATCATCATGGGCCTGGTGGTGACCAGCATGGTATTCGTAAAATCGGTCACGCTGGCCTACCCGCTGCTGGCCTTCATCGGCTTCCTGTCGGGCTTCTTCGTGGTCCCGATGAACGCGCTGCTGCAGCACCGCGGCCACGTCCTGATGAGCGCCGGCCACTCCATCGCGGTGCAGAACTTCAACGAGAACCTGTCGATCCTGACGATGCTCGCCGCTTACGCGGTCATGATCACGCTGAACCTCGACCTGAACATCATCATCGTCATCTTCGGCCTGTCCGTCGCCGGCATCATGCTGCTGATCCAACGCCGCCACCTGATGAACCAGCGCGAACACGACTCCCTCGGCCTGATCGGCGAAGGCAAACACTAAACTAGGGTCAGTGTCGAATTGTTTGACAACGTTTCGCCTGACCTCTTTCCGTGAAGATTGCCCTGCCCGGCATATGCCGCAGGCAATAGCTCACCACAGCCACTCTGTCCCTACTTTCTCCGCATTCGCGAGAAATTGCTCAATAATTCGACTCTGACCCTAATTGTTTGGCGGGCCTGATTTTGCCGGGCAATACGCCTTTGTCAGCGCATTCCGAACCGATTCAGTCACCGGCTGAATCTGATGCCGGCAGTCAAACCAAACGAATCCAGCAAGCAAAAAAATAATGGGGGTCAGAGTCGAATTGTTTGACAACTTTGGGGAATTGCCCATTAAATCTACTCTGACCCTAATTTGTTTGGTGGGCTCAACGGCGAGGTTCGAGGCAGGGTCGGGGGCTATTTATTGGGCAATTCGGGAAATTGCTCAATAAATCGACTCTGACCCTCATTGAGGATTAGGGGTGGGCGGTTTGGGCGCGGGTGCGCCAGTCGTTGGGGACGATGAAGCCGCGGTCCGCTTCTTCCAGTGCGTTGTCTTGTGGGCGGACGCGCGCGATCAGCGCTGGGGTGTTTGAGATGGCGAAGCGGTCGGTCAGTTCGGCTGCCAGTTGTGCGCGGGTCATTGTCCAAGTCGGTGAAGCGATGCGCAGTGGCGCCAGCCATTCGA
The DNA here is from genome assembly GCA_014841595.1 of Oxalobacteraceae sp. CFBP 8761. Classification (NCBI taxonomy): domain Bacteria; kingdom Pseudomonadati; phylum Pseudomonadota; class Betaproteobacteria; order Burkholderiales; family Oxalobacteraceae; species Oxalobacteraceae sp. CFBP 8761. The sequence goes on along the minus strand of JACYUE010000002.1, from coordinate 1,199,771 downwards.
GTTTTGGCAGGATCACGTAGATGTCGTCGGGCAGATTGTCCAGCTCGCTCAGTGCGCACCAGAAGCCGCGGCAATGGCCTTGGGTGATGCCTTGCATTGCCGGCCAGCTGCCGGCGGGGTAGAACAGCCAGCCTTTGACTAAAGCGCCGGCTTTGTCGACGGGACGTGGCAATTGCGCTTGCGCGGCCGGGTGCTGGCCCAGCGCGAGCTGGCGTTCGAAGATCTTGCGCATCTTCAGGCCCAGCGTGTCGGCCAGGTTCGGGCCGACCAATGTGTCGAGGCCCCCTGAGCCGCCTTCGCCCTGCAGATAGAATTTGGTGGCGAACTCGATGTGTTCCAGCGCATCCGGGCCATTTTCGAGCAGGAAGTCGAATTCGCCGACCGTGTCGTTGCGGTTGGCGCGGATTTGCAGGCCGTGCGCCACCAGCCGGCCCTGCTGCGCGAAGTAGAACGCCATCAGCTTTTCGGCGTACAGCCCCAGTCGCGTGTACGGTTTCTCGCCGAGCGCGGCGTTCAGGTCTGCTGGGTCGGCGTCCAACTGCGCCAGCCACGTGGCGACCTCGTCCGTAACCGGGCCCAGCGTGGCCACGCGCCCGGCCCATGCGGGTGCTGCGCCATCGAGCAGGTCGGGCGAATCAAGCAGCCAGGCCAACGCGCGCACCGGCGGCAGCGTCAGGTGCCGCCAGCGCGCGTGGAACGCGGCCTGATAACTAGGTGCGGGGTACAAGCGAACGCGCCCGGCACAGGTCAGCCCAGGCCAGCGCCTTGTCGGCGCCGCGCAGCAGCAATTCGCCTGGATGGAGGGTGGCGACCAGCGGCACTTCGCCCAGCGCATGCACCTGACCACGTACGCCGGCCAGCGGCTCGTTCAGCGCGCGGCCCAGCAGGCCGTTGGCGGCGACCTGCCCCATCGTCAGCACCGTCGTTGCGCCCGTCAGCGCCAGCTCGCGCTCCAGGAACGGCCGGCACGCCGTGATTTCGTCAAGCGTCGGCGCGCGCTCGCCGCCCCTGGCGTTGACCGGGCGGCACTTCACCAGCGGCGTGACATACGCATCGCGCTCGCGCGACAGGCCGACCGCGTGCAACATATTGTCCAGCAGCTTGCCCGGATCACCCGTCAGCGGCTGGCCCGCCTGCTCGTCGAGCGCGCTTGGCGTGCCGGCGGCGATCAGCCAGACCGCCTGGCGCGGCCCGCTGCCATACACGGGCTTGCGCCCTTCTCCGCATGCGCAGTCCTTGCAGCCGGCAATCGCCTGGCGCAAGCCCGCCCAGTCGAGCGTCGACACGTCGGGGGCGGCCGGGGCGGCGGTACTGCCGTCGTCCCACGCAGCGTCAGTGGCGACGGGCGGCGGATTGCGATACGGCGGCGCCGACAGCGGCGTCATCCCGCGCGCGAGCGGGGCAGGATCGGGGACCGGCACCGGTGCAGAAGCCGGAACAACCGCCGGCGCAGAAGCAGTTGCCACCGCCGGCGCAGTGTCGCCAGCGAAATCAACATCGCTGGCGACAACATCGTCACCAGCAGCATCCGCGGAAGGCGCAGCCGTCCGTAACTGCCACAACGGCCCGATCCCCATCTCGTTCAGGAACAGCGCATCGCGCCCGCTCACGGTCTTCATAAATCCAGCCTCATCACGATGGCATCTTCACGGCCCGCGGCGCCGGCCGGATAATAGCCCTTGCGGCGCCCGATATGGACATAGCCATGGCGCCGGTACACGTCCAGCGCGCGCTCGTTCGACGGCCGCACCTCGAGCAGGATCGACGTCATGCCCTGACTGCGCGCGCGCGCCGCGAGCACGGCCAGCAAGCGCCGGCCCAATCCCTGGCGCTGGCGACTCGCCGCCACGGCGACGTCGAGCAGGTGCGCTTCGTCCAGTGCGTACATCAACAGGTAGTAGCCTGCCAGCGCACCCGCGCCATCGCGCACGGTCCAGCAATCGTAGCCGCTGTTGAGCGAGTCGATGAAGTTCCCGCGACTCCAGGGAAACGGAAACACGCTCGCCTCCAGCGCGCACACCTCGCCCACATCGGCCGCCGTCATCGGCGCCAGTTGCAGGCCAAGATCTTGCAGGTCGCTCATGCGGCGGCCTTGGCGGCATTGATCACCAGGCGCTCGGCGGTGGTGAACGCGATCTTGTTGCGCAGGTAAATCGGCTGCGCCTGCGCCGCCGGCACGCCCTGCCCGGCCGCCAGCGCCCCAACGGCAAGGGGCGCCATCTCGCGCGCATGCGGCACGATGTCCGCCATGGCGCCGGCAGCAAATGCCTGTCCGGCGAACGCGTCGGCATACGCCTCGAAGCCGTTGCCGCATGCCTGCAGACCAGCAACCGCCAGCGGCGCCACGGCCTGCGGCGCGCTCAGCGTGGGCGCCACGACTTCGTACCATGCGCCATCGAAGCGGTACTGCGCCCAATAGACTTCGCCCATGCGCGCGTCGAGCACGGTCAATACTTCGGTCGTGCCGCAGCGCGCCCGGCAGCTTTCAGCCATCGCTGCCAGCGTCACCATCGGCAGCACCGGCAGATTGGCGCCGTACGCCAATCCCTGCGCGACGCCGCAGGCAGTGCGCACACCGGTAAACGAGCCGGGACCGGCCCCGAAGGCAATGGCGTCGCAGTCCGCCAGCGCAATGCCTGCTTCGCGCAGCAGTTCCTGCACCATCGGCAGGATCGATTGCGAGTGGCTGCGCACGCCAGCCGTGGCACGGGAAATGACGGCATCGTTGACCAGGAGCGCGCAAGACGCCAGCTCGGCCGAGGTTTCAATGGCAAGAATGGTAGGCATCCCGTATTTTAACCGCTTGGCCGGGCGCCATCCATGCCAGCCGGCCTTCACCCCCACATTGCAGCGCAACACGGAGTAAAATGCGCTCCATGCATAGCCTGACCCTCGATTCCTCGACCCTCAACGCCGCTGTCGCCGCCGTCCATGACGACGCCTGGACGGTCGCCTGTCTGTGCGCCGCCTGGTGCGGCACCTGCGCGACCTACCGCGCCACGTTCGAGAACCTGGCCGCGCGCCACCCGGACAAGCACTTCATCTGGATCGACATCGAAGACCAGGCCGCCCTGGTCGGCGACCTCGATGTCGACAACTTCCCGACGCTGCTGCTGCAGCGCGGCGACACCGTGGCGTTTTTCGGCACGATGGTGCCCGATGGTGGCGTGGCCGATCGGCTGATCCAGGCCCAGGCCGAAATCGCGCCGGCCGAACTGGCGCGCCTGGCCCAATCGAGCGCTGAGCGCCGCGAATGGCAGCGCGACTGCAATCTGCGGCTGCTGCTGGGCGGCGCGGACTAACCCTGCACGCCCCAGCGCGCCAGAATCTCGCCTGCCGCCACCGGCTTCCCATACAGATACCCCTGCGCCAGATTGCACCCGTGGCGCAGCAAAAAGGCCGCCTGATCCGCACGCTCGACACCTTCGGCAATCACCGACAGGTTCATGCTCTTGCCAAGCTGGATGATGGCAACCGCGATGGCCTCGTCGTCCGGTCCCTGCGAGATATCCTTGATGAAGCTGCGGTCGATCTTGAGCGTCTGCACCGGCAACTGCTTCAGGTACGCCAGCGATGAATAGCCGGTGCCGAAATCGTCGATCGCCAGCCCCACGCCGATCGCGTGCAGGTCTTTCACGTACTGCAGCGCATCACCCGTGTTCATGATGATCGACTCGGTCACTTCCAGCTGCAGCCGGTGCGGCGCGAGGCCGGTCGATTCCAGCACCTCGGTCACGATCGCCGCCATGCCGCCGCGCTCGAACTGGCGCACCGACAGGTTCACGGCGATCTTCGGCATGCTCAAGCCCTGCGCTTCCCACGCCACCATCTGGCGGCAGGCTTCCTGCAGCACCCACTGGCCAAGCTGGCCGATAAAACCGGTGTCTTCGGCCAGCGGGATGAACTGGCACGGGCCGATCTGACCCAGCTCGGCACTGTGCCAGCGCACCAGCGCTTCCACGCCGGTCAGGCGGCCAGTGTCCATCTCGACCTGCGGCTGGTACGCCAGATAGATCTCGTTCTTGTCGATCGCGCGGCGCAGCAGGCCTTCCATGCGCAGGCGTTCGACGCCGTCGCCGCTCATCGACGCCGCATAGAACTGGTAGCCGTTGCGCCCGCGCGCCTTGGCCTGGTACATCGCCACGTCGGCGTTGCGGATCAACATGTGCATGTCCTGCGCATCCTGCGGATACAGGCTGATACCGACGCTGCCCGTGACAAAGAGCTCGTAGCCGGACACCATGAACGGCTGCTCGAACATCGCGATCAGCTTGGCCGCCACGCGGGTCGCGCCGGCGACGCCGCCGATATCCTCGAGCAGCACGATGAATTCGTCACCACCCAGGCGCGCCAGCGTGTCGCCTTCGCGCAGGCACCGGGCCAGCGCGCTTGCGGCCTGCTTGAGCAGTTCGTCGCCGACGTGGTGCCCCAGTGTGTCGTTGACGTTCTTGAAGCGATCGAGGTCGATGAACAGCACCGCGAGCTGCTGGCCGTCGCGCTGCGCGCGCGTCATCGCGTGGCGCAGGCGGTCGTGGTACAGCAGGCGGTTGGGCAGCGTGGTCAGGGGATCGTGGTGTGCCAGGTGGTCGAGCTGGTTCTGCGATTCGCGCGCGCGGGTAATGTCGCTGAAGACCGACACGTAATGCGTGACCGCGCCAGCGTCGCCCCGCACCGCCGTGACGGTCAGTGACTCCAGATACGCTTCGCCATCCCGGCGCGTATCCCAGATCTCGCCGCGCCAGAAGCCCGTCTCGTCCAGCTCGCGCCACAGCTTGTGATAGAAGGCGTCGTCCTGGAGCCGGCCGCGCATCATGCTCGACTCGCGCCCCACCGCCTCTTCTTCGCTGTAACCGGTGATGCAGGTGAAAGCCGGGTTGATGGCGACGATCCGGCCCGTCACGTCCAGCACCATCACGCCATCGGCGATGTGTTCGAGCACCGTGGCCGACAGGCGCAGCTTTTCTTCGGCCAGCTTGCGTTCGGTGATGTCGGCGAACACCCAGATGCTGCCTTCGTCCGGGTACGCCGGGTCGAGCGCCGAGCCGCTCACCAGACACCAGAACAGGCTTCCGTCGCGATGGCGAAGCTGGTGTTCCTCGCCCAGGTCCATGCGCCGCGCCAGCAGCGGGTATTGCGTCATGGCGGTCTGCTCGTAATCCTCCCGCGTGGGGTACAGGATCTCGGTCGACTGGCCGACCATCTGGCCCTCGTCGTAGCCGAACAGCGTTTCGCCGCGCCGGTTGCTCGAAACGATGCGGCGCTGGCGCACGAACAGCACGCCGAACATCACGTTGTCGAGGATCGCGCCCTGTTCGGTGAGCAGGGCCTCGATGCGCATCTCGTTGTGCTTGCGCTCACTGATATCCGAGATGATGCCGTCGATCCGCACCGCGCCGTCCAGCGCAGCCGCGCCCGACAATCCCTGCGGCTGGCCGCTTTCCTGCACCCAGCGCTCCACGCCGTGGGCATCGATGATCCGGTATTCCATCTGATACGCGTCACCGACGCGCGCGGCGTGGCGCACCGTGTGGCTGTACCGGCGCCGGTCTTCCGGATGCACGATATCGCTCCAGTCGTCGGTCGTGGCGCGCATCAGGCGCTCTGCCGAGTGGCCGGTGATGTCTTCGATCGCATCGCTCACGAATTCGATGGCCCCGCCGGCGCGCACGCGAAACACGGCGCCGGGGACCTGGTTCACGATGCTGCGAAACTGTTCTTCACGCCGCGCGATGTCGGCGAACAGATCGCGAATGGCCAGGCGCATGCGCTCCATCTGCCGGCCCAGGCGCCCCAGTTCGTCGGCCGCCGACAGCGCGAGCGGCGTATCGAAGTCGGCGCGCGCCAGCCGGTCGGAAAACCGCATCAGGCTGCGCAGCGGCGAGAGCAACCGGCGCCGCAACAGCAGCGCGATCAGCAGCAGCGAAACGGCGACCTGCCCGACAACGACCAGCGCATAATTGCGCTGCTTGCGGCGCAGTTCCTGGCGGCTGAGGTAGTCGTCCATCTCGAGACGCACGGTGCCGATCGTCTCGCCGCGCATCACGACCGGCCGTTCGGCGCTAAGCACCTGGCCCAGCGGCCTCGCCGGCGAGCGTACCCGTAGCGCGACCTCGCCTTCCGGGCCATGCAGCTCGACCATGACGACGGCCGGGTCGCGCAGCATCGCATCGAGCAGCGGCCGCGCCGTTTCCGGATCCAGATTCCAGAGCGGCTCCTGCACGCCGAGCGCGAGGATCTCTGCATTGCGCTGCAGCGATTCGTCGAGCGCCGCGGCAACCGCCGCGCGCTCCTGGACCCCGATCAGAAGATAACTGCCCACGGCGGCCGGTCCCGCCAGTCCGACGAACACCACCAGTAACAAGGCGCGGTACAGCGAGCGGCCATACAGGCTGCCCAGACGCGACAGGATGGTGGGGGTAGTGGATGACGATGTGGACATGGACGTTGGCGCCGCCGGCGCTGGTTTTACTGATTTGATGTAAAAAACGCGATTATGCGCCGTCGCTTGCTAAGCGTCACTAGCTAACGGCCCATAACTACTGGTCGGCAACGCGCGACCAGACTTGCTATGATGGATTGTCATGAACGCGTTTCTAATCGAGGAGAATCTGATGAGTCATTCCCTGTACGCCGCTTCGGTGCCGGTGTTTCGCCAATTGCTCGACGCCCTGGCCGGCGTGCTCGAAAAAGCCGAGGCCCATGCGCTGGAGCGGCGCATCGAACCGGATGCCCTGTTACAGGCCCGCCTGTTCCCCGACATGTTCCCGCTGGCGCGCCAGATCCAGCTCGCCACCGATTTCGCCAAGGGCGCCGGGGCGCGCCTGGCCGGCATCGAATCGCCGCGCTACGAAGATGGCGAGCGCACCTTCACCGAACTGCAGCAGCGCATCACGCGTACGGTCGGCTTCCTGGACAGCCTGGAACAAGCCGACATCGACGCCGGTGCAACCCGCCCGATCACCCATGGCAGCGGCGAACGCGCACGCCATTTCGACACCGGCGCGGTCTACCTGACCCACTTCGCGATGCCGCAGTTTGGCTTCCACGTGACGACCGCGTACGCGATCCTGCGCCACAACGGTGTGCCGATCGGCAAGCGCGACTTTATCGGCAGCTATTAATAACGCTAACTAACAGCGGTCACTTGTTCCGGCGCGGGTAACCCTGCGCCAGGATGCGCTGCCAGACGAGCTCTTTGGCATCGGCGCTCATCGACACCCAGTGAGCAACCTCGGCCACAGTGCGGCCGCAGCCGCGGCAGACTTCGTCGAACGTGGTCGAGCATACCGCCACGCACGGCGTGTCCGGCCGACCGGCCGGGGTTCCGGGTGTTACCGGCGTCACCCGTGCGGGACTGGCCCCGCCCGCTTCACGCTGGTCCGACATGGAGTTTGTCCCAACCGTCGTGTCCCAGCTGTTCCATCGTCTCGATATTCTTTTCGAAGATATCTTCCGCCTGCGGGAAGGCTTCCACGGCGCGCTCGATGCTCTCTTCGCGCAGCAAGTGCAGGATCGGGTATGGCGCGCGGTTCGTGTAATTCGAGATATCGTTGATGTCGGTGTCGGCGAACTGATATAAAGGATGGAAGCTGGCCACCTGCAGCTCACCATCGAGCTGCATGTCCTCGAGCGCGGCATCGGCCACGTCCAGGAACTCGTTGTAATCCTCGAAATCACCCAGCACGAACGGGTGAATGATCAGCGTGGTGTCGATCTTGGCGGCATCGGTATCGGACAAGTGCTGCAGCTCGTCCATTAACGTTTCAAGCAATTGCTCGGGCGTGGTGGCGGTGGCAACGACATAGCGCACCTGCTCCTTGACATACACGGCCTTGGCAAACGGGCACAGATTCAGGCCGATCACCGCGCGTTCAAGCCAGTTGCGGGTCGCCCCGATGATGGCATCATCGTCGGCGTTGAGGTTGGGAGTGCTCATAGAAGACTTTCAATAGCAATGCAGACTGCAAAAGCGGGATTGTACGCACTCTTTGCGTGTGCTCATAGATCGGCCCAGCGCCACGGGTAACGTTTGCTGGACGCCGTCGTATGCGCAGTGGATAGCGGCGCCATATCCCGCTGCTGCTGACTAAAAATACCGGCGGTTCATTAATTTCGATGATCCTGATGGCATCTTCTGTTTTCATGATGTCAACGCGCGCGATTCTAGAGGGCATTTTTATTGTAACGAAGGCGTCATACATCTTGACTCGCTCGACAATCCCTTCGTACACTGCCTCCTGGTCCTCGGTCCGTTCGTTCCAGAACGCAACATTGGAAAGCTATGCACAACACGAAACGTCCTACCTTCGCACTGGCTGCATTGGCCTTCCTGGCCGCGTCACCCCTCAGTTTTGCCATGGACGCAGCCTCACTGCCTACCGTCCAGTCTGCCGCAGTCGGCAGCCGCACCACCGCAGCACCGTCGCAAGTCCAGACCAAACTCGATGAATACCGCGAAACCGACGTCTGGGGCCGCATTCGCAGCGGATACGCGATTCCCGATCTGAACAACGCGCTCGTCACCCGTCATACCCAGGCCTACGCCAATCATCCCGCCACGCTGTCCCGCATCTCCGGCCGCGCTTCCCCTTACCTGTACCACGTGGTGTCCGAGCTCGAAAAGCGCGGCATGCCGACCGAACTGGCGCTGCTGCCGGTGATCGAATCGGCCTTCAACCCGCAAGCCATGTCGAGCGCCAACGCCGCCGGCCTGTGGCAGTTCGTGCCGGGCACGGGCAAGGATTTCGACCTCAAGCAGAACATGTTCAAGGACGAGCGCCGTGGCGTCGTGGCCTCCACCGATGCAGCGCTGAGCTATCTGCAGCGCCTGTACACGATGTTCGGCGACTGGCCGCTGGCCCTGGCTGCGTACAACTGGGGCGAAGGCAATGTGCAGCGCGCCATCAAGAAAAACCAGGCCGAAGGCAAACCGACCGATTTCGAAAGCCTGGCCGACCTGATGCCGGCCGAAACGCGCAACTATGTGCCAAAGCTGCAGGCGGTCAAGAACGTGATCGCCAATCCGGGCAACTATGGCGTCGTGCTGCCAGCGATCGACAACCAGCCCTACTTCACCACGGTCGACAAGACCAGTGACATCGATCTGGCAGTCGCCGCCCAGCTGGCCGAAATGTCGCTCGACGAATTCAAGGCGCTCAATCCGCAGTTCAAGAAGCCGGTCATCATCGGCGGCGCCCAGACGCAGATCCTGCTGCCGAAAGAAAACGCCGAGAAGTTTCACCTGAACCTCGCGCAATGGGGCCATGCCCTGTCCACCTGGACCACGCACAAGATCACCGGTGCGCGCGTGAGCATTGCTTCGCTGGCTTCCAAGTTCGGCACCACGCCGGAAGTCATCCGCCAGGCGAATAACATCCCGGCGCAGTCGCTCCTGAAAGTGGGTTCGACGATCCTGGTGCCGAAAATCTCGACCTCGAGCCACAGCGACATCGCCGAGAACATCATCGACAATGCCGTCGTGGCGTTCGAAGCCGACCGTGGTATCGTCAAGCGCGCCACCAGCCGCTTCAAGACCAAGGCCGGCGTGAGCAAGGACAGCAAGCGCATTTCCCGCAATACGTCGTCCAAGCGCAAGCAGCGCTGATCTCTGGCCAGCATTCCCGCCATGGGGGTGCTGGCAGTCGTTTCGCACGCAGCCAGTTATACGATTTTCAAAGGGTCCGTGCACGAAGGCCGAAAAACCTGTATAGTTCGGTTTGTGCACTGCGACATCGCGCCCTGTTCTGAAAACATTCAGGTCAGGCAGCAGCAAGGCAGTCATCCAAGCAGCACCGCAAACCCCAGGCAGCTCATTAGAGCGCCTTTCTAAAGCCCTCCCGCCCTGTGTGTCGCTTTCAGACACCGTCCCGGCGCAAAGCTTTTGTGCCGAAATTTCTTTCATTCTGAGTCATTTCGTTTGTTGGTTCGCGTTGCATTTTTTCGTTCGCGCCATCCGTGCGAGCGTATTTGATTTATTCCGAAAGTACAGATCACATGAGTTTTGAAGCCCTAGGCCTCCACGCGTCCCTCGTCCAGGCTGTTGCCGATACCGGTTACACCACCCCTACGCCAGTCCAGGCGCAAGCCATTCCTGCCGCTATCGCCGGCCGTGACCTGCTGGTCTCGTCGCAAACCGGTTCGGGCAAGACTGCCGCCTTCATGCTGCCAGCACTGAACAAGCTGGCCAACGCCGAAGAAACGCCAGCCGGCAAGACCGCTGCACAAGAAGCACAGGCTGCCCGTGCCAAAGGCGAGCGCGTCCGTTTCAAGGCTGCTCAGCCAAAAATGCTGGTGCTGACCCCAACCCGCGAACTGGCCCTGCAAGTCTCGGCTGCAACCGAACAGTACACGGCCCACATGCGCCGCCTGCGCTGCGTCTCGATCCTGGGCGGCATGCCATACCCGAAACAGATGCAACTGCTGGCCAAGAACCCTGAAATCCTGGTTGCTACCCCAGGCCGTCTGATTGACCACATGGAGTCGGGCAAGATCGACTTCTCGCAGCTCGAGATCCTCGTGCTCGACGAAGCCGACCGCATGCTGGACATGGGCTTCATCGACGACATCGAGAAAATCGTTGCCGCGACCCCGTCGGCGCGTCAAACCATGCTGTTCTCGGCCACGCTGGATGGCGTCGTCGGCAACATGGCACGCCGCATCACGACCGATCCGATGACGATCCAGATCGCCAGCGCGACCAACCGCCACGAGAACATCTCGCAGCGCGTCCACTTCGTCGACGACCTGTCGCACAAGAATCGCCTGCTGGACCACCTGCTGCGCGACGAATCGATGGACCAGGCCGTGGTCTTCACCGCCACCAAGCGTGACGCCGACACGATCGCCGACCGCCTGAACATCGCCGGTTTCGCTGCTGCCGCATTGCATGGCGACATGCACCAGGGCGCGCGTAACCGCACGCTGGACAGCATGCGTCGTGGCAGCATCAAGGTGCTGGTTGCGACCGACGTCGCCGCACGCGGCATCGACGTGCCAAGCATCACGCACGTCGTCAACTACGACCTGCCGAAGTTCCCGGAAGACTACGTCCACCGCATCGGCCGTACCGGTCGTGCAGGCCGTAACGGTGTCGCCGTCTCGCTGGTGAACCACGCTGAAAGCATGAACGTGCGCCGCATCGAGCGCTTCACGCGCCAGCCGATCCCGGTCGCTGTCGTCGAAGGTTTCGAGCCAAAGCGCGCTGCAGCACCGGCCCGCGCCGGCTGGAAGCCAGGCGATGGCCGCAGCCCGTCGGCCAAGCCGGCATCGCGCGGTTTCTCGAAGCCATCCGGCGCGCGTGAAGGCTACGCCGATCGCGCTGCCAGCGGTTCCCGTGGCGCCCCGTCGGAAAGCCGTTACGCTGACCGTGGTCCGCGTGAAGCCGGTCCGGCACGCGCACCGGGCGCCGCACCACGTGCGCCAAGCGCGCCACGTGACGGCAACCGTTTCAGCGCCCCGCGTGAAGGCCAGCCGGCCCGTCGCGAAGGTGGCTACAAGGGTGCCCACCCACGTTCGGCCGACGGCGTACGTCGTTCGTTTGGTGAGTAATCACCCTGCGTGAATCAAGAAACGGCTGCTTCGGCAGCCGTTTTTTTATGTGCGCCACCTCCATTACTGGCACCCTGCCTGGCACGTCCACGCCACATGGTGGATAATCCAAGACGATCAACGATTACCGGACATCCCATGAGCACCAGCGACCAACCCATCAAACTCACCTCGTTCTCGCACGGCGGCGGCTGCGGCTGCAAGATCGCGCCCGGCGTGCTGGCCGAGATCCTGAAGTCGTCGCATGGCTTCCCCGTGCCGAAGGAACTGATGGTTGGCATCGAGACGGCCGACGATGCCGCGGTCTACAAGCTCAACGATGAACAGGCCCTGATCGCCACCACCGATTTCTTCATGCCGATCGTCGACGACCCGTTCGACTTCGGCCGCATCGCCGCCACCAATGCGATTTCGGACGTGTATGCGATGGGCGGCACGCCGATCATGGCGCTGGCGCTGGTCGGCATGCCGATCAACAAGCTGCCGCTCGACACGATCGGACAAATCCTGCGCGGCGGCGAGTCCATTTGCGCCGAAGCGGGCATTCCGATTGCCGGCGGCCACACGATCGATTCGGTCGAGCCGATCTATGGCTTGGTGGTACTGGGCCTCGTGCATCCGTCGAAAGTCAAACGCAATGCCGACGCCCGCGATGGCGATGTGCTCATCCTCGGAAAGCCGCTGGGCGTGGGCGTGCTCTCGGCTGCGCTCAAGAAAGACAAGCTGGGCGCCGACGGCTACGCGGCCATGATCGCCAACACGACCAAACTGAACAAACCCGGGCGCCTGCTGGCCGACATGCCGGGCGTGCACGCGCTGACCGACGTCACCGGCTTTGGCCTCCTCGGGCACCTGCTCGAACTGTCGCGCGGCGCGAAGCTGCATGCCACGCTGGACATGCCGAATATCCCGCTGCTGCCGGGCGTCCTGCAACTGGCGCAGGATGGCTACTTCACGGGCGCATCGGGCCGCAACTGGGAAGCGTATGGCAAGGACGTGCAGCTCGATGCGGCGATCCTGCCCGAGCAGCGCGCGCTGCTGACCGATCCGCAGACCTCGGGCGGCTTGCTGGTGGCCTGCGACCCTGCGGCTGCCGACGAGGTGCTGGCGCTGTTTGCACGCGAAGGCTTTGCCGACGCCGCGATCATCGGCCGCATGGCTGCCGGCACGCCCGGCGTGAGCGTCAAGCCATAACGGCAGGTATCAAACGAACAGCTTGTCGCGCGCCAGCGTACTGATCGCCACCGTCGCCGGATGACTCATCCGGCGCTCGGTGGTGATTGCATACACCTGCTCCACCACCCCATCGATCTGGCCCAGCGCCACTACCTGGTATTGCTGGCTCACCTGCGCCGCAATCACCGTCGGCACGAAGAACACCCCTGCCCCTGACTGGCCGAATGCATTCATCATCGCGCTGTCGTCGAATTCGCCGACGATGTGCGGATGGACCTCGGCCTGCTCCAGCCAGCGCAACAGGCGCTGGTGGATCGCAAAATCCTCTCCCGGCAACAGCATTGGCGCATTGTGCAGGCAGGCCGGAAACGGCTGATCGAACGTCGCCGCCAGCGCCTGCGTGCACAGCGCCGTCATCGGACTCTGGCCGAGCAAGTGGTTGTACGCCCGTACGCTGAAATGCCCGGGAATCGGCCGGTCGGCAATGACCAGGTCGAGCCGGTGCACGGCGAGGTCACCGATCAGGCTATCCAGCCGCCCTTCGCGGCAGATCAGCCGCACCGGTTCCTTCAGTCTCAACGCCGGCTCCACCAACTGGCAGGCAATGAGCTTCGACACCGAGTCGGCGCAGCCAATACGAAACGACATCGTGGCGAAGCTTTTGTCGCGCACCAGTTCGAGCAATTCGTCGCCAGTGCTGAAGATCGTTTCGGCATAGCTGACGATGCGGCGGCCCGTGTCAGTCAGCTCGAGGCTGCGGCCCGACTTGCGAAACAGCGCCACGCCCAATGCATCGGCGAATTCGGACAATTGCCCTGAGATCGAATGGGGCGTCAGGTTCAGCTGCGAGGCTGCCTTGGCGATGCTGCCGGTCTTGGCCACCATCCAGAAGTAACGCAGATGCTTGTAGTTCAGCGCAGACATTCACTCTCCAATACATCGTTAAATTCGATGTTATATGAAATTATATTCGATTTGTACGATGCTTCGTGCTCCCTTATAGTCAAGTCCTCACCACAAACTATAGGTGCCATACCAATGACACATCCTGTCCACCATTCCTGCGCACGGGCGCAGGACAACCGGCTGCACGAGCTGCGCCATGAAGGGAGCAACCAATGAACGGTCTGGAAACAATTGCAAGCCCCATGATGTGGGCTGGCTTCGTCGGCTTCGTGCTGGTGATGCTGGCGCTCGACCTGTTCGTCTTTGGCGGTAACAAGGCGCACAAGGTCAGCGTCAAGGAAGCGGGTATCTGGTCGCTGGTCTGGGTCAGCATGGCCCTGCTGTTCAATGCCGGCCTCTGGTGGTATCTGAAAGGCAGCGTCGGCTCGGAAATCGCTGACCAGAAAGCGCTGGAGTTCTTCTCCGGTTACCTGATCGAGAAAGCCCTGTCGGTCGATAACGTGTTCGTGTTCCTGCTGATCTTTACCGCATTCCAGGTGCCGCAGCAGTACCAGCGTCGCGTCCTGATCTACGGTGTGCTCGGTGCGATCATCATGCGCGCCATCATGATCAGCGCTGGTGCGTGGGTCGTGAGTGAATTCAGCTGGGTGCTGTACCTGTTCGGTGCGTTCCTGCTGTTCACCGGTATCCGCATGCTGGTGGCCGTCGATGCCGAACCGGACGTGGTCAACAACCCGATCCTGAAGTTCGCCCGCAGGCACCTGAAAGTGTCCGAAGGCGACCACGGCGAGAAGTTCTTCGTGCGAATCAACGGTGTGCGCTTTGTCACCCCGCTGTTCCTGGTGCTGATCCTGATCGAAGTGACCGACCTGGTGTTCGCGGTCGACTCGATTCCGGCGATCTTCGCGATCACGACCGATCCGTTCATCGTGTTCACGTCGAACATGTTTGCGATCCTGGGTCTGCGTGCACTGTACTTCCTGCTGGTGGACGTGGCTGACCGCTTCCACCTGCTCAAGTATGGCCTGGCGATGGTCCTGACCTTCATCGGTGTCAAGATGCTGATCATGCCGTGGTACCACGTGCCAGTGCAGGCTTCGCTGACCGTCGTGGCTGTGCTGATCGCCGGTAGCTGTATCGCCAGCGTGTTCATCACCAAGAAGGACGACAAATAAGCTAGTCGTCTGCACGTAGCGTCCCCAACGGCGCCAGGAGCACCCGGAACTTACCGGGCTGCGTCTGGCGCCGTTGTCATTGGGTCTTGCGCCGCATCGTCGGGCACCAGGCCAACCCGCTCGTACTCCGCGATCACCTGCGCGCCCAGGAGCAGCAGCGTGGCTGCAATCTCGAGCGAAAACATGACGACAATGGCCGTCGTCATCGAGCCATACACCAGGTTCACCTGCGACAGCGTCGAGAAATACCAGACCAGAATGTGGCGCGCCGCTTCCCACAGCAGCGCCGCCGTCACGCCACCGATGGCGGCGTGCCATATCGACAGCCGCCCCACCGGCATCACCAGGTAGATCGACGTGAGCACGAGAATCTCGCCGATCAGCCCCAGCAGATACAGCAGCGCACCCGACACGCCATTCAGCGACCATTCATAGTTGAACAGCCACACGCTTTCGCGCCCCATGACCTGCAGCGCGCCCGCCACGAGCGTGACGACCATGATCCCCACGCCGAGCGCCAGGATGTAGCAATACGGCAGCACGGCCGACACCAGGTAATGCCGGCGCCGGATCGCCACGCGGTGCACGAAAATCACGCTCATCGCGTTTTCCAGCACCGTGAAAGCAAGCGAACTGAAGAACAGCATCGTCACCGCCAGCACCCAGGTGATGAGTTGGCGGTCGTCCAGAAAGTGCGCCACCTCGGCCACGATCGGCGCCGACTGCCCCGGCACCAGCAGTTGCAGGTAGCGGCTGAGCGTTTCCAGCAACTCGGTTGGGTTGATGAAATGCGACAGCACCACCATCACCAGCATCAAAAACGGCACGATCGACAGCAGCGCGTAATAGGCCACGGCGCCCGCCAGCAGCAAGCCCTGGTTGGCGCGGAACCCCTTCAGGACTTGCAGCGTGAACTTGAGCGGATGATTCAGGATATAGACATTGGCGCGCTGATCTTTCAGGCGCGCCGTCCAGTCACGCCGACGACTCATCGGGCGAGGCGAATGCCGGAAAATTGCCAGCGCGCGCCTGTCGGGAAGAAGTTGCGGTAGCTGGGCCGGGCGTGACCGCCCGGCGTGGCGCACGACGAGCCGCGCAAGACATACTGGTTGATCATGAACTTGCCGTTGTATTCGCCGATGGCGCCCGGTGCCGGTGCGAAGCCGGGATACGGTGCATAGCTGCTGCTGGTCCATTGCCAGCAGGCGCCGAACATCTGTTGCAGGCCGGCGCCGCTGGCCGCGTCCGGATGATGGGCCGGGCCGCTGCCCAGGCACGCCTGGCGCGCGGCGAATTCCCATTCGAATTCGGTCGGCAGGCGCGCGCCCGACCAGCGCGCGAATGCATCCGCCTCGTACATCGAGACGTGCGTGACCGGCAACTCGGGGTCGAGCGGTTGCAGGCCGTGCAGCGTGAACTCGTGCCAGCCATCGGCCTCTTCTACCCAGTACAGCGGATGGGTGATCTCGCCACTGCTGACGCGGTCCCAGCCCTCGGCCAGCCAGAGTGCCGGATCGCGGTAACCGCCCGCCTCGATGAACGCGCGGTATTCGCCATTGGTGACCAGGCGCGAGGCCAGTGCAAACGGCGCGACATAGGTGCGGTGGCGCGGCAATTCGTTGTCGAAGCAAAAGCCCTTGCCGCCATAACCAGCTTCGGCCAGGCCGCCTTCGAAATCGAGCCAGGCCAGCGGCTCGGCCGGTGCGGACGGCGCCATGGCGTCCGTCGCATACGCCGGGTACAGCGGATTTTGCGCCAGCAAATGCTTGACGTCGGTGAGCATCAGTTCCTGGTGCTGCTGTTCGTGCTGCAGGCCCAGTTCGATCAGCGTGGCCAGCGTCTCGTCGATGCCCCCCGCCAGCAAATCGGCGATGCGGCGGTCGACGTTCGCGCGGTATTCCCGAACGACACCCATGCCCGGGCGCGTCAGGAGCCCGCGCTGGGCGCGCGGATGCTTGTTGCCCACGCCGTTGTAGTACGAATTGAAGAACACCCGGAACGCCGGATGAAACGGCGCGAAATTGGCTTCGCGCGGTTCGAGGATGAAGGTTTCAAAAAACCACGTCGTGTGCGCCAGATGCCATTTCATCGGGCTCGCGTCCGGCATCGACTGCGCGACGCAGTCTTCGTCGGACAAGCCCTCGGCCAGCTGCAGCGAACGGGTACGTACCTGCGCAAAAGCGCGTGGCAAGCTGTCATCGCGCATCATGTTCATGATGCGATCGCCTGGGCGTGAATGACGGCAAACCAGCGCTGCGGATCGGTCCAGACGCGCGTGGCCTCGAAACCCGACCGCTCGAGCAGCCCGATCGCGTCGGCCTGCTGGTATTTGTAGCTGTTCTCGGTGTGGATGCGTTCGCCCGCTTCGAAGCGGCGCTCGCCACCGCGCCAGTGCACGGTCTGCGCACTGCGCGCCTCCAGGTGCATCTCGATGCGGCCCATGGCTGCGTTGTAGGCGCCCCGGTGCTGCCAGCCCTTGATGTCGAAGTTGGCGTCGATCAGGCGGTTCACATGGCGCAGCAGGTTCAGGTTGAAGGCCGAGGTGACGCCCAGTGCGTCATCGTACGCAGCGTCGAGCGTGGCAGAATCCTTGGCCAGGTCGATGCCGATCAGCACGCCACCATCGTTGCCGCACTGCGCGCGCAGACGCGTCAGAAAACCCTGCGCTTCGTCCGGCGTGAAGTTGCCGATCGACGAGCCCGGATAAAAGAACAGGCGCCGGCCGGTATTGACCTGCGGCGGCAATTCGAAGCTCGATGAGAAATCCATCCCCAGCGCTTCCATCGCGATCTGGGGGAACCGCTGGCGCAGGCGCGCCAGGGCGTCTTGCACGAAGTCGGTGGAAATGTCGATCGCCACGTACTGCGCCGGCTGCAACAGCGGGAACAGCGCCGCTGCCTTGGCGCAGTTACCGGCGCCGAGATCGATCAGCGTCGCGCCAGTGCCTGCGGAACGGGCGATTTCAACGCCATAGCGCTCAAAGATCGACGCTTCGGTGCGCGTTGGGTAATACTCTGGCAATTCGCAGATCGCCTCGAACAATTTCGAGCCGAGCGCGTCATACAGGTATTTGGGGGAGATCCAGGCGGCTGGCGCCTGCAGGCCGGTGTGCAGTTCGTCGGCTTCGTGCGCGCTGTGACGGGGCGCCGCGACGTCTTCAGGTGTACAGGATGTCAGCATAGGGTTTATCATTCGTGCCGCCACGACGCACCATGCGAGATGGCCTGTGAGTTTTGCTTCGCGTAGTTCTGGTATTTCTTTATTTATTTCTCTGTGTATTGCTGTTTTAGCTATCATAGCGGATTCCCCGGATTCGCCTAGTCTGCCTCACGCCAAGCGTGCTGCCCCTCGGGTCAGCCTCGTTTCATTACTTTTTAGACAAGAGCCACCATGACCCTGTCCTTCCGCCGCAACGTTCTCAAAACCCTGTGCGCCGCCGCTGCCGGCACGCTGCTGATCGCGGGCGCCGCCCACGCACAGAGCAACGGTGTCCTGCGCGTCTCGGCCATTCCCGACGAATCGCCGACCGAACTGCAACGCAAGTTCAAGCCGCTGGGCGACTACCTGGCCAAGGCCACGGGTCTGAAGGTGGAGTTCACCCCGGTGACCGACTACGCTGCTTCGGTGGAAGGCCTCGTCAACCGCAAGATCGACATGGTCTGGTTCGGCGGCTTTACCTTTGTCCAGGCGAACGTGCGCAGCAAAGGCCAGGTCACCCCGCTGGTGCAGCGCGTGGAAGATGAAAAATTCCGCTCGGTCTTCATCACCACCGTACCGACCATCACCAAGCTGGAAGACCTGAAGGGCAAGACGCTGGCCTTCGGTTCGGAATCGTCGACCTCGGGCCACCTGATGCCGCGCTCGTTCCTGCTGCAA
The DNA here is from genome assembly GCA_014841595.1 of Oxalobacteraceae sp. CFBP 8761. Taxonomy (NCBI): domain Bacteria; kingdom Pseudomonadati; phylum Pseudomonadota; class Betaproteobacteria; order Burkholderiales; family Oxalobacteraceae; species Oxalobacteraceae sp. CFBP 8761. The sequence goes on along the minus strand of JACYUE010000002.1, from coordinate 1,181,091 downwards.
GCCAAGATCAATCCGGACACCGACCTGAAGCGCATCGCGTTCTCGGGCGCGCATGACGCCACCGTGGCTGCTGTTGCCGGCGGCAAGGTCGATGCGGGCGCGCTGAACATCTCGGTCTGGGAAAAACTGGTCGAGGCGAAAAAAATCGATCCGAAGCAGGTGCGCGTGTTCTACACGACGCCTGGCTACTTCGACTACAACTGGACCGTGCGCACCGACATGGACCCGGCGCTGAAGAAGAAAATCACCGACGCCTTCCTGGCGCTGGACGATTCGACCCCACAGGGCAAGGAAATCCTCGAACTGCAACGCGCTACCAAGTTCGTGACCACCAAGACCGCCAACTACGGCGCGATCGAAGCAGCGGCGAAAAACGCCGGCCTGCTGAAGTAATCGCACGATGGCGACCTTTCGCCTGCGCGGCGTGACCGTGCGCCACCTGACGGGCAGCCGCGCGGCTGCCCTGCACGCGCTCGACCTCACGATCGGCGCCGGTGAACAGGTCGCCCTGATCGGCCCGTCCGGGGCTGGCAAGACCACGCTGCTCGCCACGCTGGCCTGCGCCCACCAACCGGGCGCGGGTGCGCTGGAGATCCTGGGCCAGGAGCCTTGGAATCTGCCGCACGCCGCGCGCCACCGGCTGCGTGCGCGTTTGTTCCTGGCGCCGCAGACACCGCCGCTGCCGGCGCGCCAGCGCGTCGTCACGGCCGTGCTGGCGGCACGCTTGCCGCACTGGACGCTGTGGCAGGCCTTGAAGTCGCTCGTGCGTCCGAACGATCCCGATGCGGCGCACGCTGCGCTGTCGCGCTTTTCGCTGGGCGACAAGCTGTATGCCCGCGTCGACCGGTTATCCGGCGGCGAACGCCAGCGCTGCGGCCTGGCGCGCCTGCTGCTGTCCGATGCCCAAGCTTTGCTGGTCGATGAGCCGATCTCGGCGCTCGACCCGGCGCTCGCGCGCCACACGCTGGCCACGCTGCGCCAGGAAGCCGCCCAGCGCAACGCCACGCTGGTGTGCAGCCTGCACCAGGTGGATCTGGCGCGCGAACAGTTCGGTCGCCTGGTGGGCCTGCGCGACGGGCGCATCGTGTTCGACGCGCCGCGCGAGCAGGTCACCGACACCATGATCGCCGACCTGTACGCCAACGAAAACGTCGAGCCGCACGTGGCCCCGCCACACGACACGCCTGCACAAATCGCCGTCGGCGCCTGTTTCTAGGCATGACGAGCAAGACGGTGCTGCATCCCGATCCGGCCTGGCGCGCGCGCCTGATGGGCGCTGTCGTCTTCGTCCTGCTGCTGTACCCGCTGCTGGTCGCGGCCGAATTCAAACCATGGCTGCTGTTCGACGCGCAAAGCCTGCGCGCGGCCGGCGGCTTCCTGCGTGATTTCCTGACGCCCGAAACCGATCCTGCCTTTCTGGCGATGGTGCTGCGCGAAACCTGGCAGACCGTGGCAATCGCCACCGCGGGCCTGACACTGGCGCTGATCGTCGCCATTCCGGCCACCTTCGTCATCAGCGAGCGCTTGTCGATCTCGCGCCTGGGCACGGGCCGCATCCGTCCGCTGGCGGGCGTCGTGCGCCAGGTGCTGCGCTGGATCCTGATGGTGCTGCGCTCCGTGCCCGAGCTGGTGTGGGCGCTGCTGTTCGTGCGCATCGTGGGCCTGGGCCCGACGGCCGGGGTGCTGGCGATCGCGCTGTCCTATTCGGGCATGCTGGCCAAGGTGTATGCCGAAATCCTCGAATCGTCCGACGCGCATGCGACCGACGTCCTGCTGGCCAATGGTAGCGGGCGCCTGCCGGCCCTGCTGTATGGCGCCCTGCCCGATGCCAGCGCCGAACTCGTGTCGTACACCGTGTACCGCTGGGAGTGCGCGATTCGCGGCTCGGCCGTGATGGGCTTCGTCGGCGCCGGCGGCCTGGGCCAGCGGCTGGATGAATCGACCAAGATGATGGCCGGCGGCGAAGTGGCGACGATGCTCATCATGTTCGTGCTGCTGGTGGCCGGCGCCGACCTGGTCTCGAAACTGCTGCGCCGGAGGATCGGATGAAGGTGGATAACGCCCCGCGCAGCGCGATCCCCGCCCCGCCGCCACGCCAGGCCGGCACCTGGCTCATTCTCGGCGGCCTGCTGGCGCTGATCGTCGCCAGCTTTGCCTCGCTGCCGCTGCAGTGGAGCGCATTCTTCACACGCGAAGCGATCGATTCGGCGTCCGAATTCCTGGCCGGCTTCGCGCCGCCCGACACCGCCCCGGCGTTCCTGGCCAAGACCCTCGTCGCGTTCTGGGAGACCCTGGCCATGTCGGCCATCGGCACCATCCTGGCGGCGCTCGTCGCCATGCCGCTGGCGCTGGCCGGCGCCGGGCGCATGGGCCGCACAGCGCGCGCCGTGACGCGCCTGGTGCTCAATGTGCTGCGCTCGATCCCCGAACTGGTATGGGCGGCGGTGCTGCTGGTGCTGGCGGGCCTGGGGCCGCTGGCCGGCACGCTGGCGCTGGCCGCGCACACGGCCGGTGTGCTGGGGCGCCTGTTTGCCGATGCGCTGGAAAACATCGAACCGCACGCCGAGCAAAGCCTGCGCACGAACGGCGCGCGGCCGCTGGCAGCGTTTTTGTACGCGACGCTGCCCCAGGCGCTTCCGCAGATGCTGTCATACACGCTGTACCGCTGGGAAAACAATATCCGCGCGGCGGCAGTACTGGGTGTGGTGGGCGCCGGGGGCCTGGGCCAGATGCTCAAGTATCACCTGTCGCTGTTCCAGATGCCCAGCGCCGCCACGGTCGTGATTGCGATGCTGGTACTGGTGGCGCTGGTCGATGCCGCCAGTTATGCGCTGCGCCGCGCATTGACGCGTTAACCCTTACTTGCGGACACCTCACCCGATGCTCGAACTCGACCAGCTCACCAAATCGTATGGCGGCCGCACCGTGCTGGCCGAACTCTCGCACGTGTTCAAGGCCGGCGAATTCGTCGCCATCATGGGCGAATCGGGCGTCGGCAAGTCGACGCTGCTGAACCTGATCGCGGGCCTGGACACGCCCGATGGCGGCCGCGTGATCATCGACGGCACGCCGATCTCGAACCTGGACGACGACGCCGCCACGCGGCTGCGCCGCACCCGCATGGGCTTCATCTTCCAGGCCTTCCACGTTCTGCCGCACCTGACGCTGCGCCAGAACGTTGCCCTGCCGCTGCTACTGAACAAGGCGCCGCTCGAGCGCGCCGATGCGATGCTCGATGCGGTCGGGCTGCATGGGCGGGGCGGCGACTTTCCGCGCCAGCTGTCGGGCGGCGAGATGCAGCGCGTGGCGATCGCCCGTGCACTGGTGCACCGCCCGGCCCTGCTGCTGGCCGATGAACCGACCGGCAACCTCGACCCCGAAACTGCCGGCAGCATCCTGCAACTGCTGCGCGACGAGACGCGTGCACATGGCGCCGGCGCGATCATGGTCACCCACTCCCACGCCGCGGCCGCCATGGCCGACAAGGTCCTGCTGCTGACCCACGCCGGACTGAAATTAGCGTAAATTCCGAGAAGAAACGCTCGATTAACGCGAATTTAGTTAAATGACCCGAAACGTGCGCGACGCAATCGTAGTAATATCGCAACGACCTGCCGCAAACAGCTGTCAAAACAGGCAAGGATTATCCAGAACAACCGGTCTGTCCTGAATCATGTATTCATCAGGGAGAATCGACATGACCGTACGCCAGAAAAAACAGGAGTTACTCGAAGCGATGCAGCGAGCGCGCGAGCTTGAGCCGTCGAGCTTCGTGCCCAACAAGCTGCTCGACACACTGATCGAGCGCATGCAGTTGAAGAATGACGCGGAGCTGTGCCGCGTGCTCGAAGTGCAGCCTCCGATCATCAGCAAGATCCGCCATCGCAAGCTCAATGTCGGCGCGACGATTCTATTGCGCATGCACGAGAAGTCGAATATCCCGATCCGCGAGCTCAAGGAACTCAGCAGCGCCGCGGCGCTGCACTGACGGCGCGCGACGGCACCGAAGTCACTCCTGCGCCGGCGGTCGCCCTGTCTTGAGCTGCGGCAGCGCCGCCAGCACGCCTTGCAAGGTCGCCACGTCGAGCTGGCCCAGCAGGGCCACGCCAATGCGCAGCAGCTCGCTTTTCTTGACGTCGACACCGGCGCGCAGGCAGGCCTGCTTCACTTCCAGCAGCACCGCATACTCGTTTTCCGGCATCGTGAAGCTGTCGCGCACCAGTGCCGGACGCGCTTCCACAGCAGGCGCACGTTCGACGATCGGCACGACCGGTGACTTGGCGGCGGCGCGTGGCGCGGCGGGTTTACGGGCCGGGCTGCTGGCCAGCGCCTTGGCGGCCGATTTGACCACCGACTTCACACTGGTTTTTGCGGCGGGCCTGGCCGGCGCCGCTGGTGGCGCGACGGGCTTGGCGACTTTGGCAGTCTTGGCGACGGCCTTCACTGGCTTGGCAGCGCGCGTGGTTTTCGCTGCCGCAGGTGCGGCGCGGGATGCTGATTTGGCGGCAGGTGTGCGGGGCATGAGCCGCTCCTTCGTTGAGAAGGCAAACAATATAAACGATTTGCCAGTATGCTGTCGGACAGGAATGCAGGGTGGGTAAGGACATCCCGCCGGCAACCGAAGCCAATCCGGGTGACAATACAGGCTTCATAGAGCGAGGTTTCCGTTTTTCCGAAGTAAAGCTTCGGCAAACTCCTCTTTTGCAGGAGATACACCTGAATTATCCTGCCAAGGCGACGACTCTGCTGTAAACTTGTCGGCGCCGCGAGCTTCTTCTCGCTGGCCCCTGCGCACCCCAGTAATTTATGAACCCGACCCAGGCCAGTATGCGCACCAAGACTCAATGGATCCTGCCGGTGCTGTTTGCCACCGCGCTGGCCCTGCTGCTCCAGCACTTTCTCGGCTCGATCGCGTGGGCCGGCCTCCTGGCCGTGATCACGTGGCCGCTGCACCAGCGCATGCTGCACCGCGGCTGGCCGCCGCTGGCCAGCGCCACTTTCATGCTCGTGCTGCTGATCGTCAGCTTCGTGGGCCCGTCCGTCCTGCTGTTCCACACGCTCAGCAGCGAACTGGCCAGCCTGCAGCGTTTGCTCATCAGCTTCAACCAGACCGGCGTGCCGGTACCGGCCTGGCTGACCGGCCTGCCGCTGGTGGCCGAACCGGCTGTCACCTGGTGGCTCGAACACCTGGCGGTGCCGGGCGGCCTGAACGCACTCGTGCGCACGACTCTGGGCGACTTCATGCCGCACCTGACCGACACCGCGCGGGTCTGGGGCTCGACCATCCTGGCCAATGCGCTGTACCTGTTCCTGACGCTCCTGACGTTGTTCGTGCTGTACCTGCACGGCGCGGCCGTGATGCATTACATCGACGGCGCCGGCCAGCGCCTGGCGCCTGTCCAGTATGCCAAGCTGCGCCGCGTGCTGCCGCTGTCAGTACGCGGCACGGCGCTCGGCCTGGGCTCGATCGCCATCCTGGAAGGCATCGTGCTGGGCGTGGCTTACTGGATCGCCGGCGCGCCGGCCCCGGTGCTGCTGGGCGTGATCACGGGCTACCTGGCCCTGATCCCGGGCGGCGCGCCGCTGTCGTTCACGATGGTCTCGCTGCTGCTGTTCGGTCAGGGCAACTCGGCCGAGGCGCTGGGCCTGTTCACCTGGGGCGCGGTCGAGCTGTTCCTGGTCGATAAATTCATCCGTCCAAAACTGATCGGCAAGCGCGTGAACCTGCCATTCCTGGCAGTGCTGTTCGGCTTGCTGGGCGGCGTATCGACGCTGGGCGTCATCGGCCTCTTTGTCGGCCCGTTGATGATGGCGATCCTGTTCGGCTGGCTGCGTGACAGCACGCCGGTGACACCGTTGACCGTCGATCCGACAGCCGTTGATGCGTCAGGCGACGTCCATCGGATCGGCTAGCCTGCCAACGAATGCGTCGGCGCGCTGATGCAGGTCCCACAGCGCGCCCACGCGCAGGCCGGCAGCCACCGGCGTGACTGCCGCGATGTCCAGCTCTTCCATCAAGCCATACAGCAACGCCAGCCCGCCGGCCAGTTGCACGCCCTGGCGGGTAGCAATGAAGGCATCGCGCAAACCTGCGAGATCGGCCCGTGTCAGCGGCGTGTCCACATGACTGCCCCGGTGCGCGTGGCCAGCCAGCGCACGCACCGTCCCGCACGCCCCATACGCCATGCCCCAGCCGCGCGCGCCGAACCCCGCTTCGGCAAAGCGGCTGCGGCTCGAACGCACGGCGGCGTCGAAGCCCGCCGCGTCGATCTGCCCGTTCGCGAAAAACGTCAGGCTCTGGCGCACCGCCCCGAGCGCGAACGACTCGATGCGCCGGATCGCGGCGCCCTCCCCGACCACCAGCTCCGTCGAGATGCTGCCGATGTCGAGCACGAGCCGCGGTGCAGGGTCGGCTACCCCCAGCGTATTGGCCACGCCCAGATAGACCAGGCGCCCGGCTTCGTCGCCCGCGATGATGTCGACCGGGTGACCGAGCGCGCGCCCGGCCGCCGGCAGGAATACAGAGGCATTGCGCGCCATGCGCAGGGCCGCAGTAGCCACGACGCGCACGGCGTGCGGCCGCCAGGCGTCGAGCGCGCCCCGGAACTGCCCCAGGCAGGCCAGGGCACGGCGCAGCGCTGCGCTGTCGAGCATGCCGTCTTCGTCGAACGACGCTGACAGCTCGACCTTCTCGCACATGGTCGCGACGAGCTCGAGCCCGCCATCACCGAAACGGCCGATGTGCAGGCGAAAACTGTCCGAGCCAAGCTCGACAGCGGCATAGATGGGTGATTCGTGATCGATGGTCGGCATGGGGCATGAGCATAAGCGGCCACCGTGACGGGCGCGTTACATGACCCTGCGCAACGGGCCCGCGCGCTAGATATCGGCGACCGCTTCGCTGGCAGGCGCCACGCGATTGCGGCCGGCCCGCTTGGCGCGCTGCATGGCCTCGTCGGCGCGCTGGAACAGCGAGGTGGTGCTGTCTTCGGGCCGGATCGTCGTCACGCCAAAACTGGCCGTGAGCTTGATCATCGCCCGCTCGCTCTTGACCGGGGTCGTGTCGATGGCGGCGCGGATGCGTTCGGCCACAAGCACCGCTTCATCGAGGCTGGTGCGCGGCAGCAGGACGGCAAATTCGACGCCCACCACGCGCCCCAGCTGATCGCTGTCGCGCAACTGGCGCCGGCACAGCGCGACCATCTGGTGCAGCACGACGTCGCCGGCCGGATGGCCATAGCTGTCATTGACGCGCTTGAAGCCATCCAGATCGAACACGATCAGCGCCGTCGGCAGGCCGGGCCGGCGCGCCAGCGCCAGCCACGGCGCGAGCAGCTGGAAGAAACCACGCCGGTTCGGCGCGTCGGTCAGAGGATCGACCGTCTCGAGCCGTTCGAGCGTGTCCTGCAGGCGTTCGCGGGTCAAGAGCAGCACGCCGAAGGCATTGCCGAGCAGGAGCAGGTACAGGGCGCCACTGGAGAATTGGCTCAACAGGTCATTCGAGAGCCAGCCCCAGCCTCGTGGCAGCAGCAGCACCGACAAGCCGCGCGCCGCCACCACCAGCGCCAGCGCCGCCGTCGCCAGCGCCAGAAAGCGCTGCAGCAGGCTCGCATCACGCCAGCGCCAGGCGAGCGCCACTGCGCCGGACAGGTAGAACGCGCCCAGCAGGAGCGATGCGGCCACGCTGCGCAAGCCCTCTTCGTCGACCAGATAGCACAGGAAGAACACGAGGACGGCCACGCCGACCAGGATCAGGGTCGGTGTGCGCCAGGCCGGCCGGCGCGCTGCTTCCCACGAGGCGCCCGCTTCGATCGCCACGCCGGCAAACAGCAGCGCGTAGCCGCCAGGGATCGAGATGGGGGCCGGCACCACACCAGAGTCGCCCAGCGCCAGCAGCAGCCAGGCGCCGCCCTGAATCTGTTTCGACAGACTCCAGAACGTCATCGCAGGGGCGCGTACGGGACCGTGATTGAAAAAGGTCAGCAGCGCGCACAGGGTCAGGTTGCCCAGGGCGAGCACCAGCACCATCGTCGACGCATCCAGCATAGGCATGTTATTACTCATGTTCGGCGTTCCGGGTGCCGGCACCAGGCTGGCGGGCCGGAGTGCGGGGTGATTGATTCGCGCCTGGAGGCCGGCAGAAGGCGCACGGGCGGCTGGCGGCCAGCTTATCAGAAAGTGATGCCTTGCAACAAGCCAACCCTGCCACTCAGCCGGCGAAGCGGTTGAATACCTCGCGTACGGCCAGGCCACCACCGCCAATGAGCACGCTGAAATAGATGATGGTCACGACATTGCTGATGTGACCCAGCAGGATGCAGACGCCGTCGCGCTGCAGCAAGCCGATGGCGAGGAACAGGATCGCCACGGCCGGGAACGTGTTGCTGAACGGGATCAGGCCGAACGGCATCATCAGCAGCACCGCACCCAGGATCAGGGCCGCGTTGTTGAAGAACGCGACCGGACCGGCGGCCACCAGCCACTGGATGCGGTTGGGCTTGCTGACACGCTCGAGTTTCTTGAGCCACGACAGTGCCTTGCGCAGAAGTGGACGCAGCTTGCGCGTGCCGATGACACGGTGTTCGAGCTTCGATGGAATCCACAGATCGCGCCCGAACAGGCGGCTGACGCTGATGAGCAGGATCGCGGCGCCGAACACGGTGCTCACGCCCGGAATCGAAATCGGGATCAGGAACACCAGCGTGAGCAACGCCACCAGGATCAGGAGGCCGTCGTTGCCGACGCTACGGATCAGTTCACTGAGGGTGATGCCGGTGCGCGGCATTGAGCGGACCAGCGCGCGCAGACGCTGGGAAACGGGTGGTTCACTGTGCATGATGTGGTCGTGTGGTGCGTTCGGCTAGCCGAACAGGGTGGCTTACTGGCCGACGCAAATGATCCGGGTCTCGTACTCGGCTGCTTTGTCTTTCTTGGTCGTGGCCCAGGCGATGACTTCGTCCGCTTGCGCGATCGTCATGATCGTCGCTTTCTCCTTGTTCTTGATGAAGGAGACGCCCTCGAACTTGCCTTCCTTGCTGCGCATGACCTTCGCGAAGACGGGTGGTTTCTTGCCGTCGTCCGACCGTTTGTCCTGGCGGACGAGATAACGCTGCTCTGCTGGTTCCATAAAAATAATCCGTGCGTGATCGATCAAACCGCTATTTTACGGTGCGCGCATTGCGGACACGTGAAAAGTTCACCGCCCCACGACGCCGATCACTTGTACCAGCACGATCTTGAGCACCGTCATGGACGGAAAAATCATCGCGTAACCGATATCGGGGCGGTCCGTCGGCGCGATCCGGTTGGCAAACGCGAGGATGGCCGGATTGCCCGTGGTGCCGGCCACGATCCCGACCACGCTGTCGAACGGTAGGCGAAACACGAACAGGGCGATGACCATCGTGACGACGACCAGCGTGGCCGCAATCGCGCTGCCCAGCAGCAGGTACAGCAAGCCATCGTTGGCGATCGCGGCGGCAAACGTCGAGCCCGACGAGATACCCACGACCGCCAGGAACAGCGTCAGGCCAAAATTGCGCAAGACCAGGTTGGCCGGAATCGGCATCGCCCACTGGAACATCCCGCTGCGGCGGCGCCAGCCGAGCACCAGCGCGACGAGCAGCAGCCCCGCGAACCCGAACGAGAACTGCCCGATCAGCGGCAACGGCCAGACGATCGCGCCGAACGCCAGCCCCAGCGTCACGCCGACGCCGATGCCGATATAGCTTACCTCCCCCGTGCTGCGCACCGAGTCGCCGAACAGCTTGCGCAGCGCGGGGAAGCTGCTGCGCGGCGCGAGCACGCCGATGCGGTCACCCATTTCGAGCAGCCGCCCCGGGTTCAGGACCAGGTCGGCATCCCCACGCCGCAGGTGCAGAACGCGGGCATTGAGTCCAGTCGGCAGCGCCAGAGCGCTCAGTGGCAGGCCGGCCATGCTGGCACTGGAAATGAAGAAGCGGTCGTAGTCGAGGTCGCTCCGGTCGTGCAGCATGGCGCCCGGGTGCGCCGGGCCGAAGCGCGTGGCGACCTCGTGCAGCACGGTCTGGTCATTGCCGGCGACGAGCAAACGGTCGCCCGGTTCGATGCGCATCGCGCTGTCGGCCACCAGATTGTGCTCGCCGCGCCGCAGCGCAACGATCGCAACGCCGTCCGGCAAGCGCGCCGCAGCCTCAAACAGCGTCATGCCCAGCACGGAGAATTCAGCCACGTCGATTTCTTCCAGATGCAGCGCGGACGATGCCGGCGCCGGGCTGGCCGGCTTGAACACAGCGTTGTACAGGCCAAGCAGCAGGATCGGCACGGCCACGCCGACCGGGTACGCAACCGAATACCCGGTTGCGGCCGACGTGCCGAACACGGCCAGCGCCGCCTGCAGCGCCGCCGTGCTGGTGCCGGCGCCGGCAAAGGCGCCCAGCGCTTCAGGCAGCGCAAAGATCGGGAACAGCCACGCCACGCCAACCGCCAGCGCCAGCGCCGTGATGACGGCCAGCAGCGCCGCCAGATTGGCCTTGATGCCGTCAGGCGTCGTCAAGCCGCGAAAGAACTGGGCGCCATAGGCAATGCCGACGCCGTACAGGAACAGCAGAAGCCCCAGGTTGCCGAGCATGCCGGGCAAGACCAGGTCAGGCACGGCCGCGCCGACGGCCAGGCCGACGAACAGCACCGCGCCGGAGCCGAGCGACAAGCCCTTCACGCTGACCGCCCCCAGCAGGTAGCCCGCAGCGATGGTGAAGAACAGCGCAAACATCGGCTGGTGGCTGAAAAACGTGGTGATGGCGGTCATGGACGTTGCCTGGTTGCATATGTGTGATGCAGTCTACGGCATGGGGAGATGGTTGCCTGGTGTTAATGCGATATAAACCCAGGACGTCATGCCGATGATCGGCGCGGCGTTGAAGCATGGCCGCGTCGACAGGCTGGGTACAGACTTACGCTTGACGCTCGCCGCACTCGGTACAAAACTTTGTGCCTGGCTGCAGCGTCGTCGAGCAGGCGCGACAAGCAACCTGCTGGGCAGTCCGGTGGCCACACTCCGGGCAGAACTTCGCCCCATGGGTTTCGGCCCGGCATTGCGTACACACCAGCTGCATGTTCTGCGTGACGTCCAGGCGTCCACCGCGCGTCTGGCCCTCGGCATTTGCCTTTTCGGACGCGGCCGACACTTCGCCCTGGGCACGTGCCTGCGTGATCTTCACCTTCACATTGGGTGCGCAGTTGAAGCAAAGGCCGTTCGCGTTGTCGAAGCACTGGTTGCAGACGTAGTCGTGACAGTTTCCGCACCGGTTGAAGTGCGTCTTGCCAGCGGCCAGTGCCTCAGTAAAGGCTTCGTCGCGTGCCGAATGCCAGCCCGCCTGGGCCATGCTGTCGATCACGCTGCCTGCATTGCCGAGCAGGCCACCGAACATGCTTGCCCCCTTTTGCAGCCAGCCCGAAGCCTGGGCGCTGCGGTACGGTTTGAAGTGAGTGCGCCAGCGGTCACTGCAGCGCTCGCAGGAGAATTCGAACTGGAACCCTGCATCGACGCCTGTCGAGTTGCTCAGATCATGATAGTTGTTAGCAAACTGCATTTCGGACATAGGCTGCTATTCCCAGGGTTATAAAATGTAGAGTTTATCCGGGCTGAGGAAGCGCAATATCACGCAATCTCACACCAAGCGCTTCCGGACAATCGATTTGCTGGCTGCCTCATTAAAATATCGCCGCCTTTCGTGAAGCCGGCGAACCATCGCGTCGACACTATGCGTCGTTGTCGCAGAACCGGTCACGTCCTGCTGACTTCGCCTGATAGAGACGGCGATCAATCTGGTCGAGGAATGCCTTGGCGTCATCCTGGGCGCCTGGCACGACGGTACCGATACCCATGCTCACGGTAACCAGCTGGCCGACGCCGGAACGGGCGTGCAAAATCGCTTGCGCCGCCAGCAGCTCACGGCAGCGCTCAGCCTTGCTCCACGCCGCCTTCCGGTCCGTGCCAGGCAACAGCAGGACGAATTCCTCGCCACCGAGACGGGCGCACAGCTCGTCCGGATCGGATGCCGCTGCGTCGAACACTTGCGCCACGCGTCGCAGGCACTCGTCACCCTGCATGTGACCATAGTGATCGTTGTACTGCTTGAAGTGATCGATATCGATGATCACGAGAGACAGCGGGTGACCGCTTTCGCGCGCTTTTGCCCATGCCACGGGATAGAGGGTGTCGAACATGCGTCTGTTGGCAACACCCGTGAGGCTGTCGCGGTACGACAGAAGCTCGAGTTCGCGCTGCAATTGAACGATCTTGTCTTCGGCCTCTTTTCGCGCCGAGATGTCAAACATGAAGCCGACCAACGACTCCACACTGCCGTCAGGGCGACGCACGACGTGAACCACATCCCGGATCCAGACATGGTCGCCTTGATGCGTGATGGCGCGGTAGTCAGCCTCGTGATCAACGCCTTTTTGCGATTGCGCCACACAGAACTCGACCGTCCTCTGACGATCTTCCTCATGGATGCGATCGGCCCAGTCGTTCACGGTGAGCCAGCTTGCCTGGCTCCATCCCAGCAGTTCTTCGATCTGCGGCCCAATGTAGGTAAACCGCATCGTCGCCCAGTCTATTCGCCACGGAATTGCCTTGGTGGATTCCAAGAGCGTCCGGTACACGCCGGGATCTTCGCAAACAACGGACGGAGGAATTACAGGTGGCAGCGTCATGAACAAGTGGCCTGAAATGAATGGATATCCTTGAAAGTGGGCCCGTTTCTGACCCGCACGAGGCCCTCATGCCAGCATGATAGGTTGCCGTTATGAAAAAGTCACGTACTGTCAATACTGCGGGCTGCGGGACAGAAGCAACCCTTCAGCTGCCGATGACAGACGTCATGCTGGACTGTGAAGCAGGCTGACGGCGCTGCGCACGCATCACTGCCGGAATCGTACTCAAGGGTATGAACACGTGGATGAGAATCAACCACCACAGACTCTGTGTCCAGGCATATGCAATGGTGAAAAAGAATGCCGAGATGATCGAGCCGATAAGCTGCTTCGGATTTGCATAGCCATGCCCGATACCGTAAGCGAGCGCGGATGCGGCAATCGCCAATGGCAGGCCAATGACAGGCGACAGCACCAGCAGCAAGAACCCACGATAAAGCACCTCCCAGCCGCCCGTCACGATCAGCATACTCGCGGCGAATGCGAACGCTTCAGCCAGGTTACGCGGCCATATGGACGAAGACGCCAGCATCTTGCGTTCGTCCTCCGCACGCGCCTGCAGTGTTTTACGACGTTCGATCATGCTGCCGATCGCCCACAAGCCGCACATCAGCAGAACTGCACATCCCAGGCCCCACGTGCCGGCGCTCGACAGCGGCATGTCGAAGCCGAGCTGTTCCAACGTATACCCGGCCTGCGATGAACCGGCCCACAAGACGCCCAGCAAGGCGAGCGAATGCGCGCTTATCGAACAGTACTGGCGCAGTAGTGAACGCGGCGGCGTGCCACGCTTGGGACGCAGGCTGCGCCAGAGATTCCACGCCGGGAAAATGATAAGCAGGTAGGCTGCAAGTAGATGATTCAGCATATGTGAACAGGTCGAGGCGGGCTACGCGCCGTCCTACGGCTCCCTCAGCAGCTTGAACTGCCTCGCCTGCCGATGATACGTATCCACCGACTGCTTGACATACCGCGTGAGCGCATCCCCAGTCAGCGCGAACGGATACAACCCGGCCTGCGCCCGCATTTCCGCGAACGCGGGCGAGCTCTCGACGCCGTCGAAGGCCTTCACCCAGCGGCGGTAATCCGCTTCGCGCACATCCGGCCCCATCCAGACGCCGCGGATCACCGGCCAGACCACGTCATATCCCTGCTCGCGCGCCGTGCGCACGCCGGCCAGCGCACCCGGCAAACGCCCTTCGGACAGCACGGCCAGCACGCGCACATTGCCGGCTCTCGCCGCCAGCAGCGCCTCGGACGTGTCGCCCGACACCGCCTGCACATGCCCTGCCCCCATCGCGATGAATTGCTCGCCGCCGCCTTCGAGAGCGACAAAGCGCAGCTTGCGCGGGTCCACGCCCGCCATGCGCGCGAGCAGCGCCATCTTGATCCAGTCCTGGCTGCCGACCGTGCCGGACATGCCGATCAGGACCTGCTTCGGATTGCGCTTGATCGCGCCCAGCAGGTCGGACAGTGTCTTGTAAGGGGAATCGGCGCGCACGGCGACCATGCCGTAGTCGGCACCGAAAGCTGCGACCCAGCGCACGTCGTCGACGTCGGCCTTGCCGAATTTGCCCAGCGCGAGATTCAGGACCGAACCGCCCGAAAACGTGACGAGCGTATCGGCTTCGCTGCGGCGCTGCGAGACGACCGAATGCCAGGCCACGGCGCCGACGCCGCCCGGCAGGTAGCTGAGCATGAGTTCAGGCGCGCCCGGTTGATCGTGCAGGGCTTTTTGCGCCAGCTTGCAGGTGAGATCCATGCCGCCGCCGGGTTTCGACGGAATCAGGCATTCAGCGGCGCCGGCGTGCGGCAGGCCGCCGAGCGCCAGCATGGTCAACAGGAGAACGTGCGAGGTTTTCATGGCACCCATGATACCGCCGCACGGTGTAGCAGGGAATCAGAAGCGGTGCTGCATGCCCGCGGTGATGCCGCTCTGGGTCGATCCGAACCCCGGATCGTCGCGCGAGAGGCCAATCAGCTGGCCGTTGTCCGCCTTCGCGTGCGCCAGCGACAAATACAGGTCCGTGCGCTTGGACAGCGCCAGCATGGCGCGTGCGACGAACATCGTCGGGTCAGCGTCCAGGTTGGCAGGCAGGTTCTTCGTGTTGATGTGATAGACCGCGCCCGTCAGCGTGACCGCGTCGATCGTGCGCGTGATGCCGCCCCAGTAGGTGTCGCCGCGCAGGTCGGCCAGGTTGGTCCGGCCCTGCGCCAGCTTGTAGCCACGCTTGCCGGCCGTGTAGCGCCACGGGCCGCTGCGGTAGTCGACCGCCACGTGGTACGCCGTCGTTTCGTCCAATCCATTCGTGGCGGTGCCCTCGATCGGCGTGCCGTCGATCCGCTCCCACGACGCCATCACGCCCAGGCCGTCGCCGAACCACGAGCCGCCCAGCGCCAGCTTGCGCCCTTCGCGCGAGCTGCCCGACCGTTCGCCCAGGCCGACCGTGGCGCCGTACGTGAAGCCGCCCGTGCGCCCCGTGTACTTGATCAGGTTATCGAACTGGGTCGTCATGCCGTAGCGCGATGGCCTGGTGGCGCTGCCGCCCGTGGCCCACGAATAGTTCGGCGCAAAGCCCAGCGGATCGAACTTGATCACCAGTTCGTACACGGTGGTAAACGAGCGGCCGATGACGATCCGGCCCAGGTCGTTCTCCAGTCCCACGTAGGCCTGGCGCTTGAAGATCGCGCCATCGCTGGCGCCCGTGTCGAGCAGGATGCCGCCTTCGAGATTGAAGACGGCTTTCAGGCCGCCGCCCAGGTCTTCGCTGCCGCGAAAACCCCAGCGCGACGTGTTCTTGCCGCCCGAGATGACGCGCACTGCGTTGCCGCCGTCTTCGCCGGCATGGTTGACGAATTCCGCGCCGGCGTCGATCAAGCCATAGACCTGGACGTTGCTCTGGGCGAGGACGGGTGCGGAAAGGGACAGCGCTGCCAGGACGGCAAGCGCGAGGGCCGATTGTTTCATGTGTCTCCGAACGTTGTTATGGTGATGTCTTGCAGCTGATGCGCTGCTTGTGGGCCGACTATAGGGGCGCGCGCCTTTCAGTTCGCTTTCAGTGACGCTTTTCCGAAAAGCCGCTTTGCGTTTACACTGGCGCGATGAGAATCCTGCTCGTTGAAGACCATGTCGAACTGTCCCACTGGGTGTCCAAGGCCCTGCGCGACGCCAAGCTGACCGTCGAATGCGCCGCCACCGGCGCCGATGCCGACGCCCTGCTCCACACCCAGGACTACGCCCTGGTGATCCTGGACCTGACGCTGCCCAAGATGGACGGCCTGGACGTGCTGCGCCGGCTGCGCGCGCGCGGCGGCGCGCGGGGCGGCACGCCGGTGCTGATCCTGACCGCGCGCGGCGGCCTCGAAGACCGCGTGCAGGGCCTGAACCTGGGCGCCGACGACTACCTGCCCAAGCCGTTCGAGCTGGCCGAACTCGAAGCCCGCGTCAAAGCGCTGCTGCGGCGCCGCAGCGGCAACGAAGCGCTAGTGCACGAATGCGGGGGCCTGCGCTTCGACACCGTGTCGCGCATGTTTACCATTTGCGGCGAAGCGCTCGCACTGACGCCGCGCGAGCACGCCGTGCTCGAAGCGCTGATTGCACGCCCGGGCCGCGCGCTGTCGAAAGAAAAGCTGTTCGACGAAGTGTTCGCGCTGGCCGACGACGTCAACCTCGACGCCATCGAGCTGTACATCCACCGCATCCGCAAGAAGCTCGAAAAGTTTCCGGATGCCCGCGCGATGATCGTCACGCTGCGGGGCATCGGCTATCTGATGCAGCAACGGCCCGATTGAGCCGCAGCACGCGATGACCCTGCGCGCCTCCCTGCTCCAGATCACCGCTGGCCGGCCACTGGGCAGCCTGCGCGGACAACTGCTGCGCTGGCTGATCCTGCCGCTCGTGCTGCTGGTCGCGCTCAATGCGGTGTCGCTGTACCGTGATGCCCTGGAGGCGGCCGATGTCGCCTACGACCGCTCGCTGCTGTCGTCCACCCGCGCGCTGGCCGAGCGGGTCTCGGTCCAGGATGGCAAGGTCGTCGCCAACGTGCCCTACGTGGCGCTCGACAGCTTTGAGACCGATACGCTGGGCCGCATCTATTACAAGGTCACGGGTCTGCACGGCGAGACGGTATCGGGCTACGACGACCTGCCGCCGGTGCCAAAGAACGTGCCGCGCACCGACCTGTATCCGGCGCTGGTGCGGTTCTACCACGCCACCTACAACGGGGAGCGGGTGCGCATCGCGGCGCTGCTGCAACCGGTCTATGACGATTCAATGCGCGGCATCGCGCTGATCCAGGTCGGCGAGACGCTCGACGCGCGCCAGGCCCTGTCGCGCGACATCCTCCTGAGCACCCTGCTGCGCCAGGCCCTGCTCGTGCTGGCGGTGGCGGCGATGGTGTGGTTCGCCGTGCGCCTGGTGCTGCGACCCCTGATGCTTCTTAAAAACGAGGTCGAAACGCGCGCGCTGTCCGACCTGTCGAATATCGACCCGGCGCTCGTGCACAAGGAAGTGCGGCCGCTGGTGGCGGCCATGAACGGCGCGATGGCGCGCACGCAGGACCTGATCGCCAGCCAGCGCCGCTTCATCGCTGACGCCTCGCACCAGTTGCGCACCCCGCTGGCGGTGCTCAAGACGCAGGCCGAACTGGCCCTGCGCGAAAACGATCCGGCCGCGATGCGCGCGATCGTCGGCTCGATTGCCGGCACTACCGACGGCGCGATCCACCTGGCCAACCGCCTGCTGACGCTCGCCCGCATCGAGCATGGCAGCGGCAGCACGCCAGACGCGCCGGTCTCGCTGGCAGAGGTGGCGCGCCAGGTCGGACTGGAACTGGCGCTGCCGGCCGTACAGAAAGGGATCGACCTGGCGCTCGAAGCCGATGCCGACGACCTCACAACGGTGCCCGGCCAGGGGTTGCTGCTGCACGAAATGGTGTCGAACCTGGTGGACAATGCGATCCGCTACACGCCGGCCGGCGGCAGCGTGCTGCTGCAGGTCGGGCGCGAAGGCGACCAGGTATCGCTCGCTGTCAGCGACAGCGGACCGGGTATCGCAGCGGCCGACATGGACAAGGTGTTCATGCCGTTTTACCGCGCCCAGGCGACCCTCGAAGCCAATCCGGGCGGCACCGGGCTGGGACTGGCCATCGTGCGCGATATCGCCAACCTGCATGGCGCCGGCATCACGCTGGGCCCATCCGGCGATGGGCCTGGCTTGAGCGTGCGCGTGATATTCCCCGCACCAGCGATCGTTGAAGCGTCAAGTGCACTGAAAGCCAATTGAAAGGCACGCACGCCTATAGTTGGTGCAAACAGCAGCACACCAACGACAACGATCGGAGACAACATGCACAACCCTGCCCCCGCGCACGCCGCCCTGGCCGCGCTTTCCCCCGTTTAAACCGCGCCTGAAAAAAAACGGCGCGCGATCGACCGTGCATCGGCCTGCATGAAGCAGCCGTGCACCACCACACCACGCGCCACCTGCACCAACCCCACGGGCCCCAGCGGCCCACACACCGCGTGCGGCAAGCGCACCGGCAAGGAGAATGATGATGATGTTGACCATCCTGGCGTATTCCATGGTCGTCGTGTTCATGTACCTGATCATGACCAAGCGCCTGCCCGCGCTCGTGGCCCTGATCGTGGTGCCCATCGGCTTCGGCGTGATCGGCGGCTTCGGCCCGCAACTTGGCCCGATGATGCTCGACGGGATCCGCAACCTGGCACCCACCGGCGTCATGCTGATGTTCGCCATCCTGTACTTCGGCATCATGATCGATTCGGGCCTGTTCGATCCGGTCGTGCGCCTCATCCTGAAGCTCGTCGGCGGTGACCCGTTCAAGATCGTCGTCGGCACTGCCGTGCTGGCGATGTTCATCTCGCTCGACGGCGATGGCGCCACGACCTACATGATCACCGTTGCTGCCATGCTGCCGCTGTACGTGCGGCTCGGCATGAGCCGCCTGGTGCTCGCCTGCGTCATCATGCTGGCCGGTGGCGTCTTCAACATCCTGCCATGGGGTGGCCCGACGGCGCGCGCCGCCACCGCCCTCGGCGTGGACGTCAGCGACATCTTCGTGCCGATGATCCTGCCGATGGCTGTCACCTCCCTCTGGGTCGTGTTCGTGGCCTGCGTGCTGGGCATGAAGGAGCGCAAGCGCCTTGGCATCATGACGTTGCCGACGCAGGCTGAAAAAGCGGAACAAGCTGCCAAAGCGGCGCAGAACGTCGCCGTGCTGCAGCCGGCCGTGGCCGCCGCCGAAATGAATGGCACCACCGGCCACTGGAGCCCGAGCGCCGCTGCATCGGCCTACGATGGCAATGTGCACCAGCTGGCGGGCGGCCGGGTCGAATCGACGGTGAGGCCGTCGGCGGAACCGGCGCTGGCCACCGGTGGTGGTGGTGGCCATGGCGGTGGCGATGACAACGACGTCTCGAACGCCGCGATCAAGCGTCCAAAGCTCATCTGGGTGAACCTGGTGATGACCACCCTGTTGATGGGGTTCCTGATCAAGGGCGTGCTGCCACTGCCGGTGCTGTTCATGATCTTCTTCGCCGTCGCGATCATGATCAACTACCCGGGCCTCGAAGAGCAGAAAGAGCGCATTGCGCATCATGCCGCGAACGTGGTCCCGGTGGTGTCGCTGATCTTCGCAGCCGGTATCTTCGTCGGCATCCTGCAGGGCACCAAGATGGTCGATGCCATTGCGCTGTCCGTCATCGCCGGCGTGCCCGACTGGATGGGTCCGTACCTGGCGGTCGTCACGGGCCTGCTCAGCATCCCGTTCACGTTCTTCATCTCGAACGACGCGTTCTACTTCGGCATCGTGCCGGTGCTGGCCAAGGCGGCCGAAGTGTATGGCATCACGGCGGCAGAAATCGGCCGCGCCTCGGTGATCGGCCAGCCGGTTCACCTGCTCAGCCCACTGGTCGCATCGACCTATCTGCTGGTTGGCATGTGCAAGGTGGAGTTTGGCGACCACCAGCGCTTCACGCTGATCTGGTCGATCTCGGCCGCACTCGTCATGCTGGTGGCGGCACTGGTGTTCGGCGTCGTCCCGCTGATGGGCAGCGCTGCATAATCCGGCGGGGCGCGGCGGCATATACTTGCCAGATGCCCGCGCCCCAACATCTTCCTGAACCACCTGCCGCCGCTGCGCCCCTGGTCGTGAGCGACGGCAAGCACCGCACCCTCGCATTCACACCTGGCGATGTGCAAAGCGAGATGCTGCTGGCACGGCCCGACGCCCTCGTCCTCGATTACACCCGCGCCATGATGTGCTTTACGCTGTTCGCGCCGCGCCCGCGCCACATCGTGATGGTGGGCCTGGGCGGCGGCTCGCTAGCCAAGTTCTGCTACCGCCACTTTCCCCAGGCCCGCATCACGGTGCTCGAGATCCGCGCCGACGTGATCGCGCTGCGCGACCTGTTCTGCCTGCCGCCAGATGATGAACGCCTGCGGGTCCTGCATTGCGACGCGGCCGACTACCTGGCGCGCACGCCCGGGGATGCCGATGTGCTGCTGGTGGATGGCTTCGACCGGGGTGGCTTGCCGCCGGCGCTGGCCAGCCGCGCGTTCTACGCAGCCTGCCGCCGTGCGCTGCGTCCCGGCGGTGTGCTGGTGGCCAATATCTTCACCTACGACCCCGACTATGTGTCTTTCTTACAACGGTTGCAGCATGCCTTTGATGGGCGCGTGATCTGGTTCCGGGAGATCGCCGGCAACAACCGGATCCTGTTTGCCGTGCGCCCCGCGACCCCGCCTTTACGCGGAGAACGCCTGTTGGTACGCCTTGCACGGGGCGGCCGGGACTGCAGCGGCATCGGTTTCGGCTGGGTCAACCGGCTGCTCGCGCGCGGCATGGTGGCCTGGCTGGCGCGGCGCCGCGGCTAGGACGGTTTTACCCACGGCGTGCACTTTGTCCCTCACAATACGATAAGTTTGCGGTGCCAGCCCCTTGTATGACACACTGGCGCGCATTCATGCTCGCCGGCAAGAACCGTCGTCGCGTGCGCCCCTGACTCATTTGTACGGATTGACCTGGACCTTTCAATAACATGCCGCGCCGACTGCCTCGTTCACTGACTCTCGCGGCAGCCCTCACGCTCGGGGGCGGCATGGCCGCTTCGTTCGGCCTGTTCATCGGTGTCAGCCACCTCGAATACGACAATATGGCGCTCGCGTTCGGCCAGCGCGCCGACCAGCGCGTGGCGGCGGTGCATCAGGGCATGGGCCAGGCGTTCGAAGTTCTGGCCGTCACCAACCAGCTGTTTTCCAGGGGCGAGCCCGTGAGCCGCGAGCGGTTCGCCGACTTCACGTCCGCCCTGCTCGAGCGCCACCGCTTCATCCAGGCGTTCAATTTCCACCGCGTCGTGCCGGGCAGTGAACGCGCCGTGATCGAGGCCGAGCTGCAGCGCGTACGTCCCGGTACGATCCTGACCGAGATGACAGCCAGCGGCCTGGCGCCGGCGCCGCTGCGCACCGGCTACCACGTCATCGAATACGTCGAACCGATGGCCGGCAACGAAGCGGCCTTCGGCCTGAACCTGTCCCACAACGCCGCCGTCATGGGCGCGCTCGAACTGGCGCGCAGCACGGGCCAGCCAGCCGCCAGCGGCGTGTTCGCGCTGGCCCAGGCGCCGGCGAGCAAGGCCAGCTTCGACCTGGTGCAGCCGGTGTTCGACAAGCAGGGCGTCATGCGTGGCAACACCGCCGTCGTCGTCCGGGGCCAGGAACTCGTGCGCGAATCGCTTGCCGCCGCCGGCCTGCTGGGTGGTGGCGACATCTTCGTGTCGGTGTATGCAAGCGACCATGCCGACCCTGCCGCCCTGCTGTTCTCGAACGGCCCCACGTCGAGCGCATCGCGCCACGAATTTGCCGGCTGGTTGCGTCCCGACCATGGCCTGCACAGCACCGTGCTGCACGCGGGCGGGCGGCCCTGGCGCGTCGAGGTCGCTGCGGCGCCGCGGCCGTTTCTGGCTGACCACCTTGCCTCGCTGTCGCTGCTGTGCGGGGGCATCCTTGTCACGCTGATGGGCGCCGCCTTCGTGCAGTCGGCCGGCGAGCGGGCGCGCAAGGTGCAGCAACTGGTGCGCCAGCGCACGTCGGAACTGCGCCGCAGCAACCGCCAGCTGATCGACGACATGGTCGCGCGCGAGCGCGCCGAAAAAGCGCTGCTGCACAGCGAGCAGCGTTTCCGCCAGCTGGTGTCGATGTCGTCGGACTGGTACTGGGAGCAGGACGCCGAGCTGCGCTTCACGATGATCACCGGCGGCTTCACCGAAAAATCGGGCGTCGCCGTGCAGGGCCTGATCGGCAAGACGCGCTGGGAATACGTGCCGGGCCTCCTCGACAGCGAAAGCGGCCGCACCCACCTGGCCAAGATGCAGGCGCGCGAGGCGTTCAACAATCTTGAATACCAGGTGCTCGACGACAATGGCAACGCGCGCTGGTTCTGCGTCAATGGCGAACCGGTGTTCGACGACGCGGGCGTGCTCACCGGCTACCGCGGTACCGGCAGCGACATCACCGAGCGCAAGCTGACCGAGCAGCGCGTGCACCACGTGGCCCAGCACGACGTGCTCACCGGCCTGCCCAACCGTTCGCTGCTGCAGGACCGCCTGAGCCAGTCGATCGCGTTTGCCAGCCGCAGCGACCGGCCGGTGTGGGTCATGCTGATCGACCTGGACCGCTTCAAGTTCGTCAACGACAGCATGGGCCACAAGGCCGGCGACGTGCTGCTGGTAACGGTGGCGGCGCGCCTGCGCGCGGCGCTGCGCGATGCCGATACCGTGGCGCGCCTGTCGGGCGACGAATTTGTCGTGATCCTCAACGAGCATGCCGACGAGCCGCTCTCGCCTGCCGTCGTGCAGCGGATCATGGACGCCGTCGCCCAGCCGGTCATGCTCGGCAACAAGGAGTTCTTCGTGACCTGCTCGGTCGGCGTGGCCGTGTTCCCGACCGAAGGCACGCTGAGCGAAAACCTGATCGAGCACGCTGACATCGCCATGTACCGCGCCAAGAAGCTGGGGCGCAACAACTTCCAGTTCTTCACGCCGAGCATGAACGACGAGGCGATGGAACGGGTGCGTATCGAAGGCGCGCTGCGCAATGCGCTCGAACGCGACGAATTCGTGCTGCATTACCAGCCGCAGGTGGACATGAAGACGGGTCAGATCGTCGGCATGGAAGCGCTGATCCGCTGGAACCATCCCGAACTGGGCATGGTGCCGCCGGGGCGCTTTGTCGGCGTGGCCGAAGAGACCGGGCTGATCGTGCCGATCGGCGCCTGGGTCATGCGCACCGCCTGTGCCCAGAACAAGGCCTGGCAGGTTGCCGGCTACCCGCGCCTGCGGGTGGCAGTGAACCTGTCGGCCCGCCAGTTCGGCGCGGCCAACTTGATGGCCAGCCTGGAAGCGACGCTGCAGGAGACGGGGCTCGATGCGGCCTGCCTGGAGATCGAGCTGACCGAAAGCCTGTTCATGAGCGACGTCACGCCGGCGGTGGAGTTGCTGCACCGGATGAAGGCGCTCGGGATCAATCTGTCCATCGACGACTTCGGCACCGGGTATTCGAGCTTCTCGTACCTGTCGCGCTTCCCGATCGACGTGCTCAAGATCGACCGCTCCTTTGTGGCCGACATCACGCACGACGCCAATGACGCGGCCATCGTCACGTCGATCATCGCGCTGGCCCACAATCTGAAGCTGGCCGTGATCGCCGAAGGCGTCGAGACACTGGCGCAGCTCGATTACCTGCGCAGCCACGGCTGCGACGAAATGCAGGGCTACTACTTCAGCAAGCCGGTGCCGGCCGACCAGTTCGAAGCGCTGCTGGCCGAAGGCCGCTGCCTGCCGGCGCCAACGCCATCGCCAGCGCCCGAGACGTTACCCGCCTAGCGTACTGTCAGTTGCAGGCCCGCCACGCGTGGCGGTACGAAGCCGTGTCATTACATGGCCGGTAAAACATTTATATAGCTAAATAAACATTATTGGTCGTACAATCATCGGGCCAATGGCACAACCCCGAAACCTGGACACCACAATGAACATGAATGACATGCCCGACATGGCCATGACACCGAATACGACCACAACGCGCCACCAGCGCGTCGATGGCCGCACGTCCGATCTGGTCAACCAGGCGATCGCATCGATTCCGACCCTCGGCCTGCAGCGCGCAGCGGAATTTCTCGCGACGATGAACGTACCGGCCGAAGTTGCGGTGCGGGCGCTGGTGTATCCCAGCCGCCGCCGCGCGCACTAGACAGCCGCAATGCTGCAGCCCGGCTGCAGCTGCGGAATCAGAAAATAGCTGAGAGTTAATACAGCGGCCGTCCGCGATGGACGGCCGGCGCGGTCAGCGGCGCTCTTCGCTCAGGGCGATATCGGCCAGCGATTCGCGGCCCTTGTCGCTCAGGCCATGACCGCCGCCTTCGAGCGGCACGATATGCGACTTGCGGTTCAGGAAGCGCAGCACGTCTTCGTCGAGTGCCACCTGCGGATCTGCCGCGAGCGCGCGCAGGCCCGTCACGCAGCGGCGCAGGAACAGCACTTCTTCACCCTTGTCGGTCAGCGTAAGCCGCTTGTCACGACCATAGGACATCAGCTTGATGCCACACAGGCGCTTCGAATTGCGCCCGACACAGGCGCTGGCCATCTCTTGTTTACCGCCGCGCCGCACCATGTCGAGTGCGTCGTATTCGTCCGTCGTGAGCTTTTCGTTTTTCATTACCGCGTTTCGTTGACCAAAGGGCGCATGGTACGCGTCGCAGCGCGCCGGGGCAACCTTCAGCGCAGCGAACGCAGAATCAGCCAACCGAGCCCGGCGCTGGCCAGTACGCCCAGCACGAGCGCCAGCTGCACGTTACGTGAGCCCAGCAGCGAGCTGCGGCCCAGATAAATCTTGTTGTACAACGTCGAGCCCATGATCTCCTCCTGTTTTTGATGTCATCGATATTATAGAAACCGCATTGTTGCGGTTCTGTGACAGGAAGCACACGTGCTCTGTCGACGGACGAAAAAGCAACAGTTTTCACGACGGTCTGGCGCGCGACATGACAGCACCGGGGCTGTTAGGATCGTACAACATTGATAACGCTATTGGAGCCCAGCATGAATGACACGCCAAACAACGTCGATCCCGAAAACAAGGATCGTGCCATCTTCGATGAAGCCGACATTGGCAGCGGCGAACGCTCGCCGGGTCAGCACGACACCGAACAGATGATTCGCGAGATCCCGGGACTGCCGCCGGCAGGCAGCGATGACAAGCAAGAAGACAAGGAAGGTCAGCGCCAGAAACCCGGCGCCTGATCAGCTCATGTTGGTTTAGTGAGCCCGGATCGGTGGTTCGGGCATGCTCGGCTCTTCGACCGGGGCATTGACGGGATCGGGCACGTCGTCCGGCACCGGTGGCTGTGGCGGCGGCGCCAGTGGATCGTTCGGCGCATCCGGATCGGGCGTCGTGTGCGCATGCAGAATGACCGGTTCGCGCGAGGCGTCGTTGGCATGGAGTTGGTTCATGGTCGCCTTTCGGTAAGTGATGGAGTCAGGGGCAGACTAGCATGGCTGTCACCCCGGGGCCGTACGATTGCCCCGCAATGGCCGCTCGCCGTTGCCGCATGCTGCTGCAGCGTGGCGACTCGGCTATAGTGATGTTTTCACCACGTTCACCGCCCCGCCATGCGCTTTTCCAGCCTGCTGTTTGCCCTCGCGCTTGGCGCCGCCTCGAGCGCCCACGCCGCCCCGATGAAACTCGACGACTACCTGGCCCTGCGCGGCCCTGCCCCGACCACCAAGCTCGCCTATGGCCCCGCGCCGTCGCAATACGCGGAACTGTTCGTGCCGCCCGGCGCCGGCCCGTTCCCCGTGGCGGTGCTCGTGCACGGTGGCTGCTGGAACAGCAAGTTCGGCGGCATCACGCAATTTCGCAATATGGCCGGCGCGCTGGCCGCTCGCGGCATCGCGGTCTGGAACGTCGAATACCGTCGCATCGATGAACCGGGTGGTGGCTACCCTGGCATGTACCTCGACATGCATGCCGCGCTCGACCTGCTGGCAGCGCATGCGCCCGCGCACAAGCTCGACCTCGAACGCATCGTCGCCGTCGGCCACTCGGCTGGCGGCCAGCTGGTGCAATGGATCGCGGGCCGCGCGCGTATCCCGGCCGGCAGCCCGCTGCACCATGCCAATCCACTCAAGATCGACCGTATCGTGAGTCTTGGCGGCCTGGCCGACCTGCGACACGAAGCGGCGCTGATCAAGTCGAGCTGCGACCGCGATCTCGCACAACTGGCCGGCACCCCGAGCGCTGCGCGGCCCGACGTATTGGTCGATACCAATGCCGCCGACCTGATGCCCAATGGCAGCCGCACCTGGCTCGTGACGGGGGCGCTCGACACGATTTCGCCGCCGCGCGTGGCGCACGACTACGCAGCGCGCGCAGCCAAGCTGGGGGATGTGGCAGACGTGGTGATCCTGCCCGAGGCCAGCCATTACGATGAGGTGGCAACGAGTTCGCCGGCGTGGCCGACGGTGCTGAAAGTGATCGAGGGAGCGCTGGGCTTGAGTACAGAAACGCCGTAGGACAGGCGGTGCGCGTCGCCGGGAGGCGACGCGGTAATGCAGGGTCAGGCTGAGCTCATTGCGTGTGCTTTACTGCTGGTTTACTGCGGTCTTTACTGCTGGCGCGACTTTTCTTCTTTCTTGACCTTCTTGGCTTCCTTCTTTTCCTTCATGGTCTTGGCCGGTTCTTTCTTGGTCGTCTTCTTTGCATCCTGACTTTTGCTCATGGTGATACTCCATTCATGGTGGTTGCTGCGGATGTCATGAGAACGTGCCGGACAGCGCGTCGGGCATCATGCGGATAGTACCACCATGCTAATCCCGCCCGGTAGGGACGCGCCGCGCCAGCGGGACGTCCAGCACCAGATCGTCGCGCGCCAGCGCCACGCAGGGCAGGATGTCGCCGTCTCGCCGCTCCTCAGCCGACAGGCCGGGCCACTCGACCGTGTACGCCACCTTGCCGGCGCGCAGGCGGCACAGGCAAGTGCGGCAGGTTCCATTGCGACATGAGCTGGGCAGCTCGATGCCGGCGGCCTCGAGCGCATGCAGCAAGGTCGTGGACGCGCCAACGGCGACAGGGGCGCCCAGTGGCATGACGGTAACAGTGTAAACAGGCTGATCCATAGTGCAATTGTAGCCTCAATGAAACAGTTGACCTGTTGTGAGTACGCTGACGCACAGACCCGGACGATGCATTTCACTACTCTACAGTTTTCCAGAAGCAAACCCGGAGACCGCATGAACAAGATAACCGCCCTGACCCTGATCGCCGCCCTTGGAGGCACGCTGACCCATGCCATCGCGCAACAGCCTGCCCCGCTGCCACCAGCCGCCCAACCGGCGACGACAGCCCAGAACACGACGATGTCGACGGCGGTAACCGCTGCGCCCGGCGCCGTGCAAGACCCGGCGATCGCCGAGCAGGCAGAATTCGAAAAACTGCTGCGCGCCCAGGTGCTGCTGGAGCGCGCCTATCTGTCTCCAGGCGAACTGGACGGTGCCTATGGCTCGAACATGCGCCAGGCCCTGAACACGTTCCAGGCCGTGCGCAAGCTGCCGGTCACCGGCAAGCTCGATGATGCGACCTGGAATGCCCTCGCCACCGACACGACGCCCACCCTGGCCGAGTACGCGCTGATCGCCGAAGACGTCGAAGGCCCGTTCCAGCCAGTACCGGACACGATGATGGAAAAGGCCAAGCTGGCCCAGCTGGGTTACGCCAACGTGCTCGAAGGCCTGGGCGAAAAATTCCACGCCAGCCCGGAACTGCTGCAGCGCCTGAATCCAGGCAAGACCTTTGCCCGCGCGGGCGAACGCATCATGGTGCCGAACGTGAGTGGCAAGGAGCCACTGGCCCAGGCCACCAAGGTCGTCGTGCGCGATGGCGCCAAGACGCTGCAACTGTTTGATGCGTCGGGCCGCCTGCTGGCCCAGTATCCGGCCTCGACCGGCAGCAGCCGTGATCCGCTGCCGATCGGTACCTGGAAGATCGAGGGCGTGCACGCCAATCCGGTCTACAACTACAACCCCAAACTGTTCTGGGACGCCAAGCCGGGCGACAAGGCAACCCCGGTCAAGCCGGGCCCGAACAACCCGGTCGGCGTGATGTGGATCGACCTGTCCAAGCCGCACTACGGCATCCACGGCACGCCAGTGCCGGGCCACGTGGGCAAGACCGAATCGCACGGCTGCATCCGCCTGACCAACTGGAGCGCCGCCGAAGTGGGCGCTGCCGTGTCGGCTGGCACCGAAGTGATCCTGCAAAAATAACGAGCGCCCCAGGCACACACGCGGCGCCCGTGGCGCCGCATGGAGAACAAGATGAAATGGTTGATCACGTTTGTCCTTGGCGTGCTGGTCGGCGCCGCGATCCTGTTCGTGGCATTGCAGGACGTGCCTGAAAAGCCGGCGTCCGACGTTGCCGCCACGATGCCGGCAGCACCCGGCATTCCGGCCTCGCAGATCGAGGGCCAGCTGCCGCCGGCGCCGGTCGTGGTGCCGAACCTGGAAGATGCCGATCTGCCACTGCGCCCGACGCCTGACGCCACTGCCGCAGCAGGTGCTGCTACCCCGACAACGATGCCGGGCAAGCTGCTGGTGCCGGTGCAAGGCATCAAGTCGGCCCAGCTAACCGATACCTTCTACCAGCCGCGCGGTGAACAGCGCCAGCACGAGGCGCTCGACATCATGGCCCCGACCGGCACGCCCGTCGTCGCCGTGGCCGACGGCAAGGTCGCCAAGCTGTTTCACAGCAAGCCGGGCGGCCTGACGGTGTACCAGTTCGATCCAACCGAACAGTTCGCTTATTACTACGCCCACCTGGACCGCTACGCCGACGGCATCGCCGAAGGCATGGAAGTCAAGCGCGGCACGTTGATCGGTTATGTCGGCGTGACCGGCAATTCCGATCCGAACGCACCGCACCTGCACTTCGCCGTCGTCGCCCTGACGCCGGAGAAGCAGTGGTGGAAAGGCACGCCGCTCAATCCGTTTCCACTGATGAGCGATCAGTAATGACTGCAGTGAGCACTGCGGCGGCCGGCCCGGCACCGGGCCCGGTCGCCAGTTCGTCGATGTCGGCCCCGACATTGATTGCCGCATAGGCGCGCGTGACCGCGACGACTTCGCGGCTTCCCGTCCCGTACAACTCCCCCGCCGACTCGATCATCTTCGCCCGCGCATCGGCGTAATTGGTGCTGGCCGTGAACTTGGTCGTGTTCGCACGGAACCAGATCCGGAATGCCTTGTCGATGCCAATGCCCGTCATCGCCACCGGGCGCCGCTTCAGGTATTCGCTCCACGCGTCATTCGTCTTGTCGACCGCTGAACCGCGCGCCAGGAAATAGAACATCCGGTTATTCGGGCCGCTGCTGTAGTGCACGTCCAGCCGCTTGAGGCTTGTACTCCAGGCGTCGCGACTATTGCCATCCTTGCTTGGCTTGATCATCCAGCGCAGCGGCTTGCCGTCGCGGGCGATCTCGCTGCCCAGCATCCAGTCGTTGCCCAGCTCGGGCACGACCTCCCCCTTCCCGCCGGCACGTGCATACGCTTCGACGACTTCGCCTGCGATGTCCGAACTCGATTCGTTCAGCCCGCCTGATTCGCCCGTGTAGACCAGGTTCGATGTGGCTGCCGTGATGCCGTGCCCCATTTCATGACCGACCACGTCGATCGCCGCCAGGTTCGTGAAGAACGTGCCATCGCCGATGAACATGCAGTGGCAGGTGTCGCTGTAGTAGGCGTTGTCGTAGCCGCGGTTGACATGCACGGCGATGTGCGAGGCCGTATCCTGGCCGTCGAGCGCGCGCCAGCCCAGCACGTTCAGGTGCAGGTCATAGGTATTCATCAGGCCCCACATGGCGTTGACGGCCGCGGTCTGGCCATTGGCGCCTGTCGTGCTGCCGCCCTCGACGAACTGCTTGCCGTCGCCCCAGGTGTTGCTGCTGTTGGTGTAGACGCGCCCGCTGGTGGTGGCGTGGTTCGCGTTGGTGATTGCCATCGCGCCGAACGTGCCGCCCTTGCCGCGCTGGGGGTCGAGCAGTTGGTACACGTTGCCATCGAATGACGTACTGAGCGGCACGTTACCGCTGTACTGGCTGCGACCGACGCCTTCCACCGTTTGCAGCGCGTTCCAGCGATCGATGACGTTGCCCGTGCGCGCATCGACGATGACGTCATAGAAGATCGGCTGCTCGCCGCTGCGCATGCGCACGCGCACGTGCCAGGCGAGCGCGTAGCGGTCGACTGTTTCGACCAGGTCGAGCGCATTGAGTTCATTATCGGGCTTGGCCACGGCGCCAGGTGCGCGCTCGTCGCGCATCACGGGATAGATCACGAGTTCGGCAGTAGGAAGCTTGACATTGACGGCGCGGGACGGACTGCCCTTGATGGCGGCGGTGATGGCCGCCTTGCGCTTGATGACCGGCGTGGTGTCGAAGCCGGTGGTGACGGGACTCAGCGCACCCGCCGCGCCGCGCCCAAGCTGCAGGCGGCGGGGCGAGGCGCTTTCGGACACGATCTGCCGGCGCGCATCGAGCACCACCACCGATTCGGAGCCGAAGATGCGCACGCCCTTGTACAGGTGCGCCGCCCGAACCACGTGCGTGCCCTGCACGCCGGGGTGCTGCGCGACGACGCGGTAGCCGTGATCGGCATCAAGGCCGATCGCCGGCCGGCGCGCGGTCAGCTGGGTGATGACCTGCGTCTGCGCCTGCGAGTCCAACTTCAGTGGCGCGCTCATCATCGGCGCGCCGTGGACGCCGGGCGCCAGCGCGATGGCGGCACCCAGCAGAACTGCCCTGAACAACGGTTGAGGAATCATCTCGGCTCCATCCGGTATGCCGGGCCAGGTGGCGCCGGTCATCGACCATGATGGACGTGCAAATAAACGAGTATTTGCTTGAGAACAATGTCTCCTACCTACAGCGCTTCATCAGATACACCGCCGTGCCAACAACGGCCACACCCAGCGCAACCTTCTTCGCCAGACCCGCCTTGTTGTGCTGGAACTCGGCCTTGATGCCCATCTCGGCCAGCACGTTCGGAATCTTGCCGCTGGCAAGATCCTCGCCGATGCCCTCGACCATGTTCACGCGGTCGGCCAGCAGCAACAGCACCCAGTGGCGCACGTCGTTCTCGGTCAGCTTGAAGGCCTGGCGCCGGATCATGCCGGACAGCCCGGATGGCGGCTGGACCGTGCCGAACAGCGGCGTGCGGCCAGGCCGCTCGGTGGAGACGAGCACCTCGACGCGCTCTTCCTGCGGTGCAGGATCCCCGTCAGGAATATTGATGAAGCGCGGCGGCGTGCGTTCCATCGGCACGCCGGGTCGGTCCTTGCGGTCGAGGTCGGCGCCCCAGCCCTGGATGTGCGCCAGTTGCGCGCGGGTAGGCCGGCGTGGCGCGATCGCGCCGTGGACGTGGCCGACGTGGCCATCGTTGTCATGTTCGCCTGGTGCGTGGTCGCCGTCATGCTGGTCGTTGGCGCTCACGATGTCGTTACGTGTCTGCATAATGTGTCCTCGTGGTGATCTGCATGTCGGTTACGCTGCGATGCTGGCCTTGACGGCGCGTACTTCGTTCGCACGCGGCGGAATCAGGATCGTCTTGATGCAGTTATCGAGCTTGCTCGAGAAGATGTGATACGCATCCGATACTTCTTCCAGCGGCACGCGGTGCGTGATGATGGCTTTCGGATCGATGCGGCCGGCACGGATGTGCTCGATCAAGCGCGGCAGATGGCGGCGCACGCTGGCCTGGTTCATGCGCAGTGTCAGCCCCTTGTTCAGCGCATTGCCGATCGGGACCGCATTGAAAGTCGGTCCATACACGCCGACGATCGACACATTGCCGCCCTTGCGCACCGAGTTGATGCACCAGTGAAGTACGGTCGCGGCGCCAGCCTGCATCATCGTGTAGACGCCCGTGATCGTCTGCATCGTGTTGCCCGCCGCTTCGCAGCCGACCGCGTCGATGCAGACGTCGGCGCCCATCCAGTCGGTCATTTTCTTGATGTGCAGCGCCATGTCGCGCACTTCCTTGAAGTTGACCACTTCGCACTGCGCGTAGTTCTTGACGAATTCGAGGCGGTATTCGATCTCGTCGACGACGATCACGCGGCCCGCGCCCATCAACCAGGCCGATTTGGCGGCAAAGATGCCGACCGGCCCGGCGCCAAACACGACGACCGTGTCGCCTTCCTTGATGTCGCCCATTTCGGCCGCCTGGTAGCCGGTAGGCAGCGCGTCGGTAAGCAGCACGGCGTCATCGTCATGGATGTCTTCCGGGATGATCATCGGGCCGACGTCGGCCATCGGTACGCGCACGTACTCGGCCTGGCCACCATCATAGCCACCGGCCGTGTGCGAGTAACCGTAGATCGCCCCTACTGCAGTCGATTGCGCATTCGTATTGTTGCAATTGCCGTATAACTCATGCTGGCAAAAGAAGCAGGAGCCACAAAAGACGTTGAACGGCACCAGCACCTTGTCGCCCACCTTGAGCTTGTGGACATCCGACCCGATTTCTTCGACGATGCCGATGAATTCGTGGCCAAAGGTGTGGCCCACGCGGGTATCGGGCACGAGGCCGTGGTACAGGTGCAGGTCGGAACCGCAGATGCAGGCGCGGGTGACGCGCACGATGGCGTCACCGGGGTGTTCGATCACCGGCTCGGGCTTCTGGTCGGCGCGGACACGGTAGGGCCCGCGGTAGTTCATGGCAAGCATAAGCACTCCTTGGCAAGTTCTATAAGGTGATGTCGGCGCGCCTTGAATAGCGTGCTGATCCGACACCAACTTATGTCAAGTTACCAAGAATTACCATACGCGCACGGTAACGAACACGCATTTTTACGCACTTACCCCAAATTAACGTCCGCCTTTATACCCCACAGGAAACTTTCTCACGCCTTTTATAGATTTTTGGCATCAAAAGTATTGCATGAAGCCACTTCACCACTCTCCAGGCCACGTTCGAACCAGCGAACGCGCTGCGCCGACGTGCCGTGTGTGAACGAGTCTGGCACCACCACGCCGCGTGACTGCTTTTGCAGCGCATCGTCGCCGATGGCGCTCGCGGCGTTCAGGGCAGCTTCGACATCGCCCTGCTCCAGGATCTTCGCACGCTGATCGGTGCGCTTGGCCCAGACACCGGCGAAGCAGTCAGCTTGCAGTTCGAGCTTGACCGACAGGATATTGCCCTGCTTTTCCGACGCGTTCTGCTGAGCCGCATTTACCTTGTCGGACATTCCGAGCAGGTTTTGGACGTGGTGGCCGACCTCGTGCGCGATCACGTACGCCTGCGCAAATTCGCCGCCAGCGTTGAAGCGCTGCTGCATCGTGCGGAAGAAATCGAGGTCGATGTACACCGATGCATCGGCCGGGCAGTAGAACGGCCCGGTCGCACTCTGGCCGACACCGCAGGAGGTGTTGGTGCGGCCGTCGAACAGCACGAGCTTGGCCGGCTGGTATTGCGCATTCTGTTCGGTGAAGATCTGGGTCCATGCATCTTCGGTGTAGGCCAGCGTGGTGCGCACGAACTTGCTTTCGCGATCGTCGGCAGGCGCCGCGCGCGGTTGCGACGATTGCTGCACCTGCGGCGCGCCGCCACCCGACAGCAGGCTCAGGATCGTGGCCGGCGAGACGCCCAAAAAGTAGGAACCCACCAGTGCGATGACGATGGTGCCGATGCCGATCGAGCGCCCGCCAATGCCGAAGCCACCACCACCTCCCCCGCCACTGTCGCCCCGACGGTCTTCGACATTGCTGCTTTCACGGTCACCATCCCAACGCATACCTTCTCCCGGTCGTCCAGTTGTTGATTCAGCGGCTGTTGCGCTTGAGGTTGGAAGTATCGGCGCGCTCGCGCGCGTCCTTGCCGCGCAGGTCGTCGACGGGCGCCAGGCCCGCACGCTGCTCGTCGTTCAGTGCGCGCTCGCGGCGCTCGCGGGCGATTTCGCGGTCCATGCGGCCGCGCGGGACGTCGTCCATGTCAAAGCTTTTCATTGTGCGTGTTCTCTCTCGTGGTCGTTGTCGTTTGACTATGTTGATGAGTATGGTTGGTCGCCGTCATCCGGTATGTTCGAGTGATCACATAATGCATCAAATTCCATTGGCATACGACCCGGTTCGTGCGCGCGGCGCCGCGCGATTCATGCGATGCTTGCGCCATGACATCTACCCAAGCCACTGCCCTGCTCACCCTTGGCACGACCCTGCGCCAGGCCGGTTACCGCTTCATGACGGTCACGCCGTCGACCCACCGGCGCATCAACGGTAGGCCCGGCAACGAACAGGCGCGTGACCTGCGCGACGTGTTCGGCTGGAGCCGGCCGTTTGCCCCCGCCGTATTGCCGCCCGGCATGCTCGAAATGATGGCGGATGCCGGCGTGCTGGCTGGCGAAGGCGACGCGCTGCGCTCGACCGTGCGCGCCTCGACGCTGGACGATCTGCTGCTGTTTCATTCCGCCTTTCCGACGCAGGACGACGATGCGGTGTTCTTCGGGCCGGACACCTACCGCTTCATCGGCGCCATGCGGCGTGCATTCGCGTCGGCCGACCCCGCGCCAATGCGCGCGATCGATGTCGGCTGCGGCAGTGGTGCCGGCGCGCTGACGATCGCGCGTGCCTTCCCGGCTGCCGACGTGATCGGCGCCGATGTCAACACGGTCGCGCTGGCGCTGTCCCGGGTGAACGCACAGCTGAACGACGCGACGAGGTTCACGGCCTGCGAGAGCGATCTGTTCAATGGTGTGGCGGGCGAGGTCGACCTGATCGTGTCGAATCCACCTTTCGTTCTCGATCCGGACGCTCGCCGCTACCGCCACGGCGGCGGCGAACGTGGCGCCGAGCTGTCGCGCCGCATCGTTGAAGAAGGCCTGCCGCGCCTGCGCTCCGGCGGGCGGCTGCTGCTGTACACGGGCGTGGCGATCACGGGGGACAGTGACCATTTCCTTGAGAGCCTGCGCGCACGGCTCGATGCAGAATGCGCATCGTGGTCGTACGAAGAGCTCGATCCCGACATCTTCGGCGGGCAGCTTGGCGAGCCGGGCTATGAAGAAGTCGAGCGCATTGCCGCAGTGTGGCTGCAGGCGCGCAAGCGCTAAAGGCCGTCAGCCCGGATTGTTCCTGCGCCGCCGCCAGAAGCGGTCGAGAATCGGTTTGACGCTCAGGCCATGGGCCAGGATCGACAGCATGATCACGGCAATCGTGATCTGGCTGAGTTGGCTTGCCAGGCCGGACGGCAAATCGTGGTTGATCGCATACATCAGGTAATACAGCGAGCCGATGCCGCGCACGCCGAACCAGGCGATCATCGACGTCACGCGCGGCGAGCGCCCGCAGCCCAGGAGTCCCAGGTAGACACTCAGCGGCCGCGCCACCACGAACAGGAACAGCGCCGTCAACACCGTCTGCCAGGTCCACGTCTGGATCGTCAGCATGCCGCCCAGCAGCAGCACCAGCGTCAGTTCGGACAGGCGCTCGATGTGCTCCTTGAACACCAGCGATTCCGAGCTGACCGACAGCGGCGCCTGGGCTTCCCCTGCCGGGCCGGCAGGTGGCTCGTCCGGCACGAGCAGACCCTGGCGATCCTTGTGCGCGCCCGATGCCGTCAGTTCGGTATGGCGCAGCGCCACGCCTGCGGCGAACACGGCGAGGAATCCCCACGCCATGCACTCGACCGTCACCGCATACACGACGGCGATCAGGCCCAGACCGACCAGGTCGTCCAGCACCTCGTGCTTGGGTTCCCTTCCCCGCAGCATCCAACCCAGGCGCCCGACCGCATAGCCGCCCATGGCACCGATCAGGATCGCCCCGAACGTGGCCCAGATGACTTCCACCGCAAACCAGTGCAGGCCGAAGTCGCCAAGCTCATGCACGCCCAGCAAGCCAAGACCCAGCATCACGAACGGAAACGCGGAGCCATCGTTCATCCCCGCTTCGCAGGTCAGCGTGAAGCGCAATTCGTCGCGGTCGTCGGGATGGCGGACCTGGACATCGGTGGCTAGCACCGGATCGGTCGGGGCCAGGATGGCGCCCAGCAGGATGCCAGCCCCGATCGGCAGCCCAAGAACGTAGTACGCGAAGGCAGCCACGAGCGCGACACTGATCGTCATCGACACCCACGCGAGCCGCAGCGCCGGCACCCAGCGCGGCCAGCGAACCGGCACAGGCATCTTGACGCCGGCCGAAAACAACGACACCAGCACGGCGATCTCGGTGAGCGTTTCCAGCAAATGGGATTGGCCGATGGGATCGAACGAAAACACATGAAAGCCCGCCGGCCCGAGGACGAGTCCGACGCCCAGATAGATGATCGCAGACGTGACGGGCAACCGCGCCAACGTGGACGCCGCAAGCCCGCGCGCCAGCATCAGCATGCCGATCAGGAAAAACCAGTGAGTTGTCGACATGGGATAGCCAGCAAATTGAATCGGGCGATTGTACGGACAATGTCTGTACAGGCCCGTTGTGTAGCCGGCAGGAATGATTGGTGCCCGATATGCGCCAGAACGAAAAGCGAGGAAAAGCGAGGGTCGAAAAGCGAGGGTCAGGTCTGGCATTCGGACACGACCTCGACAGTCGAGTAGTCGGAACTAGCTGGCCCCGCACCATGCCGGTACTGGTTACCACAAGAAAGCGGGGGTCAAGAAAGCGGGGGTCAGGTCTGACATTCGGACACGACCTCAGCCTTACCCGCTTTCAATGCGGTCCTACCAGTATTAGCACAGCCCAGTGCCAGCCAGTTTCGACTACCCGAGCGTTGAGATCGTGTCCGAATGTCAAGTTTTGACTACTCGATTGTTGAGCTCGTGTCCGAATGTCAGACCTGACCCCGGCTTTTCGTTGAGCTCGTGTCCGAATGTCAGACCTGACCCCGGCTGTTTGTGACCCCGGCTGTGTGGCCCCGGCTGTGCCGTACGAATGAAAAAAGCCACCTTGCGGTGGCTTTTTTTTGCTACTTGGCGGAGAGGGTGGGATTCGAACCCACGGTACGCTCGCGCGTACGCCTGATTTCGAGTCAGGTACATTCGACCACTCTGCCACCTCTCCAGATTCGGTCGTCTCGCATCGCTGCGAGAGGCCGCATTATACCGGCAGGCTGGCGAACCTTGCAAGTGATGAGCCGCAACTTTTTTCAATGGCGACGAGGTGGCGTGCTGGTTTGCTCATGCGCGAATGGCCAAGGCGGTGATTGCTAGGCCGTCGAGGCTGAAATCGAAGATGATGCGCGCGGGGCTGCCGGGGAAGTTTCCCGTGACCTCGGCCTGGACGATACAACCGGGCGGTGTCACTTCGCACGATACCGGATGCGCTGTCGCGCCGTAGCGGGCGCTGGTTGCGCGCTTCCATGCGCCGATCGCGTCGCGTCCACGATATACATGCCCCTCGTCGCGCACCTCGGCATCCTGGCTGAAGCACACTGCCACCGCATCGGCATCGTGTGCATTCGCGTGCAGGAAGTAGTCGCTGACCAGGGCGGGCATGGGGATTGTCATGATGTCTCCTGAAGATAAATGTGAGTCCATATCGTGCCAGCCTTGATTACCTCGCGATACCCACAGTTAGCCGATAGACTATCAACTCCAAGTTAATGATCGTCGTGATGAAAACCACCTCCCTGGACGCCATCCGCATCTTTCTCGCCGTTGCCGAGATGAAGAGTTTTACAGCCGCCGCCATCCGCATCGGGGTGACACCTGCCGCCGCCAGCAAGGCCGTGAAACTGCTCGAAGCGCAGCACGGCGTCATTCTCCTGACCCGCAACACGCGCCGTGTCATGCTCACTGAGACGGGCAGCGCGCTGTATGCCGACCTGCTGGCCGCGACCTGCCAGATTGACGATGCCTTTTCGAGCCTGGCGCGCTTTCGGGACCGCCCGGCCGGCACCTTGCGGCTGACTGTCCCGCGCGCATTGGGTGCGCTGGTGCTCAAGACGCTGGCACCGCAGTTCCGACGCGCGCATCCCGACGTGGCGCTCGATATCTCGCTCGACGACGGCGAGGTCGATTTGCTGGAACGGGGGTACGATGCAGGCATCCGTCTTGGCCAGTCGGTCGCGCAAGGCATGGTCGCGGTGCGCCTGACGCCTGAGCTGCGCTGGTCGGTCGTCGGCGCCCCTGCCTACTTCGCCGATGCCGGCCGGCCGCGCATACCGGAAGACCTCGTGCGCCACGCGACGATCCGCTACCGCTTCCACACCTCGACAATGCTGGCGCGCTGGCAGTTCACGCGCGATGGCGCCGCATTCCACGTCGAGACCGGACACACGCTCGTCGTCAACGACACGGGCCTGATCGCCGACTTTGCCCGCTCCGGCATGGGCCTGGCCTATTTGCCCGACATCGAGATCTCACACGACCTCGCCAATGGCCAGCTCGAACGTGTTCTTGCACCGTTCGTGCCAAACACGTCAGGCCTCTACCTGTACTTCGCCGCAAAAGCCCAGGGCCAGCCGAAGCTGCGCGCCTTCATCGACATGGCCACCGCGCTGCGCGACGCCGTCCCCTGATCGTCCGCGGGGCATTCAATGCCACGTTTACACGGCATTGACGGGCGCACCCACCTCTTTTGCCCCATTTTTATGGGCGCGTCGCTACGCTGAGCAGATCGATTTTTTTCAGAAACGCACCCATGATCATCGCCATCGTCAATCAACACAGCAGCCCGGAGCGCACGGTGGTGGCGCGCAACCTGGCGGTGCTGCGCGCGCAAAGCGGCCGCCGCGTGTGCCTGATGACCACTGCCGGGAATGGCGACAGCGACTGGTCCGAGGAACGCAGCGATGCCGGTGTGCAGCCATGGATTGAAACGCATCAGGTGGGCAGCCGTGCGGTCAAGACGCGCCTGGCCGCACTGCGACCGCTGTTCGACGACATCCTGATCGACGCCGGCACGCGCGATACCGACGGCTGCCGCTGCGTGCTGGCCGAGAGCCGGCTGGTGGTGGTGCCGGTGCGGGGCGGCGCGCTCGAGCTCGACCTGCAATACCGCCTGCTGGCGCGTCTGCATGGGGCGCGCACGTTCAATCCCGCCATGCGGGTGCTGTTCGTCGCGGTCAGCGGCGGTGGCGGCCCGGACGTCAGCGAGCGCGCCGCCGTTCTCGCGCACGTGGCGCGGGTCGACGATGCCACGCTGGCCGAGACGGTCCTGCATGCGCCGGCCGCGCGCGACTACGGGCCCGGTCGTTGCGTGTCGGACGCTATTACCTGCGATCCCGATGCGGCCGCCGAACTGCGCGCGCTGTACGACGAGGTGTACCCGCCCGCGGCGCCGCTGGCATTCGCAGTGCAGGCGCAGATGCGTCACCAGGGCTTGTAAACACGCCGGATGTCACCCGAGCGGGGGCAGCGTGCGTGCATTGCTGTGCGTCGAGCGCGACGCCGCGCCGCCACGCTCAAGCGATATCGAGGCGCTCGTGCGGCGCGAACTCGTGATAGATGTCGGGCTGGTGGGTCGGGATGTACACGCTCAGGCGCTTACCGCGATGGAAGACGCCACGCAGGCTGTTGCAGGCCGCCCAGGCGTGCTCGTACGAGTCGGCGATGTGCAGCACGGCCCAGGGGCTGTCAGGCGAACCTTCGCGGATCATGTCCACCTGCGTGATGTGAAAATACGGGGTGAAGCTGTCGATGATGGCGCTTTCGCTGGCATCGGCGTGCAGGCCCGACAGGATGACTTTCATGGGTGTTCTCCAGATTCAGGCAATGGTGGATCGAGCAGTTCACGCAGGTCATACGTATGGCGCGCGATCATCAGTTCTTCGTTGGCGGGCACCAGCCAGACGGCGACCGGGCTTGATGCCAGGCTGATACAGACCGGGCCAGCGGGCGGCGCGGCGTTGGCGGCAGAATCGAGTTCGACCCCGAGCCAGGCCGCATCACGGCATACCGCAGCGCGCAGCCGCGCGCTGTTCTCGCCGATACCACCCGAGAACACCAGCGCGTCCAGTCCGCCCAGGCTGGCTACCAGCGAACCGAGTTCGCGGCCGATCCGGTACGTCAGCAAGTCGATCGCCAGTTGCGCGCGCGGGTCACTGCTCGCCTCCAGCACGCGCATGTCGGACGACACGCCCGACACGCCCAGCAAGCCCGATTCGTTGTACATCATGCGCTGCACGCTCTCCACCGTCATGCCCAGCTCCTCGATCAGGTAGATGACCACGCCCGGATCGAGCGCGCCGCAGCGCGTGCCCATCGGCAGGCCGTCGACCGCCGTGAAGCCCATCGTGCTGGCCATGCTGCGCCCGCCCTGCATCGCGCACATGCTGGCGCCGTTGCCCAGGTGCGCGGCGACCACGCGCGCGCCGGCCAGCGCCGGATCGCACTGCGGCAGCGTGGCCGCGATGTATTCGTAGGACAGCCCGTGGAACCCGTAGCGGCGGATGCCCAGGCTGGTGATCACCTCTGGCAGCGCGAACGCCTGCGCCAGCGCTGGCTGCGCCGTATGGAACGCGGTGTCGAAGCAGCCAACCTGCAGCAGCCCGGGTCGCAGCGCCATCAAGGCGCGCACCGGCGCCAGATTATGCGGCAGATGCAGCGGCGCCAGTGGAATCAGGCCGGCCAGCCGATCGAGTACGGCGTCGTCCAGCTGCACCGGTCCGCTGAAGTCGACCCCGCCGTGCACGATGCGGTGACCGACCGCGCACACGCGGTAGCCATCCAGGTGGCCCTCGGCGAAATCGATCAGGTATTCCATCCCGGCCTGGTGGTCGAGCGGCGTCGTCCAGGCGTGTTCACCGACCGTGTGACCGGCGGCGTCGCGGGCGATGAAACGCGCAGCGCCCCGATACAGCCCATCGATCTTGCCCGTGAAGAGCGGCGCCAGATCAGGCAGCGCATGCAGCGAAAACTTGATGCTCGACGAGCCGGCATTGATGACCGCGATGCAGTCCTGCGTCGCCATCAGCGCCCCGCCACGCTGGCATTGGCGCTGGCGCTGGCCAGCTGATGCCGCGCCAGCAGCACGGCGACGGCGCACGACGCGAGGCGCGCAGCGACCGAATCGGCGCGGCTGGTCAGAATCAAGGGCACGCGCGCGCCGAGGACGATGCCGGCCGCTGCTGCCCCGGCCATGAAGGTCAGGCTCTTGGCCAGCATGTTGCCGGCTTCCAGATCGGGCGCGACGAGCACATTGGCGCGCCCGGCCACGGGCGAGTCAAGCCCCTTGACGGCGGCGGCCTGCGGGTCGATCGCATTGTCCATCGCCAGCGGGCCATCCAGGATCGCGCCGGTGATCTGGCCGCGGTCGGCCATCTTGCACAGCGCCGCTGCGTCGATCGTCGATGGCATCTTGTCGCTCACGGTTTCCACTGCTGCCAGGATCGCCACGCGCACGCCCTCGAAGCGCAGCACGTGCGCCAGGTCGATCGCGTTCTGC
Organism: Oxalobacteraceae sp. CFBP 8761; assembly: GCA_014841595.1. Taxonomy (NCBI): domain Bacteria; kingdom Pseudomonadati; phylum Pseudomonadota; class Betaproteobacteria; order Burkholderiales; family Oxalobacteraceae; species Oxalobacteraceae sp. CFBP 8761. The sequence continues at coordinate 1,139,947 of JACYUE010000002.1, read as the reverse complement.
ACGATGTCGCGTTTTTCGGCCAGCGTCGGGATGATGTTGATGGCGGCATCGGTGATGATGAGCGGTTCGCTGCGCCCCGGCACGTCCATCACGAAGCAGTGGCTCAGGCGCCGCGCCGTGCGCAGGCCGGTCGTGGCGGCGACCACGGCGCCCATCAGTTCATCCGTGTGCAGGCTGCCTTTCATCAATGCAGCGGCCTTCCCTTCGCGCACCAGTTCGACGGCGCGCGCGGCCGAGGCGTGGCTGTGCGCCGTGTCGACCAGGCGCAGCGCGCCGATGTCCAGGCCAGCGGCATCGGCCGCGGCGTGAATGCGCGCCGCCGGCCCCACCAGAATCGGCGTGATCAGGCCGATACGGGCCGCGTCGAGCGCCGCTTCGAGTGCGTAGCGGTCGCACGGGTGCGCCACCGCCACCGTCACCGGGCCATTGGCGCGGCCGGCCTCGATCAGGCGGTCATAGTATGGATGTGCGGTCGCAACTACTGTCATCAATCTCTCCTTGAACGTGGGTACCTCACCAGTACCCGAGCAACTTCCACCACAGGCCGCCGACGACGGCAAACACCACCAGCTCGAACAGGCACATGATGAAGCCGACCTTCCACCACAGCCCCATCGTGACATACCCGCTGCCGAAGATGATCGGCGAGGTGCCGGTGGCGTAGTGGGTCAGCGTCATCATGATGCCAGACGCCGCCGTCATCATCAGCAGGAACAGTACGAGGTACTGGCCCGGCACCAGCGCGGCGCCCACCGACAGGAACGCGAACATCATCGCGCTGATGTGGGCCGTGGTGCTGGCAAACAGGTAGTGCGAGAACACGAAGGCCAGCACCAGCACGCTCGCTGCGGCGCCCCACCCCATGCCGCTGGCGACGATCGCGTCGCGCATGCCGTTCGAGGCCCAGGCGATCACGCCCATCTTGTTGAGTTGCTCGGCCAGCATGACGAGCGCGCCGAACCAGATCAAGGTATCCCACGCGCTTTTCTCGGACAGGATATCGTCCCAGTCGAGCGTGCCCGTGATGATCAGGATGAACAGGCCGACAAAGGCGACCACGGTCGGGTCGAGCGTGAACGCGCTGCCAAACAGCATCGCCGGCACGTTCGCCCACAGCACCAGCAGCAGGCCGAACGTCCCGAGCATCACGCGTTCACTGGCCGACAACGGCCCCATGCGTGCGAGCTCGCCCCGCGCGAAACCGATCGCATCGGGCGTCTGCTTGAGTTCCGGCGGCGCCAGCAGGTAGATAATCAGGGGCATCAGGAACAGGCACACGAGGCCTGGCAGCACCATGCACAACGCCCACGTGGTCCAGCTCAGCTGAAATGTCTGGCCGCTGGCGCGCGCGACGAAGTCCACCACCAGCGGATTGGGCGCGGTGGCGGTGACGAACATCGTCGAGGTGATCGGGTTGGCGTGGTAGTTGACCAGTGCCAGGTACGTGCCCACCTTGCCCTCGGTGCCCTTGGCCGGGTCGGAATCGAACGACGCGGCGATCGATTTCATGATCGGGTGGACGATGCCGCCACCGCGCGCGGTATTACTGGGCGTGAACGGCGCCAGCACCAGCTCGCAAACGGCCAGCCCGTAGCCGATGCCGATCGTGCGCTTGCCGAGCAGCGCGATGAAGTTCAGCCCGATGCGGTTGCCCAGGCCCGTCTTCTTCAGGCCGCGCGAGATCAGCACGGCAACGACGATCAGCCAGATCAGTGGGCTGGAAAAGCTGCCCAGCGCGTCGGCCATCGCGCCCTTCGACGACCCGGACGTCACCTGCGACAACGCCACGATCACGATCGCCATCAGCGCCATGACGCCGATGGGCATGACTTTCAGGATGATGGCAACGATGGTGGTGAGAAAGATCGCCACCAGCGTCCATGCGCCAGAGGTCAAGCCTGCGGGATGCGGAATGGCCAGCAGCGTGAGCAGTACGGCAGTGGTGACCAGAGCAGGAATCAGGCGAAACGGCACGGCCTGATTGAAATAACGAAACGCAGCCTGCAAGCGCAACAGCATGAACTTCCTTCTACTTAACCGACCAGAAACGAAAAGTATTGACTACTGGTCTGGATAGTAACAGGAATATATTGCACCGCATCAATCATCGAGCGGTTTGGTCGGGTATTCACGCAGGCCGTGGTGTAGGGCCCGGCGTGTCTTATGATGGATCTTTACATGGAGTCGCACCCGACGATGACCGCTATCCGCCGCGCAAGCCCGCTTGACGCCGCCCGCCTCTGCGCCATCTACAACCACTACGTCGACGGCACGACCATCTCGTTCGAGGAAGCGCCGGTGACTGCCGACGACATGGCCGCACGCATCGCCGACGTCATCGACGGCGGCATGCCCTGGCTGGTGCTGACGGATGGTGACGCCATCCTCGGCTATGCCTACGCTACCAAATGGCGCGCCCGGCCCGCCTACCGCCATGCGGTCGAGAGCACGATCTATCTCGATGCTGCCCTGGCAGGCCAGGGCCATGGCATGCGCCTGTACGCCCAGCTGCTGGACGCGTTGCGCGCACGCGGCCTGCACACGGTCATTGCCGGCATCGCGCAGCCGAACGCGCGCAGTGTCCGCCTGCACGAGCGCCTGGGTTTTGCCAAGGTCGCGCACTTTGCAGAAGTGGGCTTCAAGCTCGGGATGTGGCTCGATGTCGGCTACTGGCAGATGCGCCTGACGCCAGCCTAGATTTCATCGGCGGGCTCGACCGGCCGCCGCGCGTAGCGGCCCGCAATCACTGCGCAGACGATCAATTGAATCTGGTGGAACAGCATCAGCGGCAGCACCACCATGCTGATGCTGGCGGCAGGAATCAGCACGTGGGCCAGCGGGATGCCGGTGGCCAGGCTTTTCTTCGAGCCGCAAAACACGATGGTGATTTCGTCGGGCTTCGAAAACCCGAAGCGCCGTGCCAGCCACGTCACCACCAGCATGACGACCGCCAGCAGGACGATGCAGACCAGGATCAGATTGCCCAGCATGGCGGGCGGCACGCGTGACCACAACCCTTCCACCACCGCCGCGCTGAACGCGGAAAACACCACCAGCAGGATCGAGCCCTGGTCCACGCCCCTGACCAGGCTCTTGTGGCGATCGACCCAGCCACCGATCCAGCGCCGGGCGATCTGGCCGGCAACGAATGGCAGCAACAGCTGGTAGACGATCATCAGGACCGAATCGAGCGACGCGCCGGCGCCGGACGAGGCCGGCATCGCCACGCTCACCAGCAACGGCGTAAGGAAGATGCCGAGCAGGCTCGACACCGACGCGCTGCAGACCGCGGCCGGCACATTGCCCCGCGCCGCAGCCGTGAAGGCGATCGACGACTGCACGGTCGAGGGCAGCAGGCACAGGAACAGGATGCCGAGATACAGTTCGGGCGTGAGCAGCAGCAGGATGCCGGGCTTGAACAGCAGCGCCAGCACGGGGAACAGCGCAAAGGTGCACAGCAGCACCAGCAGATGCAGGCGCCAGTGGGTCGCACCGGCAATGATCGCAGCGCGCGACAGTTTGGCGCCATGCAGGAAGAACAGCACGCCGATCATCACCATCGTGACGACCTTCAGCACGGCGGCGACGTCGCCCTGCGCCGGGAAGATGCTGGCGGCGGCCACGACGGCCAGCAGCATCAGGGTCATTCGGTCCGGCAGAAATCGGGATGCAAGTCGTGCGAGCATGGGGAAGTCCTGGCAGCGTTCGGGAATGAAAAAAGCCACCTTGCGGTGGCTTGTTCCATGCTACTTGGCGGAGAGGGTGGGATTCGAACCCACGGTACGCTCGCGCGTACGCCTGATTTCGAGTCAGGTACATTCGACCACTCTGCCACCTCTCCTGATTCGGTCGATTCTTGCTGTGAGCTGCAAGAGACCGCCATTATAGCGGATTGATCGGGAAATGGAAGGGAGAAAATGCGCGGTGGCTGATTTCCCCTTCCATCATCCATTTCAAGCCGCCGGGGTCAAGCGCTCCAGCCCACCCATGTACGGGCGCAGCACCTCGGGCACGATCACGCTGCCATCGGCCTGCTGGTAGTTTTCGAGCACGGCCACCAGCGTGCGGCCCACGGCCAGACCCGAGCCATTGAGCGTGTGCACGAGCTCAGGCTTGCCCTGGGCATTGCGGAAGCGGGCCTGCATGCGGCGCGACTGGAACGCTTCGCAGTTCGACAGCGACGAAATCTCGCGGTACGTGTTCTGCGCCGGCAGCCAGACTTCGATGTCGAAGGTCTTGGCGGCCGAGAAGCCCATGTCGCCCGTGCACAGCAGCATGACACGGTACGGCAGGCCGAGCGAAGTCAGGATGAACTCGGCATGGCCGACCATCTCGTCCAGCACCGCGTATGACTGCTCCGGATGCACCACCTGGACCAGCTCGACCTTGTCGAACTGGTGCTGGCGGATCATGCCGCGCGTGTCGCGGCCATAGCTGCCGGCTTCGGAACGGAAGCATGGCGTATGCGCCGTCATCTTCAGCGGCAGTGCATCCAGCGCGAGGATCTCATCGCGCACGACGTTGGTGAGCGACACTTCGGACGTCGGGATCAGGTAGAAGGTCTCGCCCTCGCCTTCGACGCCGCCCTTTTTCACCGAGAACAGGTCGGCTTCGAATTTCGGCAGCTGGCCGGTGCCGCGCAGCGAATCGGCATTGACCATGTACGGGGTGTAGCACTCGGTGTAGCCATGCTGTCCGGTGTGCGTGTCGAGCATGAACTGCGCCAGCGCGCGGTGCAGGCGCGCCATGCCACCCTTCATCATCGAGAAGCGCGAACCGGTGATCTTGGTGGCGGTTTCGAAGTCCAGGCCCAGGCGCTCGCCGATGTCGACGTGGTCGCGCACGGCGAAGTCGAATGCCGGCACATCGCCCACCTTGCGCACTTCGACGTTGCCGCTTTCATCCAGGCCCTGCGGGGCGCTCTCGTGCGGCAGGTTCGGCACGGCCGCCATGAACTGCGCCATGCTTTCCTGCACCTTCGCCAGCGCCGCTTCATTGGCCTTGAGCTCGTCGGCCAGGCCCGCCACTTCCGCCATCACGGCCGTCGTGTCTTCGCCTTTGCCCTTGAGCATGCCGATCTGCTTGGACAGCGCATTGCGCTTGCCCTGCAGTTCTTCGGTGCGCGTCTGAATGGCCTTGCGTTCGGCCTCCAGTGCACTGAAGGCGGACACATCGAGCTGGTACTTGCGGGTCGCCAGGCGGGCGGCAGCGGTGTCGATGTCTTTGCGGAGAAGTTGGATGTCAATCATGTCGGGTTGGACCAGGCTGTGTGTATCGAAACCACAATTGTACCAAGCCGACTGGCATTCTTTGCGAGATTTGGCAGTGACATTGCCGGGCCCTCGCCTGCCCACCGGTCGGCGGCGAGTTACAGCGTGGCGGCCAGGCGCGGCGCGCTCACGACGACGGTCTGGATGCTGGCCATGTCGAGCGCCGGCGCGGTCGCTGCAGCGATCGTGATCGGCCGTTCGTCTGCGGTGACGTAGCTGCCAACCAGGCCCAGTGCAACAACGGCCAGGAACAGGGCTTCGAAGTTTTTGCGGATGTTCATGATGGCTCCTCGGTGGTGGTTTCAGGGTTCGTAGACTTGCTGCGGTATGGTGGTACTGTAGCCACCGATCCCCTGAACCACCATCGACTTGCGACGAAGCGCATGAACTGCGGCGCAGAATGCGCCGCCATGCGACCGACGGCAACGCTGCCCGTCAGTCAGCAGCGGCGCCCCACAGGCTTGGGCCAGAATGCGTTCAGCGCGAGCTTGGCGCCATACAGCACGATGAGCGTGCCGGCCAGATCGCCGGTGAACATGACGACGAAGCCTTTCCACAGATTCTGGCCGCCCATCAGCGCAAACCAGGCATGGTGCATGGCAGGACTCATGACGGAGAACAGCAGCGCGAAGCAGAACAACCGCTGGCCGCTCATGCCGCGCAGCGATGCACCGATCCCTGATGCCAGCAACGCGCGGTACGCAAGATACGGCGCCAGCGACGACAGGATGCCGCCAGCGAACGAGCGCAGCGGATCGTCCGGAAAAAAGTGGAAGAAGCAGATGTACCAAGATGCCAGCAACAGGCCAAATGCACCGGCCTCGGCGAACAGCAAGACGCTCAGCAGGCGTACCCCGGCAGGCAGGTAGATGATGTTGATGCCGGGCACGAACTCAAGGCGCGTAAACAGCATTTCGTTCAGCATAATGGTGGCCAGGAACAGGGTCGCCGTGCACGCCACCATGGCGAATTTAAGCTGCAAATGACGCATGGATGAGAGGCTTTGGTTACAATGCAACGATTACGGAAGGACGCCGGATTATAAACAAGCGGATGTTATCCGACACGCAACAATTTGCTGAGCGTGGCAGCACTGCAACAAGCATTGCCCGAACAGGGCATGGGAACTCGATGAGTCAAGAAAAACCGCCGACACGGCCGGCCGACATTTACCTGCGCTTCCTGAATCTGGTCGACGCACTGCGCACGCTGCCCACTCTGGGGCCGCTGGACGCGCGCGAAGAGCGCGTGCTGGCCGTGGTCGCCCGTGCATTGCAGGCTCACCAGCGCCTCTCCGTGCGCGACCTGATGGCGCAGGAACACCTCGGTGCGCCCGCGACCATCCATGCGCGGGTCACGGCGATGCGCAAGAAAGGCTGGCTCACGCTCACCGACACCGAAGACACCCGGCGCAAGCAGGTTGACCTCACGCCGGCAGCGCTGGCGTACTTCGATGAATTGTCAGGCCTGCTGGTGAAGGCCGCAGAAGGCCGCTAGCGGCGGGCCTCGTCGTCCAGCCCGCGCAGCCACGCCATTTTTTCGGCGATCTTGGTTTCGATCCCGCGCGGCACCGGCTGGTACCAGCCTGGTTCGGGCATGTCGTAGGGCAGATAGGTCTCGCCCGCCGCATACGCATGCGGCTCGTCGTGGGCATACCGGTAATCGTGGCCGTAGCCCAGTTCTTTCATGAGCTTGGTCGGCGCATTGCGCAGATGGACCGGTACTTCGCGCGACTTGTCCTTGCGCACGAACGCCATCGCCGCATTGAAGGCGTTGTAGCCAGCATTGCTCTTGGCGGCAATCGCCAGATAGATCACTGCCTGACCCAGTGCCAGCTCCCCTTCCGGCGAGCCGAGCCGCTCGTAGGTGGCGGCAGCATCGTTGGCCAGCTGGATTGCACGCGGATCTGCGATGCCGATGTCTTCCCAGGCCATGCGCACGATGCGGCGCGACAGATACTTGGCGTCGGCCCCGCCGTCGAGCATGCGACACAGCCAGTACAGCGCAGCGTCCGGGTGCGAGCCGCGTACCGACTTGTGCAGCGCCGATATCTGGTCATAAAAATTGTCGCCGCCCTTGTCGAAGCGGCGCACGTTCAGCGTCAGCGCATTCTCGACGAAGTCGGCCGTGATGTGCGTGATGCCAGCCGTGTCGCTGGACGTCTTTGTTTGCTCGAGCAGGTTCAGGAAGCGGCGCGCGTCGCCGTCGGCGTAGCCGATCAGCGTGTCGATGGCAACCTCGTCGAATTCGAGATGCTGCAGCACCGATTCTTTCGCGCGCGCGAGCAACTGGCGCAGCTCGTCATCGGTCAACGCCTTGAGCGTGTACACCTGCGAGCGCGACAGCAGCGCCGAATTCACCTCGAACGACGGATTCTCGGTTGTTGCGCCGATCAGCGTGACCAGCCCGCTTTCGACGAACGGCAGCAAGGCATCCTGCTGCGATTTGTTGAAACGGTGGATTTCGTCGATGAACAGGATCGTGTGCTTGCCGCGCGCCAGATACTGCTCGGCCTGGTCGATGGACGCGCGGATATCCTTCACGCCCGACAGCACCGCCGACAGCGCGATGAATTCGCAGTCGAACGCATACGCGGTCAGGCGCGCCAGCGTGGTCTTGCCCACGCCCGGCGGGCCCCACAGGATCATCGAATGGGGCTTGCCCGACTTGAAGACCAGGTTCAGCGGCTTGCCGGGGCCCAGCAGATGGCTCTGCCCCACCACCTCGTCGATGGTGCGCGGGCGCAGGGCTTCGGCCAGCGGCGCCGCCGGTTCGGTCTTGAACAGGTCATCCACGGCGCTCTCCGTACGGCTTACTGGTTGACGACGTCGGCGCCCTTGGGCGTCTCGAACTTGAATTGCTGCGCGCCCAGGGCCGGGTTGCGCTGGAAGTTCGTGAAGGTCAGGCGCGAGGTCTGGCCAAACGTGTCTTTCAATTCCATCGCCAGCGGCACACCGCCCTTCAGACCGATGCTGATCTGCTCGAATGACGTGTCCTTGGCTTTCGGTACGGCGTTGAGCCACTCCATGCCGTCGCGCTCGCCCGCTTCGCTGAGCGTGAAGTTTTCTTCCAGCTTGTTGCTGCCAAACAGGATTGCGGCCGGGGATGAGCCCAGCGCGTTACCGAGTTTGCGCACGGTGACCTGGTTCAGGTCCTTGTCGTAGATATACAGCTGGTCGCCATCGGCTTGCAGGACTTGCTCGTACGGCTTCTGGTAGGTCCAGATGAATTTGCCGGGACGGGCAAAGACGAAGCTGCCGCTCGATGCAGGGCTGGCCTTGCCGCTTTTCGATTTGCCCAGCTGTTGCTGGGTGAATTCGCCCTTGGCCGACTTGGTGCTGGCGACGAAGGATTTGAATTGGTCCAGAGCGGCGGCGCTGGCGATGGTCGAGAACGCGAAGGCGCTCGTGGCCAGGAGTGCGGCGATGGTGAATTTGGTTGCTTGCATGCGGAGGTCCTGTTCTTGTTTTTTGGTCTGCCTGGGCAGGTTGAACGCGTGGATGGCGGAGCCGCCTCGCCGGCCGCGTCCACCCTACAGCGGAGAAAGCTTGCAGTCGGCGCTACGCTTATTCCGCGCTGGCCGCCGGCACCAGGATGTCGCGGTTGCCGTTCGACTGCATCGGCGAAACGACGCCGCTGTTTTCCATCTGTTCCAGCAGGCGTGCGGCGCGGTTGTAGCCGATGCGCAGATGACGCTGGACCAGCGAGATCGATGCGCGGCGGTTCTTGAGCACCACCTGCACCGCCTGATCGTACAGCGCGTCGGCCTCGCCGCCGCCCTCGCCTGGCGCAGCCCCGTCTGCGGCGCCGCCTTCTTCCAGCGTGCCACCTTCGAGGATGCCTTCAATATAGTTCGGCTCGCCAAGCGATTGCAGATGTTTTACAACTCGATGCACTTCCTCGTCGGACACGAACGCGCCGTGCACGCGCACCGGCAGGCCGGTACCTGGTGGCATGTACAGCATGTCGCCCATGCCCAGCAGCGCCTCGGCGCCCATCTGGTCGAGAATCGTGCGCGAGTCGATCTTCGACGACACCTGGAAAGCAATGCGGGTCGGGATGTTCGCCTTGATCAGGCCCGTGATGACGTCGACCGATGGACGCTGCGTCGCCAGGATCAGGTGAATGCCGGCCGCGCGCGCCTTTTGCGCGATACGGGCGATCAGCTCTTCGACCTTTTTACCGACGACCATCATCAGGTCGGCCAGCTCGTCGATGATGATGACGATGGTCGGCAGCTTCTCGAGCGGCTCCGGATTGTCCGGCATGATCGAGAACGGATTCGGGATGTGCTCTTCGCGCTTGGTCGCCTCGAGGATCTTGTTGTTATAGCCAGCCAGATTACGCACGCCCAGCTTGCTCATCAGCTTGTAGCGGCGCTCCATCTCGTTGACGGCCCAGTTCAGCGCGTGGCCGGCCTGGCGCATGTCGGTCACGACCGGCGCGAGCAGGTGCGGAATGCCTTCATACACCGACATTTCCAGCATCTTCGGGTCGATCAGGATCAGGCGCACGTCGGCCGGATCGGATTTATACAGCAGCGACAGGATGGTGGCGTTGATGCCGACCGACTTGCCGGAACCCGTCGTACCCGCCACCAGCAGGTGCGGCATCTTGGCCAGGTCGGCCACCACCGGCTTGCCGGCGATGTCCTTGCCCAGCGCCACGGTCAGGCTCGACGCACTGTCGCCATACACCTTGGAGCCGACGATCTCGGACAGGCGCACGATCTGGCGTTTCGGGTTTGGCAGCTCGAGCGCCATGTAATTCTTGCCAGGGATCGTTTCCACGACGCGGATCGACGTCAGCGACAGCGAACGCGCCAGGTCGCGCGCCAGGTTGACGATCTGGCTGCCCTTCACGCCGGTGGCCGGTTCGATCTCGTAGCGCGTGACGACCGGCCCCGGATAGGCGGCCACGACCTTGGCGTCGACGCCGAAGTCGGACAGTTTCTTTTCGATGAGACGGCTGGTGAATTCGAGCGTCTCGACGCTGACCGTTTCGGTCACCGGAGGCGCTTCATCGAGCAGCGCCAGCGGCGGCAGGTCGGTATCGCCCCGGTGATCGGAGAACAATGGCGTCTGGCGTTCTTTTTCGGCGCGTTCAGACTTGGGCACGCTGACCATCTGCGGCTCGATCTTGATCGGCTGCAGCACCGGCTGCGCGCCTGGCGCACCAGTCGACGCGCCGCCGGAGGCCGACGCTGCCGTCGACTTCGCCATGGAGACAGGCGCTGGCGCCATGTCGAGCGACGGCTCGGCCTTAACGACCGGAATCGGCTCGTTCGAATGCTTTTCGGTGAACCTGGCGCGGCCGTGGTCGACGACCTCGTCGCGCTTGACGGCTGCCACTTCGCCCTGCTTGCGGTCTTCGATGTCTTCCATGCGCAGGCGGAACCAGTCGAACGCGTCGTCGAACACGCCGCCGATGCGCTCGGCCACGGCCAGCCACGAGACCTGGAAGAACAGCGAGAAGCCCAGGCCGAACAGCAGCAACAGCAGCAAGGTGGCGCCGGTGGCGCCGAACGTGACCTGGCTTGCGTGCCCGATCAGTTGCCCCAGCACGCCACCAGGGGCACGTGGCAGTTCGACATCCCACGACCACATGCGCAGGTATTCCAGGCCGACGCTGCCGGCGAACATCAGTGCGAAGCCAATCCAGCGGACGTAGATTTCACCATGGTGCACGGGCTCGGCGGCCGCGGCCGTACCGAGCTTGTCGGTCAGGCGCCGCCAGCCGCGCCAGACCTGGCGCAGGAAGATGACGCTCCACCACCAGGCCGAAAAGCCGAAGATGAACAGCAGCAGGTCGGACAGCCAGGCACCGGCAGCACCGCCCAGATTGTCGATGCGGGGCACCGAATTGGCGTGCGACCAGCCGGGATCCCCCTTGCTGTAGCTGAGCAGGATCAGGACGAAATAAAGGAACGCGACGGCGCCGGCGATCCAGCGCGCTTCGGACAGCAGGCGCGACAGGCGGCCTGGCAGCGGCGCGCGGGCCGTTTGCTTGGTGCGGGTATATCCGGAGGTGGCGGCTGGACTATTCTTGCTCATTGCAGGCACTGCGTGGTAACTACGAATCGACGATCCGGTCATTCTAAGCGATATACGGTCACACTGGCCCCACGATTCATGCCCGCGCGCCGCATCGTCTATAATCTGCCCTCTTTCGCACACCCCGACCGGCGCCCGCGTGGGCCTTGATTCTTCTCAAGGTGCCCCCAATTGCCGTGTGTCTATTAACAATCATTGAAGCGCCGCCATGACTACAACTAAACACGCCAAAGTCCTCATTCTCGGTTCCGGTCCTGCCGGCTACAGCGCCGCTGTGTACGCCGCGCGCGCCAACCTCAAGCCGATGCTGGTGACGGGCGTCGAGCAAGGCGGCCAGCTGATGACCACCACCGATGTCGAGAACTGGCCGGGCGATCCGCTGGGCGTGCAGGGTCCGGAGCTGATGCAGCGCCTGCTGCAGCACGCCGAGCGCTTCAATACCGAAATCGTGTTCGACCAGATCCACACGACCTACATGAACGAAAAGCCGATCCGCCTGGTGGGCGACAGCTTCACCTTCACCTGCGACGCCCTGATCATCGCCACCGGCGCCTCGGCCCAGTACCTGGGCCTGCCATCGGAGCAGGCGTTCATGGGCAAGGGCGTGTCGGCCTGCGCCACCTGCGACGGCTTCTTCTACCGTAACCAGGAAGTCGCGGTCATCGGCGGCGGCAATACCGCTGTCGAAGAAGCGCTGTACCTGACCGGCATCGCCTCGAAGGTCACGCTCATCCACCGCCGCGACCGCTTCCGCGCCGAGCCGATCCTGGTCGACCGCCTGATGCACAAGGTCTCCGAAGGCAAGATCGTGCTGGAATATAACCAGACGCTCGACGAAGTCCTGGGCGACAACAGCGGCGTGACGGGCCTGCGCCTGAAATCGACCCAGACGGGTGACTTCAAGGACCTGACCGTGCATGGCCTGTTCGTGGCCATTGGTCACAAGCCGAACACGGGCATCTTCGAAGGCCAGCTCGAGATGCACAGCGGCGGCTATCTGGTGACCAAGTCGGGCCTCGAAGGCATGGCCACCGCCACCAGCGTGCCGGGTGTGTTTGCTGCAGGCGACGTGCAGGATCATATCTATCGTCAGGCGATCACCAGCTCGGGCACCGGCTGCATGGCCGCGCTCGACGCACAGCGCTACCTCGAAGCGCTGGAAGACGATCCACAGTAAATCCTCACCAGGGACCGCATTCGATGGCAGGCATGAAAGACTTCGCTGAGCTCAAGGGCTTGCGCGACCAGCTCAAGGAAAACGAGCGCGTGCGCGCCATCGAACAGGCCGAGCGTGAACAACGCGAACGCCTGGCGCGCGAACGGGCAGTGGAATTTCGCAGCTCGATGCAGGGCGTGCGCAAGCTGCCCGAATCCGATCGCTACGTGCACCGCCCGGTGTACGTGGCCCCGAACCGCCCGATCCAGCGCGGCCCCGTACTCTCTGCCGAAGAAGAAACCGAAGCGGTCCTGCGCGAATCGCTGTCGGACCAGTTCGACGTCGAAGGCATGCTCGACGAAGACCCGGCCCTGAGCTACTCGCGCGACGGCGTCGGCCCCGATGTGGTGCGCAAATTGCGCAAACGCCACTGGCCGATCCAGGACGAACTCGACCTGCATGGCCTGAACCGCGACGCTGCGCGCGACGCCCTCACCGACTTTTTGCACCGCGCCAACCGGCGCGGCGTGCGCTGCGTGCGCATCATCCACGGCATCGGTTACGGCTCACCGGGTGGCGAACCCGTGCTGCGCGGGATCGTGCACAGCTGGCTGGTGCAAAAGAACGAGGTGATTGCCTTTTGCGCGGCCGGCCGGTCCGACGGCGGCCACGGCGCGCTGATCGCCCTGCTGCGCGCTGCACTACTGGAATAACACGCGTCTGTATGGGTAATGCAACATGGTTGTGTAACAATTGCAATGTTCGTGTTTGCAGTTTCCACGCCTTTTGCCGGTTGATTGTAGAATTCCTCTCGGCCGGTCTTTTGCCGGTCATTCGACTAGGGGTGGTGTGATTTGAAGGCAATGCAAGCGGTCATCATGGAGCATGGGCAGCAGGTCGATTTGTCGTCCTGCGCCGACGAGCCGATCCATATCCCCGGCTCGATCCAGCCCCACGGCGCAATCCTGTTCTTTACCGAAGATGCACGTCTGGCCGGCTGGAGCGAAAACGCACCCGCCATGCTGGGTGTCGTCCCGCAACTGGGCCTGGCCCTGGGGGACCTGGCCCTGCCGGTGGCTGCCTTCGACGCCATTTCCGACTGTATCGACACCCTGAACGATGACGACGCCGGCCCGATCGTGGCCGGCCTGTCCATCGGCGCGGCCGAATATGATTGCGTCGTGCACGCCGCCCATGGGCGCGTCACCGCCGAATTCGAACTGCGCGAAGCCTCGACCGAAGAAGTGTCGCAGTTCGCCGTCAAGGCGCACAGCTCGATCGACCGCCTGCGCCGCCAGAAAACCATCGAAGGGCTGCTCAGCGTCGCCGTGGCCCAGGTGCGCGATTTCACCGGGTTCGATCGCGTGATGGCCTACCGTTTCCGCGCCGACGACAGTGGCGACGTGGTGGCCGAAAGCCGCCGCGACGATCTGGTCCCGTACATTGGCCAGCGCTACCCGGCCGGCGACATCCCGGCCCAGGCGCGCCGGCTGTACACGCTCAACACGCTGCGCATGATCGGCGACATGGACTACCAGGCCGTGCCGCTGTGCGGTGCGCCGGGCGCCCCGCCGCTGGACATGAGTTTCGCGGTGCTGCGCAGCGTCTCCCCGGTGCACATCGAGTACCTGAAGAACATGCACGTGATGGCGTCGATGAGCGTGTCCATCGTCATCAACGGCCGCCTGTGGGGCCTGATCGCCTGCCACCACATGTCGAAGAAGCTGGTGCCGTATGCCGTGCGCCTGGCGGCCGACGTGCTGGCACAGGTGATGGCGTCGACCATCCTCAGCATCGAAGCGCGCGCCGACGCCACGCTGGCCGAGCAGTCGGCCCGCGTGCGCACGAGCATCGTCGAATCGCTGCTGCTCGACGACGACCCGATCGACACGCTGGGCGAACATGGCGAGTCACTGATGGCGGCTGCCGGGGCCCAGGCAATGATCGTCGCCCAGCACGGCAAGGTCGTCGTGCATGGCGAATTCGCGCCCGAACTGGCCAAGGCCGTCATTGCGTCGCTGCCGGACAACCAGCACGATTTGCTGGTGCGCGAAGGCAAGCACGAATGGCCGGAGGCGCTACAGGCACAATTGGGGAAGTGGGTCGGCATGCTGGCCCTGCCCTTCGATCCGATGGGCCAGGGCTGGTGCGTGCTGCTGCGCGTCGAGCAGATCGAAACCGTGGCCTGGGGCGGCCGTCCCGAAAAAATTGCCATCTTCGGCCCGCTGGGCGAACGCCTGACGCCACGCGGCTCATTCGATGCCTGGCATGAAACGGTGCGCGGTCGCGCGCACCCGTGGGAACCCACCGTGCTGGGCAATGCCCGCCTGACACTGGCCGAGCTGGTACGCGCCATGAACTCGCACCGCTCGCAGACGGAGGCAACCCGCGCGCAGCTGCTGGCGATGCTGGGGCACGACCTGCGCGATCCGCTGCACTCGATCAATATGGCCGGCATGGTGCTGGAGCGCACCGGCAACGGTGGCGGCAATGGCCAGCCGACGCTGGGCAAGCGCATCCAGTCGTCGACCAACCGCATGCAGCGCATGATCAGCCAGGTGCTGGACATGAGCCGCATCGACAGCGGCATGGGCCTGGGCGTCTCGCTGGTGCCGGTCGATCTGAAGGAATTGCTGATCGACCTGATGGACGAGGCGCGCATGGCGTATCCGTCGATCCCGCTCGACCTGATCTGCGACGACGAGGCCACCGTCAAGGCCGACAGTGGCCGGCTGGGCCAGGTGTTATCCAATCTGATGAGCAATGCGCGCCACCACGGCGAGCCCGGCACGCCAGTGACCGTGTGCCTGCGCGCCAACGAGCGTGATGCATCGGTCGAGGTCGCCAACGCCGGCCAGGCAATCGCGCCCGAAACCGTGGCCACGCTGTTCAATCCGTTCAAGCGCGCGTCGATGAACAACCCGCGCAACCGCACCGGCATGGGCCTGGGCCTGTACATCGCGCAGCAGATCGTGCGCGAGCACCAGGGTGAACTGGCCTACCGGTATGCGGATGGGCGGGTGATCTTTACGCTGCGGCTGCCACTGCTGGCGCGGTAAGCCCCGGGGCGATCGGCACATCGGTCACGTCGTTGGGCGGGTAGTTGAAGTAGCCCCGGCCCACCCAGTCGTTGTCGGTCACGAAGAACGCGCTGAACGGAATCTCGACCGTGCCGATCGCGGGCGGTTTGAGCGTCGTGATGATGGTGCCCTTGAGCGCCAGTGACATCGTCGCCGGGCCGAACCCCATTGCGCGCACCTGGCCGGTGATGTTCGACACCGCCAGTTCGCCGTACGGGGGCGCCAGGGCCTGGCTGATCTCGCCCTTGCCCTGCACGGTGCCATCGGCCTGGTCGATCATCAGCACCATCTTCAGGGTCGGGGCGCCGGGCATGCCGCAGTTGCCGGCGGTCAAGGTGACCACTCTCACAGACTCGAACGTATTCGCCATCATCTACTCCTTCATCTGGGTTGGCTTGCAGGGATTGTCCAGCGCTCGCGCCGCGCGGACCTCACCACTGTAAGCACGCCCGGCCGCAATGACCTTCCGGTTTTCTTCCCTCTCCCAGGCCGGGCGACGCCCATGGCGCAGGGTGCGCATAATTCTCTTATGCAAGCGCTGAGCCCGTGGTAATCTCACAACACCATTCCCTGACCTCTGCTGCATGACGCTCATCAAGTTCATCGAAATCATGGCGATCCTGGTCGGCGCATTTTCCGGCTTCATCGAGGCACGGCGCAAGCGCATGGACCTGGTCGGGGTATTCACTGTGGCGTTCATTACCGCATTCGGCGGCGGCACGCTGCGCGACATCCTGCTCGACAAGCGCCCGCTGTTCTGGGTAACGCACCAGGAATATGCGATCGCGATCTTCGTGCTGGCGCTGGTTGCCTCTCCCCTCATCCGCACGCTGCGTCAGATCGTGTCGGAACGCCTGATCGTGATTGCCGATGCCGTGGGCCTGGGCCTGTTCTCGATCGCGGGCGTATCGGCCGCGCTGGCGGCGGACATGCCGATCTTCATCGCCTCGATGATGGGCGTCATTACCGGGATTTTCGGGGGTGTGCTGCGCGATATCGTCTGTAACGAAGTGCCGATGGTGTTTCGGGACGGCAAACCGTATGCGATCTGCGCCTTCATCGGCAACTGGCTGTTCCTGCTCATGGGCAAGTACGGCGTGCCGCACGATTTTGCGCTGTGGTCGAGCTGCCTGTTCATCAGCGGCCTGCGGCTGCTGACGTGGAAGTTCGATATGCGGATGGGGCGGTAACGACGCACCGCCCCGGCGGGGTCAGATATGCTTGCTTAGACGGCGTCCGGGCCGGTTTCGCCGGTACGGATCCGGATGACCTGCTCGATGTTCTGCACAAAGATCTTGCCGTCACCGATCTTGCCGGTGCGTGCTGCCTTGATGATGGCGTCGACGACGCTATCGGCCATCGGATCGTCCACCACCACTTCGATCTTCACTTTCGGCAGGAAATCCACGACGTATTCGGCGCCGCGATACAGCTCGGTATGCCCTTTCTGACGGCCAAAGCCCTTCACTTCAGTCACGGTCAGGCCGGTAACATTGACCTCGGCCAGCGCTTCACGCACTTCGTCGAGCTTGAACGGTTTGATCACGCAGGTAATCTGTTTCATGGTGGTAGTCCTTTCGATGAGTCGGGGATATTCGCCAGGTCGTCGAGCCAGACGGTGGCCTCGGAATCGGACGGTGCGCGCCAGTCGCCGCGTGGCGAGAGGGAGCCGCCATTACCGACCTTCGGTCCGTTCGGTACGCACGAGCGTTTGAACTGGCTGGTCTTGAAGAAGCGGAACAAAAAGATCGACAGGTTGCGCTTGATGGCGTCCAGGTCGTATTGGTTGCGCGTGCCGGTCTCGTCCGGCCAGCGCCCCGCGGCGCTGTCGTGCCACGCGGAATACGCCATGAACGCGACCTTGCTCGGCTTGAAGCCATAGCGCAGCGTGTAGAACAGGTTGAAGTCTTGCAACTCGTACGGGCCGATACGCTCCTGCGTGCTTTGTGCGGGCTTTGCATCGGTGCCGTGACTGACTGCACCGCCGGGCACCAGCTCGGGGCTGATCTCGGTATCGAGAATGTCGATCAGCACCTGCGACCGGCCCTCGGCCACCACGGTCCCCGTCTCGGCCACCCAGCGCACCAGGTACGAGATCAGCGTCTTGGGCACGCTGGCGTTGACGTTGTAGTGCGACATATGGTCGCCCACGCCGTAGGTGCACCAGCCCAGCGCCAGCTCGGACAAATCGCCCGTGCCGATCACGATCCCGTTGTGGAAGTTCGCCAGCCGGAACAGGTGGTTGGTGCGCTCGCCCGCCTGCACGTTCTCGAACGTGATGTCGTAGTCAGGCGTGCCTTCGCTGTACGGGTGCCCAAGGTCTTTGAGCATCTGGATGCAGCTCGGGCGGATGTCGATCTCTTGCGCGCTGCAGCCCACGGCGGCCATCAGGTCGCGCGCCTGCCTGAGCGTGCGCTCGCTGGTGGCAAAGCCCGGCATCGTGTAGGCCAGGATGTTCGTGCGCGGCAGCTTCAGGCGGTCCATGACTTTTGCGCAGACGAGCAGCGCATGGGTCGAGTCCAGGCCACCAGAGACGCCAATGACGACCTTCTGGATGCCGCTCGAGGCCAGGCGCTGGATCAGGGCCTGCACCTGGATGTTGTAGACCTCGGTGCAGCGCTCGTCGCGCCGGGCGCGGTCGGCCGGCACGTACGGGAAGCGCTCGATGCCACGCGCCAGCGGCATCGTGTGCTCCAAGGGCAGCGCGAGGTCGAAGCGCACGATGCGAAACGCCGCGACTTCAGCCGCATGGCGCCGGGCCGACTGTGCGAAGGTGGTGGCCTTCATGCGCTCGGTCGACAGGCGCTCGAGGTCGACGTCGGCGAAGATGATGTGCGATTCGTCGGAAAAACGTTCGGATTCGGCCAGCAGTTCGCCCTTTTCGTAGATCAGCGACTGGCCATCCCACGCCATGTCGGTGGTCGACTCGCCCCGCCCGGCCGACGTGTACAGGTAAGCGGCCATGCAGCGCGCCGATTGCTGGCCAACCAGCTGGTGGCGGTAGCCGCTCTTGCCGACGACAACGTTCGATGCCGACAGGTTGACCAGCACCGTGGCGCCGGCCAGTGCCGCGAACGACGACGGCGGCACCGGCACCCAGACGTCTTCGCAGATTTCGAGGTGAAAGCGCAGCAGCGGCAGGTTGGCGACCTCGAACAGCAGGTTCACGCCGAACGGCACGGTCTGGCCAAACAGGTCGATCACGTCGACCGGCGCGCAATCGGCGGGCGTGAACTGCCGGGATTCGTAAAACTCGCCATAATTAGGCAAATAACTTTTCGGCACCACGCCCAGCACGCGCCCGTTGGCGATGGCGACGGCGCAGTTGAACAGCATGTGGTTCACCCGCAGCGGCATGCCGATGACGATGGCCAGCGGCAGGCTGCGCGAGGCATCGAGGATGGTGTGCAGGCCGCCCAGGCAGGCGTCGAGCAGCGCGCGCTGGTGGAACAGGTCGTCGCAGGTATAGGCAGACAGGCCCAGCTCGGGAAACGCGACGAGCGCCGCGCCTTCGCTTGCCGCCTGCTGCGCCAGCTTGATCGTCTGTTCGACGTTGTAGGCCGGGTCGGCCACACGGATGCGCGGGATGGCGACGGCAACGCGTGCAAAATGGTGCGAATAGAGATTGAAGAATCGGCTGTTCATGAATGGGTCTCTCGCAGTGCCGACGCGGCGAATCGCTGCCCGTCGCCACTTACTTCGTAGGATTGGAAGCAATGTTGAAAGCAATGACAGATTATCGCACGCATATCGTCTCGAGCCTGTCCGAAGTCGGGCAGGCGCCATGGGATGCGCTGGTCCAGGCCCAGGCGGCGCCAACGCCGTTTCTCTCGTACGCGTTCCTGCACGCGCTGCACGCGTCGGGCAGCGCGGCGCCCGAAAGCGGCTGGCAGCCGCAGTTCCTGCTGCTGTACGACGCCGCCGACGTGCTGGCGGCCGCCCTGCCCCTGTACGTCAAGGGCCACTCGTATGGCGAGTACGTGTTCGACTGGGCCTGGGCCGATGCCTACGCGCGCAATGGCCTCGACTATTACCCGAAGCTGCTGTCGGCGATCCCGTTCACGCCGGTGGCCGGCTCCCGCCTGCTGGCGGTCGACGCCGCTGCGCGCGCCGCGCTGATCGACGTGCTGACGGCCACGCAGTCGGCCACCGAAGTCTCGTCGACCCACATCCTGTTCCCGCCCGAGGACGAAGCGCAGGCGCTGCGCGAGGCCGGCTTCCTGCTGCGCAGCGGCGTGCAGTTTCACTGGCTGAACCGGGGCTATGCGAGCTTCGACGAGTTTCTGGCCACGCTCGAGCCAAAAAAGCGCAAGAACATCCGCGCCGAGCGGCGCAAGGTGGTCGATGCCGGCGTCACGATGCGGCGCGTGCGCGGGGCGGATGCCACGCGCGAGGACTGGGTGCTGTTCAACCGCTGCTACCGCAACACGTACAAAGACCACCACTCGACGCCCTACCTGAACCTGGACTTTTTCCTGCGCATCGGTGCGACGATGCCGGACAATATCCTCCTGGTGATTGCCGAACTGGAAGGCCGCGCGGTCGCCGCATCGCTCGTCATCCACAATGCCGACACGCTGTACGGCCGCTACTGGGGCGCGCTCGAACACGTGCCGTGCCTGCATTTCGAGGCTGCGTATTACCAGCCACTGGAATTCTGCATCGAACAGGGCATCGCCACGTTCGAGGGCGGCGCGCAGGGCGAACACAAGATGGCGCGCGGCTTCCTGCCAACCAAGACCTGGTCGGCGCACTGGCTGGCGCATCCGTCGTTTGCCAATGCCGTGGAAAATTTCCTGCAACGTGAGGCGGGCGGTATCGACGATTATCTCGACGAGTTGAACGAGCGCAGTCCGTTCCGGCAGCGCGCCGGCTAGCTTGTCCGGGACTGCATATGCGTGTCGGGTATTCTGGCCTGAATAAAGCCGTGCGCGGGGCAAACCGCCTATAGTTGGTGCCTGATCAATGTTCACTTGCGAGGACCGCGTATGGCAACCCCTTCATCCACCATCGTGATCGATGGCGTCGACGTCAACGTCACCGCCGGCGCCGACAGCTTCGGCAACCCCACGCGTACCGTGGTCGTGCCGATGATCACGGCCACGCGCCAGGACGCGAACGGCAACGCGCTGGCCGATATTCCGGTCACAACGACTGAGGACGGCGAGCCTGCTTTGACGGTCAGTCTGCCAACCGGGTACGGCATGCGGATGACGGCACTGACGTACCAGCAGCCGCTCAAGAACGGACCGGCGCTGTTGCAGCCGCAGATCGACGCGCATGTACCGGCGGCCAGCCGGGCGACGATGACCGATGTCATCGCCGCGCAGTGGGAAGGCATGCCCGATTCGGGCGGATTTCTGCTGTCGACGGTTACGCCGACAATGGCAGCCGAAAACTCAACACGCTCGGTCATGCAGGTATCGAACAGCGACGGACAATTTTATACGGCGGTGCTCATCGACACCAATGGCCTCGGTGACGCGCCGCAAATCGCCCTCTCGGGCTTCAACCTCACGCTCATCACCGGGGGCGGCACCTTCAATCAGGTGATCGGCAGAGCCAACATCATCGCCGACGGCGCCAGCCAGACCATTATTCTCGACGGTGGCCAGGACCGGGTCAGCACCGGCGGCGGCAATGACCGGATCATCATCGGCGAGAGCATCCAGGACACGATCGGACACGCCTCGTTCTATCAGATCGACGGTGGCGAGGGCTATGACACGCTGCAGCTCAAACGTGACAGCCGGGCCGATTATTCGTTTTATGCTTACGACACGATGGACGGTCATGCCGTATTAAGCCTGACCCCCGGCAATCTTCGGAACATAAGCTATCAGGCAAACAACATCGAAGCCTTCCTTCTAGGTGAAGCTGTTGCTGACACCACGGTGCGCGGCAGCGTCACGCGGTTGTACGAGACGCTGCTGGAACGCGCGCCCGATGCCGGCAGCCTCGATTACTGGATGCGCACGCTGGCCGGCGCCGCCTCGCTCGAGGATGTGACGCAATCGATCCTGGCGTCGTCCGAGCTGGCCGGCGACGTCCCGCAGGCAAATGGCGCTTACGTCACCTGGCTGTACGATCAGATCCTGGGCCGCGCGACCGACGCCGATGGCCTGGCCTACTGGACGGCGACCCTGGCCAGCGGCGATATCAGCCGCGCCGGCCTGGCGCTGGCGCTCGTCGATTCGGACGAAAAATTGACGCATGTTGCGTCGACCGAGATCGCGTTTGGCGCCACCGACATTGCCGTACTCATCCGCATGTACGACGCGCTGTATGACCGCAAACCGGATCTGGCGGGCCTGAATTACTGGATCGACCGCTCGGAAGAAGGCATGACGCTGGCTGATATCGCCGACAGCTTTGTCGATGCCGCCGAGTCGACCGACCGGCTGGATGATCCGGCGTTCATCGCGCAGCTGTACCGAACGGCGCTCGAGCGCGACGCCACAGCGACCGAACTGGCGGATTGGACCGGGCTGCTCGCGCAAGGGTATGTCGATCGGGGCGACCTGCTGCTGGCGCTGGCGGAATCCAGCGAAATGGTGGCACTGGTCGGGACGATGAGCACGACGTTCGAGCTGGCCTGACACACGACGGCGGGCGGCCTCCGCGAAAAAAAAGGCTGGTTCGCCAAATGGCGCCAGCCTTCTTTTGCTACCGCCACGCGGTGGCGGTGTGTACTTCTCAGTTCCAGCCGCCGGCGTTCAGGCGATAGTCGACCTTCGCTGGCTTGATGGCTTCTGCCCGCTTGCGCAGGGCATATTTGGCGCGGCTGCCGGCAGCGGCGACCAGTGCGTGGACAATCTTTTTCACGTAGAGCTCCTTCGATTGCATCGCCCAGATGGGCAACGCCTATGATTTCAGTTGGTGTACCACTGTTATATAGGCGACTCAGCGTTTTTTCCAATTCTGAGTTGCAATATCAGACATCAGCTTTATGAATGTCAGTCGAGCTGTCTCTGCAGCCAGGCGCCTATCCCGTCAAGCGTGCGGAATTCGGTGACTGAACGGCAGGCGATGTTCGGGTTGCGTGACTGCAACATTTTCGACAGCGCGGCGCCCGGCCCCAATTCGAGCGCCACGGTGACGCCGGCCTCAGTGATCGCATCCATGCATTCGCGCCAGCGGATCGGCTCGGCAATCTGACGCGGCAGTTCTGCCAGCGCCTTGCGCGCGTCGAATACCGGTTCCGCCGAGATGCCGGACAGGACCGGGAACGCGGGCGCGCGCCAGTGCGCATCAGCCAGCAAGGCAGCGAACGGTGCGACTGCGCCTGCCAGCAACGGCGTATGCGATGCGACCGCGACCGGCAGCACGGTAGCGTGGCCACCGGCGGCAATCGCGGCGCTGGCCAACGCGTCACGCTGCGCGGCCGGACCGCCTGCCACCAGCGCATCGTCGCCAGTCACGATGGCCGGATAAAACCCCGCGGCCGCCAGCAACGCATCAACCGTCCCGGACGGCATGCCGGACAGCGCCACCATGCCCTGCGCCGCGCCATCGACCACGCAAGCGTCCATCAGGCGCGCCCGCTCGATGGCCAGCTTGACCACGTCCTCCGGTGCCAGCGCTCCGGCGACGCCATAGGCCGACAACTCACCGATGCTGTAGCCGGCCACCAGCGCCGGCGTCGCGATCGTGGCCTGCAACGCGCGCCACATGGCCAGCGTGGCAGCGACGATGGCCGGTTGCGCGATGCGATTCGTGAAGCGCTCTTCACCAAGGCCGGCGTGCAGCGTCGCACCCAGTGCGGGATCGGCGCTCCATTCCTCGAGCAGCCGGCTGGCGGCGGGGTCAAGGCGCGCCATGTCGAACATCGCCGGATGCTGCGCGCCCTGCCCCGGGCACAGGATGGCCAGGCGCCCCGCCATCAGCGCGTCGTTACCGCGTGCACGAGGCACACGGCGCCCAGCAGATCGGCCGCGCCGCCCGGCGACAGGCGCGCTGCCACGAAGGTGCGGTGGCTGGCCAGCGCACGCGCTTCCCAGTCCGGCGCAGCCGTAGCACCGCGCGCGATGAAGGCGCGCGCCTGGCGCCGCACCGTCAAGGCGCCTTCGACGCCGCCGCGATGGTAGACATTGGTGTCGCTGATATGCGCCATCAGCGCGAACAGTGCGTCGATGCGGGCTTCACGCATGCCGCGCCCCGCTGCCAATGCACGGCGCAGCGCCGGCAGGCCGACGTCGAACACCGACGGAAAACCAAGCGCGCCTTCTTCACGCGCACCGCTGGCTGCGTAGCGCAGCACGGCGCGGGCGCCGTGCGAAACCGGCTCGCCGTTGATGACGCTGTGCACACCCAGCGCCTGGCCCCAGCAGGCGCGCAGCAGCTCGCCGATGCGCGCCTGGGTCAAGGCTTCACCACGCGCCTGGCAGCGGCCGATGGCTGCGCACAGCATGCCCAGGCAAAAGATCGCGCCACGGTGCGTGTTGATGCCGCCGGTCGCGCGCAGCATCCGTGCTTCGGCATCGATCCCCAGCTGCTTCAAGACGTGGAACGGCGCATCCAGCATGCCGGCGCGGGTGATATCGCCAAAGTAGCGCCGCAGTGCAAACAGGCTGCGCACAAAAGTGGCGGCCGTCATGTCGGTATGGCTGCCGTTGTCGATCTTCGAGACCAGGCCCGGCTTTGGGTACAGCACCAGTTCCGCATACAGGCTGCGCACCGCCACGCGCGCGGTGCGCTGGCAAAAGGCGCGCGCGCCGGCGTCGCTCGGCTCAGGCCAACCAAGCGCACGCACTGTCTGCACGCGGTTCAGATCATCCATGTTCTTCCTCCAGCGTGGCCATCAATGCTTCGGGCAGCACCAGCGCAATGCGGTCCAGCCCTTTCGTCAGCACGCGCGTGCCCGGCGCACCGGCAAACGCCGCGCGCAATTCCTTCCACGCGACCGCGCGGCCATCGGGAAACACCACTTCGCCATCGAGCGGCAGGATGCCCGCATGCCACGACAGCAGATCGAGCCCGATCATCAGCTGGCGCCGCGTCTGCGGCTGCAGCAGCACGTCGATATCGGACAGCGGCGTCAGATAATACTGGCCCGTGAGCGCGGCCAGCGCCACCGAGCCATACACCGAGAGGCTCACGCCGGCATCGGCCGCCTGGCGTTCGAGCACTTCCAGGCCCTCGCGCCACTGCGCCGGCACGGCGTCGAGCGCGCCAACGAGCGGCAAGGCGCGCGTGCGCCGGCCGATATCGGACATCTCCACCGCGCAGCCGAATTTGAGTTTGCCGCCGTCTTCAGGCCGTGGCGGCAACGGGAAACCGATCGCCACTTCGCCCGGCAGCATGCCCGCCTCGGTGCGCCGCACGACGGCCGGCCAGCCGCCGTCACGCCAGCGGTCCAGCGCAGACAGCGCGGCCTGCGGCGCGCCCGAGCGCACGCGCTGCCAGCCGCGGCTCGTCAGCCAGACCAGGTCATGCCGGGCGAACATCGCTGCCCACCCTGACCGCCTGCGCCACCGGGTGCGCCATCAGGCGCCCTCCCCGCGCCAGGCCCAGCGCCATGCGCCCATCCTCGACCTTGGCATTGGCCAGCGCGCGCACCAGTTCACCGGCCAGATCGCCATCCCAGATGCCGTGCAGGCCACCCATGCGCAGGTAGTTTTCCGGACCTGGTGCGAACACGGGATTGTCCTTGGCCAGTTCGGTCAGGCGTTCCTCGGGCACCTTCGTGATGCGCGCCATCGCCGGCAGACCCATCACGCGGATGGTTGCCTCGGGCAGCGCGTAACAGGCGCTGGCAATCAGGCCACTGGTAATGAACCCACCCGACAGCGCCTGGTCGTACACGAGGCCGATCACGGTGTGACCTTCGCGCCGCGCCAGGTCGACGCATTTGCCCAGATGGGCCATGTAGCTGTTGATGCCCAACATCTCGTCGCGATGGCGCAGGCGCTGGCCTTGCGTGTCAACGAGGATCAGGATCGGGCGCCCCGGATGCTCGCGCACCGTACGCAGGATCGCCTGCGCCTGGGCCAGCGCGATCTCGATGCCGATCGGCGTGTGGTCGGTGGTGCCGATGACGGCCACCGGCTTGCCGTCGACCTGCGCGCTGCCACTTAAAAAATTGTCGGCTTCGGTGATGGTATGCCCGCCGGGGAAAAGTTGTGCTGCTACCGTCTGCCAATCCATCATCGTTCTCCCAGCGTGGGCGTGGCGCGGTGCTGCGCCGCCAGTGTGAGGAAAGCATCGGGTTCCAGCATCGGCACCCGCGCCGGCTCTGGCATGCCCAGTCCCTTCCAGATATCCATCGGTTCGGTGAGGCCCTGCGTGTCTTGCAGGCGCCGTTCGAGCATCGCCTGCTCGGCCAGCAGGCCGTCGAGCGTCAACGGTGCGCCACCCGCCGGGATGTCCGCGATGGCTCCGAGCGCCGCAGCGCGCAGCGCCTCGGTGTCGTCTTCCACCAGCACCTGGCAGTCGCCCAGCAGGTAGCGGTGCTTGCCGCCCGTCGTACGCCAGACCAGCGCGCGGTCGCGCGAATCGAATTCTTCCACGCCGTTGGCGGTCTCGATGACTTCGGGGCCCGACATCGCCAGGCGCCCTTCTTCGGACATGATGACGGTATTGGCGCAGCGCGCCGCGATGCCCATGCCGCCGAAGCAGCCATTGGCGCCACCGACCACCGCGATCACGGGGATGCCGGCTGCGCGCACGTCGAGCATCGCGCGCATGACTTCCGACACGGCGATCAGGCCCGCATTGGCTTCATGCAGTCGCACGCCGCCCGATTCGAGCAGCAGCACCACGGCATGCGCCCGCTCGTCGATCGCGCGCTGCAGCATGCCCACCAGCTTGGCGCCGTGGACTTCGCCCACCGCGCCGCCCATGAAGCCGCCTTCCTGCGCCGCGCCGAACACCACCTGGCCACCGAGCTTGCCGCGCCCGACCACCACGCCATCGTCGAACGACACCGCCGCATCGAGCTGCGCCAGGTGCGGACTGACGATGCGCATGGATGGCGGCAGGAATTCTTCGAAACTGCCGGCATCGAACATGGCCGGAATGCGCTGGCGCGCCGTGAGTTCCTGGTAGCTGCTCATGGCGCGCCTCCGGGAAGAGCGGCGATCGACTCGACCGCCTGATCCAGGCGCAGGCTGACGACCGCCGGCGTGGCGCCCATGTCGTTGACGCTCACGCGTGCATCGGCCAAACTCCAGCGCGCGTGAAAATCGGCCATGACGGCCTGCCAGGTGGCGCCGAAACCGACGGCCACCGTGCGTACTTCGATCTCGCACGCGCCCTTCAGGTGCGCCGGTTCGATCAATATCTCGAGATTGCCCGAGCCGACCACGCCCACCAGTTGCGGCATGCCGCTCAATGGGCGCTGCCCGCCTTCGAAACGATAGTTCAGCGTTTCCATGATGTTGTTCCTTACCAGTTCCTGAAGCGCTTCGGCGGGTCGTACAACCCGCCCGATGCGCGCACCAGGCCCTTCATGTTCTTGGCGGCCAGCAGGTCGCGGGTCGCCATGCGTTTGTCGATGCCGAGATCTTCCGGCCGGCGAATGATGCCCCGGTCGCGCAGGTTCTCGACCATGCGCTTGTCGCGCGCCATGCCCACCGGCGTGTAGCCGGCCACGCCGCGGATCGCCTGTTCGCGCTCTTCGTCCGTGCGGCACAGCAGCAGGTTGGCGATGCCTTCCTCGGTCAGGATGTGGCTGACGTCGTCACCATAAATCATCACCGGCGGAATCGCCATACCGGCCTGCTCGGCCAGCTGCCAGGCGTCGAGCTTCTCGACGAAAGCGGGCGCCATGTGCTCGCGGAAGGTCTCGACCATCTGCACCACCAGCTTCTGTCCGCGCGGGATCATGTTGCGGCCTGCGCGCGCCTCTTCGCCGGCTTTCAGCCACGCCTTGCTCGGATGGCGCCGGCCACGCGCATCGGCGCCCATGTTCGGTGCGCCGCCAAAGCCCGCGATGCGCCCCAGCGTGGCGGTCGACGAATTGCCCTGCAAGTCAATCTGCAGCGTCGAGCCAATGAACAGGTCGCACGCGTAGTGCCCGGCCGCCTGGCAGAAGGCGCGGTTGCTGCGCATCGAGCCGTCCGGCCCGACGAAGAACACGTCGGGGCGCGCGCGGATATAGTTTTCCATGCCCAGCTCGGAGCCGAACGAGTGCACCGATTCGACGAAGCCCGCTTCGATCGCGGGGATCAGGGCCGGGTGTGGATTTAATGCCCAGTGACGGGCAATCTTGCCTTTCAGGCCCAGGCTCGCGGCGTAGGTTGGCAGCAGCAGCTCGATGGCGGCGGTGTCGAAACCGATGCCGTGGTTCAGGCGCTCGATCTCGTACTCGGCATAGATGCCCTTGATGGCCATCATCGCCATCAACACCTGGATCTCCGAGATCAGGGCCGGATCACGCGTGAACAACGGCTCGATGTAGTACGGCGTGGGCGACTGCACGACGTAGCCGACCCAGTCGCCGGGAATGTCGATGCGGGGCAGCTTGTCGACGATCTGGTTCACCTGCGCGATCACGATGCCGCTCTTGAAGGCCGTCGCTTCGGCAATCGCCGGCGTGTCTTCGGTATTCGGGCCGGTGTACAGATTGCCTTCGCGGTCGGCCATTTCGGCGGCCACCAGCGCCACGCGCGGCGTCAGGTCGATGAAGTAGCGGGCGAACAGCTCGAGGTAGGTGTGGATCGCACCGATATTGAGCTTGCCCGACTGCGCCAGCTTGGCCAGGCGGCCGGCCTGCGGCCCCGAGAACGAGAAATCGAGTTTCGACGCGATCCCCTTCTCGAACACGTCCAGGTGTTCCGGCAGCGACAGCACCGACAGCAGCATGTGCAGGTCATGCACGCGCGCCGTATCGACGCGCGTCAGGGCCTTGCCGAGAAAGTCGGCCTGCTTCTGGTTGTTGCCTTCGAGGCAGACGCGGTCGCCCGGTTCGAGCACCGCGTGCAGCAGCTCGACGATGTGCGAGGCCTGGACGACCTTGCCGTCGAGCGCACCGCCGAGGGCGGCGCCGGCGCGGGCCAGGCGCTCGCTGCGGTTACGTTGCTGGCCGGTCCAGCGGCCTTCAGCATGATTCATGATAGTTCCTAAAATTTGCGTGGCCTTACAACACCACGAACAGCAGCCACACGACGATCGGTGCCACCAGCGTCACGATACCGCCATAGATCATCAGCTGGCGCAGGAATACGTCGCGGTCGATGCCCTGGGCACTGGCCAGCACGAGTGCGCCATTGGTCGAGAACGGGCTGACGTCGACGATGGTCGAGGCGACAGCCATGGCAGCGATGAAGCCGATGGCGTCGACACCGGTGCCGGACGCCAGGAACGGCACGGCCAGCGGAATGAGCGAACCCAGCACCGCAGTCGACGAGGCAAAGGCCGAGACGATGGCGCCGACAAACAGCAGCAGCAAGGCCACCATCAGCGGCGAGGTCAGGCTGGCGACGCTGTCGCCGACCCAGGTGATGGTGCCCATCTTCTGCAGAACACCGACATACGTGCTCACGCCGACGATCAGCATGATCTCGGGCCACGACACCTGGCCGATCGCGCGCTTTTGCACTTGCGGCGACAGAATTGAAATCAACAGGCCGATGGTGAGGGCAACGAAGCCGATATCGAGCTTGTACAGCAGCGTGAGCACGGCCAGCGCGATCAGGCCGACGACGGTGAACATCTGGTGGAAGGTCGGCCCGGCATGCAGGTCGATGTCGCCGGTGCCCAGGCCCGAACCGGGGCCGCCGTTGCCGACGGCGCCGACAGCGGCAGTCGAACGCTGCGCGGTGAGGCGCTCTTCGCTGCCGGTTTCATTCTCGGCATCGCCATAGATCTGCGGACCCTGCGCTGCGACCGCCACCGGTGGCGTGAACGGCGTCATCGGACGCACGCCAGCGCCGGACTTCGGCATTTCCTGGCGCATCAGCTTGGCGCCGCCGAACACGAAGAACAGAATGATCGACACGGCCAGATTCACGCCCAGGCTGGTGAAGGCAGTGGTCAGCGGTGAAATCGGCAAGCCGGCTTCCATGACGACCTTGTTGGTAATGCCGCCATAGATGCTGATCGGCGAGAAGCCGCCGCCCTGCGCGCCGTGGATGACCAGCAGGCCCATCATCAGGGGATTGATCTTGTACTTGGCAGCGAAGCCCAGCGCAATCGGGGCGATGATCGCCACTGCGGCCGGACTGACGGCGCCAACCGAGGTCAGGAGCGCGGTGACCGCGAACATGACCCACGGAATAGCGGCGATGCGCCCACCGACGGCGCGCACGGCCAGTCTGACGAGCCAGTCGATCGTGCCATTGTTCTGGGCCTGCGCGAACAGGAAGGTGATGCCGACCAGGGTCAGGAACAGCTCGGCCGGGTAGCCGGCCATGATGGCCTTGGTCTCCATGCTGAAGACGATGGTGCCGACCAGGAATGCGCCGACAAACGCGATGACGCCCATATTGATGGGCATGGCGGTGGCGACGATGAACATGAGCGCCAGAACGCAGATTGCAATGACATGAGAGGACACAGGGTGGCTCCTACGAGGTGCGAAGGCCGGTTCCACCCGGCGCGTCGCTGGTGATACGTCTCCAATGCATGGCCTGTCGCCATCGCCTCCTCGGACCGTGGTCTCGGGAGCTTTGCGGGGCCGGCCATGCTCTTTTGTTATGCAGGTTGTGCGGCCAAGGTAAACCCGATCGCTTTCGAGATCAATTACGCTGGGGTACTAACGTTTACTGTCAGCGGAAGTGTTACATTCCTGTCTTGGCAGAATTGAGAACACTGAACCGGAGAACAAGTTGACAACGAGTGCGACACCGACATCCAACAAGGCACCGAGCGTGTTCGACACGGTCGCCCGCTGCGTGCTGGTCACCGGCGCCACGGGCTTCGTCGGCCAGCACCTGGTGCGCGCGCTGCTGAAAGACGGTCACGACGTGATCGCGCTGACCCGCGACGTGGCGCGCGCTGCCACGCTGTTCGGTGGCCGGGTGCGCGCCATCGCCGCGATGGATGATCTGCCACTTGACCACCAGGTCGACATCGTCGTCAACCTGGCCGGCGCCCGGATCCTCGGCCAGCGCTGGACCGACGCGCGCAAGGCCGCGCTGCGCCAGAGCCGCGTCGCATTGACGGAGAAAGTGGTCGACTGGATTGGCCGCGCCAGTCACAAGCCGCGGCTGCTGCTGTCGGCATCGGCGATCGGCTACTACGGCATCCAGCGCATTGGCGACGACGCCAAGCTCGACGAAGCAGCGCCGCCGCAGCCGATGTTCATGTCGGACCTGTGCCGCGAGTGGGAAGCCGCTGCCGCCGGCGCCGTGCGCCATGGCGTGCAGGTCGAGTGCATGCGCTTCGGCCTGGTGCTGGGCGAGCAAGGCGCGCTGCCGATGATGCTGCTGCCGATCCGGCTGGGCATCGGCGGCCGGCTGGGCAGCGGCCGCCAGTGGCTGTCATGGATTCACATCGACGATCTGGTCGGGGGCATCGCACATCGCTGGAAGCAGGCGCTCAGCGATGCGTCTGCGCCGACGTTCGGTGCAACCAATTTCACCGCGCCAATCGCCGTGTCGCAACTGGAATTCAGCCAGGCAGCCGCGCGCGTCTGGAAACGTCCATGCGTGATCCCGACGCCCGGCTGGCCGATGCGCCTGGCGCTGGGCGAGCAGGCTGATTTGCTGCTCGAAGGCCAGCGCGTGGTGCCGCTGCGGTTCGCCCGTGAAGGGTTCGAGTTCGCCTATCCGGCGCTGGAAGCCGCGCTGCGCAGCCTGAAGTAACGGCGGCGCCAGGGGCCTCGGGGCCTGTCGGTCAGGTCCGGATTCCGGTATCATTCGGCATGCTCAGTTTTCCTTTTCAACCGTTTATTATTGGCGTCGCGGGCGGTAGCGGCAGTGGCAAGTCCACGGTGTCCAGGCAAGTGCTGTCCACGTTCGGCACCGAGATGGTCTCGGTCGTGATGCAGGATGATTATTACTGCGACCAGACGCATCTCAGCCCCGAAGTACGCACCCAGCAGAATTACGATCATCCGCAGGCGTTCGAGTGGTCGCTGCTGGTGCAGCACGTCCAGGCACTGCGCCGGGGCGAGTCGATCGACATGCCCGAGTACGACTTCACGCTGCACAACCGCTCCGACCGCACCATCCGGGTCAAACCGGCCCCGGTCATCGTCATCGAAGGCCTGTTTGCCCTGTATGACCCGGCCCTGTGCGACATGATGTCGCTGAAGATCTTCGTCGACACCGCATCCGACATCCGCTTCATCCGCCGCATGCAGCGCGACATCACGGAGCGCGGCCGCTCGGTGGAAAGCGTCATCAGCCAGTACCTGGACACCGTGCGCCCGATGCACAAGCAGTTCATCGAGCCGACCAAGCGCAATGCCGACGTCATCATCCCGCACGGTGCGAACAATCCGGCGGTCGACATGATCACCACCAAGGTCGCCAGCGTCATCAACCAGCTCAAGCGCCCGTAAAGCTGGCCGGGCGCTGATCCGCACTGGCATCGGCGCCAACCTGGTCAGCCCGCCGGCGTGCGGTGCTTCAGCATCCGGCACACCGCCGCCAGCGCCAGCAGGTTCGGATCCCGCTCACGCACCCGCAGGAAGCTCAGGCCGATCGTCTGGCGCATCAGGTAATCGCTCTTGAGCGGAATCAGCTGGACCTTGTCGCCGAACGCATGGCGCACGCGGCCCGGCAGCAGCGTGTAGCCGATCCCCGCCCCCACCAGGTTCATCAGTGAGAAAATATCGCCCACGCGCGTGACGATCGTCGGTGCATATCCGGCGATGCGGAATGCTTCCTGGAACCCGCTGAAGGTCACGAAACCATCCTTCAGGCAGACGAATTTCTCGTCTGCACAGGCGCGCAGATCGACTTCGGCCATCCCCGCATAGGGCGAGCCGGCCGGCGCCGCAAAGAACACCTCGTCCTCGAACAGCGCGATCGATTCGATATCCGGATCGGGTTCGGGCACCGCCATCAGCGCCGCATCGATCGCATTCTGCTTGAGTTTGTGCAGCAGATCGGCATTCGAGCCCAGCACCAGTTCGGTTTCCAGTTCCTGCTTGCGCAGCTTGATGCCGATGATGACATCGGGGATGGTGCCGGTCGTCAGCGAATACAGCGAGCCGATTTTCAAGTGATCGGCTGAATAACCGGCGGCCGAGCGCGTCGCTGCAATGCCGTCCGCCATCAGCCGCACCACGTCGCGGCTCACGTCCGCCAGCACCTGCGCGGCATCGTTGGGAATCAGGTTGCGGCCCTGCAGACTGAACAGCTGACAACTCATTCCATCTTCCAGCGAATGCAGCGCGCGATGCACGCTGACGGCGCTGATGTCGAGCATGCGCGCGGCGGCGTTCAGGTTGCCGCCTTCCATGTACGCCAGCAGGATCTCGAGTTTGCGGAAGGTGATGTCGTCGCTGATCTGGCTGCGCATGGGGGCCCTCGTGAAATGGATACATGACGAGGATACATCAACCGCCCGCGTGAGTCGTCAATCGCCAGGCACCGGCACAGCTTGGTGATGCAACGCGCATGGGTTCGACCATCTGTTGCAACGCCGCCATTCGAACTGCGTATTCATGGGAGCGCTTGTTGGTGCGCAAGGTGACGCATGGTGCGCTCGGGCACATTCCCCCTTTGAGCGACACATCCACCGTGGCGACGAACAATAAGGAGACATCCATGCGTCCGATCAGAAAGATGAAGCTGCTGCATCCGTCCACGTGCGCCCTGCTGGCCGCGTGCAGCGGCGCCATCGGCGCCGTCCATGCCCAGGAAGCGACGGCCGCCCCGGCTGCGGCGACTACCGACGACAATATCTCGCGGGTGGTGGTCACCGCGCGCCGGCGCGAAGAATCGCTGCAGGATGTGCCGGTGTCGGTCACCGCATTTTCGGCCGACCAGCTCTCCAAGCAGGCGCTCCCCGACGTGACTGCCCTTGCGCTGTCGCTGCCCAACACGACGCTCAAGGCATCGCGCGCCACCAACAGCACGCTCACGGCGTTCATCCGCGGCGTCGGTCAGGCCGATCCGCTGGCCGGTTTCGAGTCGGGCGTGGGCATCTATGTCGACGACATTTATTTGGCCCGGCCGCAGGCCGCCGTGGCCGACATCTATGACGTCGAGCGCATCGAGGTGCTGCGCGGCCCGCAGGGCACGCTGTACGGCCGCAACA
Organism: Oxalobacteraceae sp. CFBP 8761; assembly: GCA_014841595.1. NCBI lineage: Bacteria > Pseudomonadati > Pseudomonadota > Betaproteobacteria > Burkholderiales > Oxalobacteraceae > Oxalobacteraceae sp. CFBP 8761. The sequence continues at coordinate 1,106,235 of JACYUE010000002.1, read as the reverse complement.
CGATCGGCGGCGCGCTCAAGTACGTCACCCGCAAGCTTGGCCCCCAGCGCGACGTGCGCGTGCGCGCCACGCTTGGCGACTACGGACAGCGAGACGGCGTGCTCACGGCCAGCGCGCCGCTGACCGACACGGCGCGCATCGGCGGTACGTTCGCGCGCTTTACGCGCGACGGCTTTGGCGACAACCTGACCACCGGCAAGGGGAACTACGACAAGGACGTCACCGCCGGCCGGGTCTCAATTGAACTCGTGCCGAACCAGGACCTGTTCGTCCGCCTTGCCGGCGACTTCACGCAGGACGATGCCAACCCCAAGAACGGCCATCGCCTGCTCGTCGGACGCACGAGCGGCGCGCCCATCCTGAACGACGTGTTCGACACGCGCGGCAATCTCACGAAAGTGCTGGGCCGCGACCAAGAAGTGCGCTCGTACGGCGGCTCGGTCACGGTCGAGTACACCGTCGACAGTGCGTGGCGCCTGAAATCGATCACGGCCGCGCGCCGCGACAAGTCATGGGCGCCGATCGACTTCGACGCCCTGCCCGTCGTGGACATGGAAGTGCCGGCGCTGTACACCAACCGCCAGTTCAGCCAGGAGCTGCAGGCGACCTACAGCGGCGCGCGCCTGCAGGGCGTGGCCGGCGTGTACTACATGGACGCCAACGCCTTCAACCAGTTCGACACCATCCTGGCCGGGGCGGTGCCCACGTCGACCTTCACGCTGGGCGACATCGATACGAAGGCCTGGGCCGCCTACTTTGACGGCAGCTACACGCTCGCCGAGGGCCTGAGCCTGTCGCTGGGCGGACGCTACACGGTCGACCAGCGCGAAGCCGACGTGCTGCGCCAGATTTATTTTGGCCTGGCCGGCTCGCCCCGGATGGGCAATCCGAACGCCATCCTGTTTCGCACCGATACCGATTTGCGCGGCGGCCTGCTCGAGCGCAAGGACAAGAAATTCACGCCGCGCGTGGCACTGAGCTGGAAGATGAACGATGCCCACAACCTGTACGCGTCGTACTCCGAAGGCTTCAAGGGTGGCGGGTTCGATCCGCGCCTGAACGTGGTCGGCACGCGGCTCCCGATTGCCACCGCGCGCGCCGGCTATGCGCCGGAAACGATCGAGACAACTGAACTTGGTCTCAAGTCGGCCTTCAATGGCGGGCGCATCACGACCAACCTGGCCGTGTTCCACAGCGATTATCAGGACGTGCAGATCCCGGGCTCGATCGCCATCGACACCAACGGCGACGGGCGCGACGACAGCTTCGCCGGCGTGACAACCAATGCCGGCAAGGCACGCATCAAGGGCGTCGAACTCGAGGCGGTCGCCAATATCACGCCCAACTTCATGGTGGCCGGGATGTACAGCTACATCGACGCCAGCTACCGGGAATACATCGTGGCCAATGTCAATGTGGCCGGCCAGCGCACGTTCCAGAACACGCCGAAGAATTCGGCCAACTTGCGCGCCAATTACGACATCCCGCTTCCGGTCATGGGCCACAACGGACGCGTCTCGCTGATCGGCAGCTATGCATACAAGGGCGCCACCAGCCAGTTCGAAACCGCATCGATCCTCGACCAGGACTCGTACAGGATCTGGGACGCGAGCATCGTCTGGACCCGCGCGGATGGCAAGGTACGCGCCGGCCTGCATGGCAAGAACCTGGGCGACGAACACTATAAAACGGCCGGCTACCTGTTCCCGACGCTGGGCAACGAAGGCACGCTGACCGCCTTCTACGGCAATCCACGCACGGTGTCGGCAACGCTTGAACTGCGCTTCTGAACCGCGGCCACGCCTGACAAAACATCACGAGGAGACCGCATGCACCATTCGATCAGATCCTTCGCCCTGCCCCTGCTGGCTGCTTTCGCAATGGGCGCCGCGCCCCATGCAAAAGCACAGGGCAAGGACTTTAAAGTTGCCCTCATCGCCGGCAAGACGGGCGCACTGGAAACCTATGCGCGCGAGACCGAGAGCGGCTTCATGCTGGGCCTCGAGTACCTGACCAGGGGCAGGATGACCATCAATGGCCGCGCCATCAAGGTCATCGTCAAGGACGACCAGAGCAAACCCGATCTGGGGCGTACGCTGCTGGCCGAAGCGTATGGCGACGACCGCGTCGACATTGCGGTCGGCACCACCTCGTCCGCCTCGGCGCTGGCCATGCTGCCAGTGGCGAAGGAATACAAAAAGGTCTTGATCATCGAACCGGCCGTGGCCGATGCGATCACGGGCGACAAGTGGAACAAGTACATCTTTCGCACGGCGCGCAGTTCGATGCAGGATGCGCTGGCCGCCGCCAGCACGCTCAAAAGCGGCAGCGTGGGCTTGCTGACCCAGGATTATGCGTTCGGGCGCGATGCGATCAAGGCCGGCAAGGAAGCGTTGATCGCCACCGGCAGCAAGGCCAGCGTCGTCCACGAAGAATACGCGCCGCTCGCGACGACCGACTTCACCGCATCGGCGCAGCGCCTGTTCGATGCCCTGAAAGACAAGCCGCAGCCGCGCGTGCTGGCCATCGTCTGGGCCGGCCCGAGTCCGATGAACAAGATCGCCGCCATGAAACCCGAACGCTACGGCATCGCGCTGGCCCCGGGCGGCAATATCCTGCCCGTGATGCAGACCTGGAAGGCCCATGCCGGCACCGAGGGCACGATCTATTACTACTACGGTTTTCCGAGAAATCCGATGAACGACTGGCTGGTGGCGCAGCACATGAAGCGCTACAAGACCCCGCCCGACATGTTCACGGCCGGTGGCATGGCCGCCGCCAGCGCGGTCGTGGCGGCGCTGAGCAAGGTGCCGGACGGCGATGGCGACAAGATGGTCGCCGCGATGGAAGGCATGCGCTTCGGGACGCCAAAAGGCGCCATGGTCTTTCGCAAGGACGACCACCAGGCGATCCAGCCGATGTACCACTTCCGCATCAAGAAGGACCAGAAGAACGACTGGGATCTGCTCGAACTGGTGCGCGACATCCCGGCCGACGAGATGCCGCTGCCGGTGCGGAACAAACGCTGACATGGCTGACATGGCTGCCGCCAGCGCACGCGCTGCGCCGTCCCTGTCCACGCGCGGGCTGACGATCCGCTTCGGCGGGCACGTTGCCGTCAACGCCGTCACGGCCGACTTTTATCCGGGCACGCTCACCGTCATCGTCGGGCCCAACGGCGCCGGCAAGACCACGTGGTTCAACCTGATCTCGGGCCAGTTGCGCGCCAGCGCCGGCAGCGTGCACCTGCATGGCCGCGACATTACGCGTCTGGGCGCTGCGCGCCGCACGCGTCTTGGCATCGGCCGCGCCTTCCAGCTCACCAACCTGTTCCCGTTGCTGTCAGTGATCGAGAACGTGCGCCTGGCGGTCCAGAGCCGCGCCGGCATTGGCCTGGACTTCCTGTCGGTCTGGTCAAGCCACCGGGATCTTATCGAACGCGCCGACTATTACCTCGAGCGCGTGGCGCTGGCGGCGCGGCGCGACATGCTGGTGGGCGCGCTGTCGCACGGCGACCAGCGCAAGCTCGAAGTCGCGATCCTGCTGGCGCTGCAGCCGTCCGTGATGATGTTTGACGAACCCACTGCGGGCATGAGCGCCGACGACGTGCCGGTCGTGCTCGACCTGATCCGCGAAGTCAAGGCCGACGCTGCCCGCACCGTGCTGCTGGTCGAGCACAAGATGGACGTCGTGCGCCAGCTGGCCGACCGCATCGTCGTGCTGCACAACGGCGCGCTGGTGGCCGATGGCGAACCGTTTGAGGTCATGGCATCCGCCATCGTTCAGGAGGCTTATCTTGGAACGTCCGACACCGAACATGCTCGCGCCTGATCCGGCGACGCGCCAGCCGCTGCTGCGCCTAGCCGGCGTGCACACGCACATCGGTCAGTACCACATCCTGCACGGTGTCGACCTGCAGGTGGCGCGCGGCGAACTGGCCGTCCTGCTGGGGCGCAATGGGGCCGGCAAGACGACGACGCTACGTACGATCATGGGTCTGTGGCGCGCCAGCAGCGGCAGCATCCACTTCGATGGCAGCGACATCACCCGGCTGGCCACATCGGACATCGCGCGCGCCGGCATTGCGTACGTGCCCGAAAACATGGCCGTGTTTTCCGACCTGACGGTGCGCGAGAACCTGGTGCTGGCCGCGCGCGACGGCCCGCTCGACACCGCGCGCGTCGACTGGCTCTGCGGCTTCTTCCCGGCGCTGCGCACGTTCTGGCACCGCCCGGCCGGCAACCTGTCCGGTGGCCAGAAACAGATGGTGGCCATTGCGCGCGCCATCGTCGAACCGCGCAAGCTGCTGCTGGTCGATGAGCCGACCAAGGGCCTGGCGCCCGCCATCGTGCACAGCCTGATGGCGGCGTTTCGCGAGCTGAAAGCGCAAGGCGCGACGATCCTGCTGGTCGAGCAGAGCGTGCACGTCGTGCGCGCGCTGGGCGACACGGCCAGTGTGATGGATGGCGGCCGCGTGGTGCATGCCGGCCCGATGGCCGTGCTGGCGGGCGACGCCGCGCTGCAACAGCGCCTGCTCGGCCTGTCCCTCGACATCCAACCCTAGGAACGCCCATGTCCCTCGCTCCCGCTGTCCCGTCGACCGACGCCCAGCTGCCGGCCACCCGCCGCGACATTGCGCCACTGCTGCTGGTGCCGGCGCTGATCCTGGCCATGCTGCCGCTGGTGGGCAGCTGGTCGACCTGGGTCACCCTCACCGTCGCGGGCCTCGCGATGGGCATGATGATCTTCATCATGGCCAGTGGCCTGACCCTCGTATTCGGGCTGATGAACGTGATCAATTTTGGCCACGGCGCGTTCATCGCGGTCGGCGCGTTTTCCGCCACGCTCGTGCTGCTGCCGCTGCGCAGCTGGCTCGAGATGGATTCCCTGCCCGTCAATCTGGCCGTGCTGGCGCTGGCGATTGTCGTCGCCATGCTCGTCACGGCGCTGCTGGGCTGGGCCTTCGAGCGGCTGCTCATCCAGCCCGTCTATGGAAGGCATCTCAAGCAGATCCTGGTGACGATGGGCGGCATGATCGTGGCCGAGCAGCTGATCCACGTTGTCTGGGGCGCCGCGACGATCGCCGTGCCGCTGCCCACGGCCCTGCGCGGCGCGTTGCTGCTGGGCGACGCGGCCATCGACAAGTACCGCCTAGTGGCGGTTGCGGTCGGCCTGGTGGTGTTTGCCGCGATGTACCTGATCCTGAACCGCACGAAGGTCGGCCTGCTGGTGCGCGCCGGCGTTGAACATGGCGAGATGGTCGAAGCGCTCGGCTACCGCATCCGGCGCCTGTTCGTGCTGGTGTTCGCGGCCGGCGCGGGTCTGGCCGGCCTGGGCGGCGTGATGTGGGGCCTGTACAAGGAAACGCTGACGGCGGCGATGGGCGGCGAGATCATGGTGATGCTGTTCATCGTCATCATCATCGGCGGCCTGGGGTCGGTCGGTGGCTGCTTCATCGGCGCGCTGCTGATCGCCCTGGTGGCCAACTACACCGGCTTCCTGGCGCCCGGGATCGCGCTGGTGTCGGGCATCGTCCTGATGATCTCGGTCCTGCTGTGGCGGCCTGCCGGGCTGTATCCAACGGGGCTGGGCTGACCATGCTGCGGCAACTGTTATCGGGCGATCTGCCACGCAGCCGCAGCCTGACGGCGCTGCTGGTCGTGATCGTGCTCGGGCTCGCGCTGGCGCCGTTCCTGACCTCCGGTGCACGGCCGCTCAATACGGCGGCCACGATCTGCGTCTATATCGTGCTGGTGGCTTCCTACGACCTGCTGCTGGGTTATACGGGCATCGTGTCGTTCGCCCACACGATGTTCTATGGAATCGGCGCGTATGGCGTCGGGCTGGCGCTGGCGCGCGTCGATGACCCCACCTGGGGCGTCGCCATGACGGGGCTCGGCCTGGCGCTGCTGCTTGCGCTGGCCCTGGCGCTGGTGGTGGGGCTGTTCGCGCTGCGTGTGCAAGCCATCTTCTACGCGATGATCACGCTTGCCGTGGCCTCGTCGTTTGCCGTGCTGGCCTCGCAACTGTCCGATTTCACCGGCGGCGAGGATGGCGTCACGTTCAGCGTGCCGCACGTGCTTTCTCCTGCCTATCGGCTGGTCGAGCACGAGGTATTCGGCCGCTATCTCGATGGCCGGCTGCTGACCTATTACGTCGTGTTCTTCGGCTGCCTGCTGCTGTTTCTGTTCCTGCTGCGGCTGGTCAATTCGCCGTTCGGGCGGGTGCTGCAGGCGATCCGCGAAAACGCGTTTCGCGCCGAAGCCCTTGGCTACCGCACGATGGTGTACCGGATCTGGGCCAATGTCCTGGCGGCGCTGACGGCAAGCCTGGCCGGCGCCCTGATGGCGCTGTGGCTGCGCTACGTCGGCCCGAAAACGTCGCTCGGCTTCGAGGTCATGACCGATATTTTGCTGATCGTCGTGATCGGCGGCATGGGCACAATGTATGGGGCGGTCGTGGGCGCGACGCTGTTCATCCTGGCCCAGAACTATCTGAAAGACTGGATGGCGCACGGCGCTGCCGCGCTGGACGGCGTACCGGTACTGGCCGCCGCCCTGCACCCGGATCGCTGGATGCTGTGGCTGGGGCTGCTGTTCATCCTGTCGATTTACTGGTTCCCGGTTGGGATCGTTGGCAAGCTGCGGCTGCGGGCGTGGCTGGCGGCGCGCTCTCTGCGCTAAGAACATTCAATTCTCAAACATCCGTCGTATGCGACGTCGGGTTGAACGCGTGGACGGGAAACCCGTCCACCCTACGACCTCGGCGACTTTTTTTGGTTCCCCTTCCCCTTTTGCGTGGCGCCGGGCACGTGACCCGACAGCCCCAACGCACCGCAATACCGCAGCGCGCGCCGTTTCTATGATGAAGCCTCGATCCACGACGCGACGGCTTATCATGCAGCGACTCAATTACATGCTCGCCACACCAGAGAGCCCGGCCGCCTGTGCCCCTCACCCCACCCAGGCAGCCGGAACCGAGGTACTCAGCGAAGATTTCGGCAACCTGGCCGACTCGCCCGGCTGGGCCCGCGTCAACCGCAGCATCCAGCCCGGTGCGCCGTGGTGCCAGGGCAATCCCGACATCTTTCCCGCCCAGGCCGGCGTGCCGGACGCGTACGCCGCCGCGAGCTGCCTCAGCGCCGCCCACGGCATTGGCCGCGTCGACAACTGGCTGATCACGCCCACGCTGACGCTCAGCGGCTTGACGACATTGTCGTTCGTCATCAGCCGCGAACGGGTCGACGGCTTCGACGACCTTCTCGAAGTGCGCTTCGGCCGCGACAGCGGGACCGCCGCAGCGTCCTTCGACACGCTGCTGGCCAGCATCGGCGGCGCCGCCGACTTCCCCGCACAATGGCAGCCATGGCACCTCGACCTGACGGTGGACGGCGCAGGCCGCTTCGCGTTTCGCTACCTCGGCGACGCCGCAAGATTGAGCCATGTCGGGCTCGACGCGGTGCGCGTGGTCACGCGCCTGCCGGAACCCACCAGCCGGCTGTTGCTGGCCGAGGGCCTGGGCGTGCTCGGCCTGCTGCGCCGTCACGAGCGCCACTGACGTAAAAAAGCCGGCAACCCTCACGGGCCGCCGGCTTTCAACTACTGCCTGCGCGCTGGCTTATGCCTGGGCGCCCTTGTTGTACGCTGCCACGCCGGCAACGATCTCGGCTTTGGCTTCATCGATACCCGCCCAGCCTTCGATCTTGACCCATTTGCCGGCTTCCAGATCCTTGTAGTGCTCGAAGAAGTGCTGGATCTGCTTCAGGCGCAGCTCTTCCACGTCGTCCAGCGACTGGATTTTCTTGTACATCGGCAGCACTTTTTCGATCGGCACTGCGATGACCTTGGCGTCGCCGCCGCCGTCATCGGTCATCTTCAGCACGCCCAGCGCGCGGCAACGGACCACGACGCCTGGTGGCAGCGGGAACGGGGTGATGACCAGCACGTCGCATGGGTCGCCGTCGTCGGCGATGGTTTGCGGCACGTAGCCGTAGTTGCACGGGTAGTGCATGGCCGTACCCATGAAACGATCGACGAAGATCGCGCCCGTGTCCTTGTCGACTTCATACTTGACCGGATCGGAGTTCATCGGGATTTCAATGATGACGTTGAAGTCGTTCGGCACGTCTTTGCCGGCTGGGACGTTGTTCAGGCTCATGATGGGATCCTTGGTTGCTAAAGAGTCAAAATTAGTCCGCCATTATAGCGAAAGGCACGCGTTACAACACAGTCGCCAGTGCGCACTGCCGGTAATGCTTGGCGGCCAGCTCGTCCTGCCCCAGTGCTTCATGCATCTGGGCCAGTTTCAGATGCGCTTCGCGCACCATCGCCGCTTCGGTCGCGTCCGACAAGGCTTGCTCAAGATAGCGCTGAGCCTTGCCCCACAGCTTCTGTTTCAGGCACAGCGTGCCAAGTGTGAGCGCCAGTTCGGCGTCCTGCGGCCGTTCACGGCGCCACGTTTCGCACGCTTCGATCTGGGCCAGCAGCGATGGCGAGCCGGCCGGGCTGGCCGCGTCGCGGTAGGCGCGCACGACGCGCTCGTCCCAGTTGGCCTTGAGCGACTCTTCGGCAATCGCGCGCGCTTCGTCGTGCAGGCCGCGCGCATTGAAGGCGCCGGCGGCGCGCGCCGCGACGTACGGCACCGTGCGGTCTTGCGGGGGCACCGTGGCCCAGGTCCAGCGGATGGATTCGGCGTCGTGGTCTTCCCCGCCCAGCAGCGCTTCGTAGGCCATTTCGCGAAGGCGCCGCGCCAGCGCCGGATGCAGTGCGTTGCGCTTGTCGAGGATGCGCACCAGGCGCAGCACCTCGGGCCAGTTGCGCGCCTGCTGGTTGGCCTTCATTGCCCACTGCAGCGCGTGGATGTGGCGCTGGCCGCTGGCATTGAGTTCGGCCACCGCTTCGAGCGCCGCCTCGGGGCGGTGATCGTCGACCAGCAGTTCGGTCAGCGTCATCAGGCGCGCCGTCTTGAGCGTGGTGTCATGCGAGATGCCGGCCAGCCAGGCGTCGCGCCGTGCCGGCTCGCGCATGCGGTGCGCTGCGCGCGCGCCGATCAGCGCTGCCAGGCCCGTGTTCTCGGGCAGGTCGGCAGCGCGCATCGCCGCTTTTTCGGCGTGGCCGAAGCGACCTTCGAACAGCGCCTTGAGCGCGTCGCGCAAGCCCTTGTTGCCATCGCGCTCGCGGCGGCGCTGGCGGTATGCCGCCACCCGCTGCGGCATGCGCGCCGTCGCGTAGAAGGTGCGCACCAGCACGTACAGCGTGGCGAACAGCAGCATCAGCACGACGACGAACAGGTTGAGCGACATGTCGATCCGGTGCGGTGGATAGAACAGCACCACATTGCCCGGATTGAAGCGCGCCGTCACCGCGATGCCGATGGCTGCGGCCATCAGCGTAACCAGCCAGATGAGTAAGCGCATGGTTATTGCTTCGCTTTGTAGTTGCGCACCGCGCCCAGACTCTCGGCCAGCGTCGGCAATTCGATCGTCAGGTCATTGGCCTGCACCTGGCGCAATGCCGCCTGGGCCGATTGCGTCGTGCGGGCGCGCGTGTCGAAGTACTTGGCCAGCATGGTCTGGGCCGTGGTCAGGTCGTCGCGGAACGTGGCTTCGTTACGCGACAACAGGGCCAGGCGCGCATTGAGCAGGCGCAGCTTGAGGTTTTCGCGGACAAAGAACGACTCGCTCGGCGACAGCATCAGCGCCTCGGGGTCGTCGACGCTGCGCACGCGGATCAGCTGGCGCACGTCGTCCCACATCTCCTGGCTCCACATGCTCCAGGTCTGCAGCAGGCGCTGGCCCACGCCCAGCGACTCGGGCGGGACGGCCGGTGCGGCGCTCTTGGCTGGCGCGGCCGCGGCCTCGAGCCGGCGCGTCGTGCGCACCGGCGCCACTGGCAGCAGCGGCTTTTCGTCAGCCAGCATCGGCAGCGTCTCGACCTGAGCGATCACATTGTCCAGGCGCAGCGCGACACCGGCCAGATCGACGGCCGGCAGGGCCTTGAGCTTGTCGATGTCGGCCGCGATCGCGCGGCGGATGGTCAAAAATTGCGGCGCGTTCGAGCTCGAGACGGCGCGGTCGGCGTTCTGCAGCGCGATCAGGGCGCCCTGCACATTGCCGGCCAGTTGCAGCTGCTGGCTTGCAGTGGCGAGCACCTGCTCAATTTCGGACAACGCCCACTCGTCGCGGTTCTGCGACAGGTCCTTGTAGAGCTGCTCGAGCGCGACCTGCTGGCTCTGCGCTTCGCTCTGGCGGCTTTCCAGCACGCCGACCTTGATCTGCAGCTCCTTCGACTGGTCGGCCACGTCGCGCGCAAGCGCCGCCGTCTCGGCATTGACCGCATTGCCCTTCTGCAGGCTGCGCGCCATGTCCTGGCGCAGCGAATTGATGCGGCTGTGCGACGAGACGGTCTGCACGGCCAGCATTGCGGCCAGTGCGATGACGGCCAGCGGCAACGGCTGCGCCACGCGGTCGAACAGGCCGCGCGCGGCCGGACCGCTCACGCGCGGCGCAACAGGCGGCACCTGCGCCTCCTCCGGCTTGGCAAGGCTGGGAGCGGGCACGCTGGCCTGAGGCTGGTCTGGGTTGTTCGGCAATTCGTTCATTCTTGTGATTGTAACGCTGCTAGTAGGCGTGCATCGCCGGAACCGGTGAGGCGCACGTGTTCCAGGCCCAGATCGCGGGCCGTCTGTGCAATCCGCGCATGGGGCACGATCAGGCGCTGTTGCATCAATCGCGCCATCAGCGCATTGTCGTCGATGGTTTGCACCAGCCCGGCCAGGCCACGCAGGGCTTCCGAGCTCGTGATTATCCAGTCGTTTGGCTGTGCCAGCAAGGCGCGCAATCGTGTGGCCAGTTCCGCCGTCAATACCGGCGTCGCACGGCGATACGCGGTCACCGGTTCGACCCGGGCGCCGGCGGCGCGCAAGGCGTCGGCCAGCAACTCGCGGCCACCGTCGCCGCGCACGATCAGCACACGTTTGCCGGCGTACGCCGCCAGGTCAAGGCGCTGCAGCAAATGCTCGGAATCGCTGTGTGCACTGTCGGCCGGGCTGAAAATCGTGAACGTGTCACCCGTCACGCCGTGGCGCGCCAGCGCGGCGCGGCTGCCATCGCCGACGATCGCCACCGGCACGGCCACGGGCCAGGCGTCGATGTGCGCGAACGCAGCATCGATGGCATTCGGAGACACGAACGCGACCAGCGCAAACCGGTCGAGTTCAGCCAGCGCCGCGCGCAGCGGCGCGGCATCCTCGACCGGGCTGATCTCGAGCAGCGGCAAGAGCACGGCCGTCCGGCCACTGGAGGCGACCGCCTGCGCCAGCGCATCGGCCTGCGCGCGCGGGCGCGTGACGACGACGACGCGCGCCGTCTCAGGCAGGTCAGTCATCCTGGTTTGCCGCGGCATCGAGACGGCACGCCGCCAGGATCGCATTCGCATCCTGCTGGGCCAGCAACTCGGACACCTGCTCGCCCAGATACTCGGGCTGCTCGACCGGACCGCTCACTTCGGCGTGTGCGCTGCGCTTGCCGTCGGGCGTGGCAACCATCGCGCGCAGGCGCAGTTGGCCGCCCTGCACGGTGGCGAACGCCGCCAGCGGGATCTGGCAGCTGCCGCCAAAGATGCGCGAGACCTTGCGCTCGGCCAGCACGGCGCTGGCCGTGTCGTCGTGGTTCAGCGGCGCCAGCACGGCGCGCAGGTCGACGCCGTCGCTGCGCGCGCTGCTCAGGATCTCGATCGCCATCGCGCCCTGCCCGGCCGCCGGCAAACTCATTTCGGGTTCGAGCAAAGCGCGGATGCGCTGCGGCAGGCCGAGGCGCTTGAGGCCCGCAGCGGCCAGGATGATGGCGGCATATTCGCCGCGATCGAGTTTGCCCAGGCGCGTATCGAGGTTACCGCGCAGCGGCAGGATGACCAGGTGCGGATAGCGCGCCGCAATCAGCGACTGGCGGCGCAGGCTGCTGGTGCCGACAATGGCGCCGGCCGGCAGCGCATCGAGGCTGGCGTAATCGTTGGACACGAACGCGTCGCGCGGGTCTTCGCGTTCGAGCACCGCGGTCAGTTCGAAGCCTTCGGGCAGCTCCATCGGCACGTCCTTGAGCGAGTGCACGGCCAGGTCGGCGCGGCCTTCGGCCATCGCGACTTCGAGTTCCTTGACGAACAGGCCCTTGCCGCCAACGGCCGACAGCGTGCGGTCGAGAATCTGGTCGCCGCGTGTCGTCATGCCGAGAATCTCGACGCGGCACTGTGGATATAATGCGACGAGCCGGTCGCGTACGTGCTCCGCCTGCCACATGGCCAGGCGGCTCTCGCGGGATGCGATAATGAGTTTTGACGGCGCTGACGCCGAAGTACCCTGCGAAGTTCCCTGCGAAGTACTTTGCTGTATAGCTGCTAACACACGAATTCTTTCACTGTCATTGGGCCGATCCGGCCGATGCCGGTAACCGCTCCCTGCATAAGATCACAAATTTTATCATGGGGGCCTCTTGCAGACCGTGGCCAACCGCCCTCGCACAACGCTTACTTGTGGTCGATATGAACAATCCTGCTCTCCCTGACGTAACCGCCGGCGCCGACAAGGACGCGCCGCTCAAAGAAGACATCCGCCTGCTTGGCCGCCTGCTGGGCGACGTATTGCGCGACCAGGAAGGCGCCGACGTCTTCGACCTCGTCGAAACCATCCGCCAGACCGCCGTGCGCTTCAGGCGCGACGACGACCCGGACGCCAGCAAAGAACTCACGACGATGCTGCACGGGCTCACGCGCGACCAGACCATTTCGGTCGTGCGCGCGTTCTCATACTTCTCGCACCTGGCCAATATCGCGGAAGACCAGCACCACAACCGCCGCCGCCGTGCGCACCTGCTGGGTGGCTCGGCGCCGCGTGCCGGCAGCATCAGCTACGCGCTGGACAAGCTCGCTGGCGCCGGCATCGGCCGCGACGAAGTGCAGGCGTTCTTCAACGAGGCGCTGATTTCGCCCGTACTGACGGCGCACCCGACCGAGGTGCAGCGCAAGAGTATCCTGGACGCCGAACACGATATCGCCCGCCTGCTGGCCGAGCGCGACACGCCGCTCACGCCGCGCGAGCGCCAGCGCAACGAGCAGATGCTCCATGCGCGCATCGCCACGCTGTGGCAGACGCGCATGCTGCGCTACTCCAAACTGACGGTGGCCGACGAAATCGACAACGCCCTGTCCTACTACCGCATCACCTTCCTGCGCGAACTGCCGGCGCTATATGACGACATCGAGTTTGAAATCGCCGAACAATACGGCCCTGACGACGGCGCGCAGGATACTGCGCCCAAGCCGCACGCATCGTACCTGCAGATGGGCAGCTGGATCGGCGGCGATCGTGACGGCAACCCGAATGTCAACGCCGACACGATGCGCCACGCGCTGACGCGCCAGTCGACGACCATCCTCGATTTCTATCTCGACGAAGTCCATGCGCTGGGCGCCGAACTGTCGGCTTCCACGCTGCTGGTGGACGTCACGCCGGCGCTGGAACTGCTGGCCCAGAACTCGCCCGACGCCTCGCCGCACCGCAGCGACGAGCCTTACCGGCGCGCGCTGATCGGCATCTATGCGCGCCTGGCCGCCACCGCGCGCGAGCTGGGCGTGGGCCACATCCTGCGCAAGGAAGTCGGCCACGCCGCGCCCTACCTCGACCCCGAACTGTTTGCGGCCGACCTGGAAACGCTGGCCGACTCGCTGCGCCAGAACCACGGCGCGATGCTGACCATGCCACGCCTGGCCGGCTTGCTGCGCGCGGCGCGCATCTTCGGCTTCCACCTGGCCTCGCTCGACATGCGCCAGAGCTCGGACATCCACGAGCGCGTACTGGCCGAACTGCTGGCCCGCGCCGGCGTCGAGGCTGACTACGCTGCGCTCGACGAAGACGCCAAGGTCGCGCTGCTGCTGCGCGAACTCGACAGCGCCCGGCCATTGATCTCGCCATGGGACACCTACGGCGAAGAGACGACGTCCGAGCTGGCGATCCTGCGCTGCGCGCGCGAGATCCGCCTGCGCTACGGCCCGCGCGCGATCCGCAACTACATCATCTCGCACACCGAGACGGTGTCCGACCTGCTCGAAGTGCTGCTGCTGCAAAAAGAGACCGGGCTGCTGCGCGCCAGCAGCACGACCGGCGAAGTGATGGTGATTCCGCTGTTCGAAACCATCCCGGACCTGCAGCGCGCGGCCGGCATCATGGATGCCTGGATGGCGCTGCCGTTCGTGGCCAACGTGATCGCCAAGCAGGGCCACCTGCAGGAAGTCATGCTGGGCTACTCCGACTCGAACAAGGACGGTGGCTTCCTCACATCGAACTGGGAGCTGTACCAGGCCGAGCTGAAACTGGTCGAGGTATTCGCGCAGCAGAAGGTCAAGCTGCGCCTGTTCCACGGCCGCGGCGGCACGGTCGGCCGTGGCGGTGGACCGAGCTACGACGCGATCCGCGCCCAGCCGCCGGGCACTGTCAATGGCCAGATCCGCCTGACCGAACAGGGCGAGATCATCGCGTCCAAGTTCTCGAATGCCGAAATCGGCCGGCGCAATCTGGAGCTGCTGGTGTCGGCCACGCTGGAAGCGAGCCTGACGCCCAACACCGCCAGCGAAGCGCAGACCGGCCGCCTGCACCGCTTCGAGTCGGTGATGGCCGAGCTGTCGAATCGCGCCTACAAGGCCTACCGCGACCTGGTCTACGACACGCCCGGCTTTACCGACTACTTCTTTGCGGCCACGCCGATCGCCGAGATCGCGGAGCTGAACCTCGGTTCGCGCCCTGCGTCGCGCAAGTCGACCCGCCGCATCGAAGACCTGCGCGCGATTCCGTGGGGCTTCTCGTGGGGCCAGTGCCGCCTGCTGCTGCCGGGCTGGTTCGGCTTTGCGTCGGCGGTCCATGGCTGGCTCGGTGAAGGCGAGCGCGAGGCGAAACTGGCCGAGCTGCGCACGATGTTCCAGGAGTGGCCGTTCTTTGCCACGCTGCTGTCGAACATGGACATGGTGCTGGCCAAGACCGATCTGCCGATCGCCCGGCGCTATGCGGAGCTGGTGGCCGACGTGGAGCTGCGCGAGCGGATCTTCAAGCGCATCACGGCCGAACACGCACTCACGCTGACCATCCTGGAAGACATCACCGGCACGGGCGAACGCCTGCAGGGCAATCCGCTGCTGGCGCGTTCGATCCAGAACCGGTTCGCCTACCTGGACCCGTTGAACCACCTTCAGGTGGAGCTGATCGGCCGGCACCGGGCACTGGCGCTCGATCCGGCAAGCCAGGTCGATGCGCGCGTGCACCGGGGCATCCACCTGTCGATCAACGGCGTGGCGGCCGGCCTACGCAACACGGGCTAACGGTTCACGCGAGTTGCAACACGCCGGTCTGCCGGCGCCGTTCCACCGGCGCCAGCTGTACCGGCGCCGCCTGCCCCAGCTTGAAATTCCCGACCAGCACACTGAGGTTGACCGTCTGCTCCTGCATCGAGGCCGCCGCCGCGGCGGCCTGCTCGACGAGCGCGGCATTCTGCTGCGTGACAGCGTCGATTTCCCCGATCGCACTGTTGACCTGGGCGATGCCCATCTCCTGCTGATGACTGGCAGTGGCAATCTCGGCCACGATCTCGGTGACGCGCCGCACGCTGGCCACGATCTCGTCCATCGTGCCGCCGGCCGCCGCAACGAGGGAGATCCCGTTGTCGGCGTGCCGTACCGACTCGTCGATGAGCACCTTGATTTCGCCAGCCGCCGCATTGGCGCGCTGGGCCAGGTTGCGTACCTCGGACGCAACCACGGCAAAACCGCGTCCCTGCTCGCCGGCGCGTGCCGCCTCCACCGCCGCATTGAGCGCAAGGATATTGGTTTGGAACGCGATCGATTCGATCGTGCCGGTGATGTCGACGATGCGGCGCGACGACGTATGGATCGCGCCCATCGTGTCGACCACGCGCGCCACCGCTTCGCCGCCCTTGACGGCCACCTGGGACGCCGATGCCGTCAGCGTGTTGGCCTGTAAGGCGTTGTCGGCATTCTGCTTGACCGTCGCCGCCAGTTCTTCGATCGACGCCGCCGTTTCTTCGAGTGCGCCGGCCTGCTGTTCGGTGCGGCGTGACAGGTCCAGGTTGCCGCTGGCGATTTCACCGGACGCCGTTTCGATGGCGTCGGTACTGCCGCGCACCTGGCTGACCACCCCGTGCAGATTGGCGCGCATGCGCTGCAGCGCCACCTTCAGGCGCCCGGTTTCTGTCCGGTCGTCGGCGTTGCAGTCGAGCGTAGCGCCCAGGTCGCCGTCGGCGATGCGGCCGGCGAACGCCACCGCTTCCTCGAGCGGGCGCCGGATGGCGCGCGCAGACAACTGGCCCACCACAACCATCAGCATCACGGAGATCAGGGAGGCGAGCAGGAGCAGGCGTTCGGAGCGCACGACCAGTGCGTGGCCGCCAACGCGCGTGGCCTCGGCGCTGGCCCCGATGGTGTCGCTCAGCTCGCCCATGCTCGTTTCGAGCTTGCGGAAATGCCCCATGAAGTCCGCCTGCGCCTGGCGCGCCGCAACCGGGTCGGTGAACGCCAGGTCGATCATCCGCGCCACACTCTTGAGGTAAGCGTCGACGTCGGCGCGCACGGCGGGAATGGCGCTTTGCAGGGCTGCGTCGGCATCCTCCTTGGCCAGCGTGTCAATCAACCCGGCCAGTGTCGCAGCGTGCTGCGCATGATCGCGCCGGACCTCGGCCTGCTTGCCTGCGTCATCCGGCCCGGCGATCAGCGCGGCCAGTACGTCGGCGCGAAGCGCGTCGTGTGCCATGTCGGCCTGGAGTTGTTGCTTCAGCGCGTTGCCGTTGACGGTGATCTCGTTCATCGCCGTTTCCAGCGACAACATCGCGCCGTAGCCGATGCTGGCCACCACGGCAGCCAGAAAGACCGCTGCCAGGTTCGATAGAAACAGCCGGTGCCGGATGGTCAGATTCATGGTGATATCTCCCTACAGTTTGAACGATAGCCCGACCGTGAGCGCGGCATCGGGGGTGCGCCGGTTCAGGCCCAGCGCGAGCATGGTGTCGAGCTGGCAGCGGTCCGACAGCAGCCACGCCATGCCCGTGTCGAAGGTGGCCACGGTGCCGCCGTTGGCGCTGCGGGCAATCTGCGGCGCTGCCACTTCGACGAATGCGCGCCAGGTCGGCGTCAACTCCTTGCCAAGCACCACCCCGAGGATGCCATAGCCGTAGCGCTTGCCGTCATCGGTGCGCTCGCGTCCGATGCCGGGCATCACGCCCAGCGACAGGTCGCCCGGCAATTCCCATTCAGCTGCCACGCGCAGCGACGGGCGCGCACCCTGGCCGCGCCAGGCCCGCGAACCGCTGTCCAGGTCGGCATGCACCAGCACACCGACTGACGGACGGCCCGGCGCCTCGTCCTGCACATGCCACTTCACGCCGAGCGCGGTGTCAGCGTAGCCGGCTGATGTGCCCTCGCCGCCGGCATGCTGGACCGTACGGCCGTCGGTCTCGAGCCGCAGTTCGAGCACGTCGCCCACGCCATAGCGCAGCAGCGTGGGCATGCTGTAGGTCCGCGCGCGCACGCCATCGGTCTTGTCCCGCTCGGCCAGCACGCTGGTCTCGATCTGGAACCTGCCGCGGCCGACCACATTGCTGGACTCGACGAAATCGGGACGGTCGGTGACGATGCCGTCATCGTCGCCAGCGACGGCGGACAGTGGCGCCAGCAGCGCAATGCTGGCGAGACAGGTTTTGGCAAGGCGTGGGTATTGGATGGAAGGCATATTGCGGTCTTTCAAGGAAGGAAATCAAGGCCTGGAATGCAGGTCAAGTATTGCAAAAATCGGGAGGCGCAGAACATATGTCCGAATTTATTTCTGCTGTTCAATAAAACGTGTGTATTGACAACCACGGTTTACTTGAGAGAGTGACAAAGAATCGTGTCCGGGGCAGGTCGATGATTTATTCTGGAAGGTGGCGCGCGCATGGCCTCGACTGCCGCTGACAGGCCAGCGCAAAAAAAGCCGCCCGGTGCGAACCGGGCGGCTTTTTCACGTCGAGACGACCGACGCCGTGTGACGAATTACTGATTGTGCAAGAAAGTCTTGAGCTTGTCCGAGCGCGATGGCTGGCGCAGCTTGCTCATCGCCTTGGCTTCGATCTGGCGAATCCGCTCGCGGGTCACGTCGAACTGCTTGCCCACTTCTTCCAGCGTGTGGTCGTTCGACATCTCCACGCCGTAACGCATGCGCAGCACCTTCGCTTCGCGCGGCGTCAGCGAATCGAGCACTTCCTTGATCACGTTGCGCATCGAAGCGTGCAGTGCGGCGTCCAGCGGGGCCAGCGTGGCGTTGTCTTCGATGAAGTCGCCCAGCTGCGAATCGCCGTCCTCGCCCATCGGCGTTTCCATCGAAATCGGCTCTTTCGCGATCTTCATGATCTCGCGAACCTTGTTCTCTGGCATTTCCATCTTCAGGGCCAGCGTCGGCAGATCCGGCTCGCTGCCCGTTTCCTGCATGATCTGGCGCGAGATGCGGTTCATCTTGTTGATCGTCTCGATCATGTGCACCGGGACGCGGATCGTGCGGGCCATGTCGGCGATCGAACGCGTGATTGCCTGGCGGATCCACCACGTCGCATACGTCGAGAACTTGTAGCCGCGACGGTATTCGAACTTGTCGACCGCTTTCAGCAGGCCGATATTGCCTTCCTGGATCAGATCCAGGAACTGCAGGCCGCGGTTGATGTATTTCTTGGCAATCGAGATCACCAGGCGCAGGTTGGCCACGGTCATTTCGCGCTTGGCCTGGCGTGCACGCTTTTCGCCCGCTGCCATCTGCTTGTTGATCTTGCGCAGGTCGGCCAGTGGCAGCGCCACGCGCGCCTGCAGGTCGATCATGCGCTGTTGCAGTTCCTTGATCGCCGGCAGGTTACGGCTCAGCACTGCGCTGTACGGATACGCGCAGTCGACTTCGCGGTCGCCCCATTGCAGATCGGTTTCATTGCCCGGGAAGACCTTGATGAAGTGGGCGCGCGGCATGCCGCAGCGGTTCACGCAGATGTCCAGCACGGCGCGCTCGATCGAACGCACTTCGTCCATCTGGCCACGCAGCGTGTCGCACAGCTTCTCGACGACCTTGGCGGTAAAGCGGATGCCCAGCAGCTCGTACGAGATGACGGCTTGCGCGTCTTCGTACGCCGGCGAACCGTAGCCCTTGTTCTTGAATGCGTGGCCCATCAGGTCGAACTGCTGCTCGATCAGCGCGAATTTCTCGAGCGCGCTTTTCTTCAGTTGCGCGAGCTGCTCTGGCGAGTAGCCGGCAGCGGCGCCGCTGTTGACGTCGCCCTCTTCTTCTTCGACTTCTTCCTCTTCTTCTTCGTCGTCCTCTTCGCTGATCGCAGCGGCGTGGGCGACCGAGGCAGCAGGCGCCGGCGTGTCGTTCATGTCGACGAAGCCATCGACCACGTCGTCGATCTTCAGTTCATCGTTGGCGATCTTGTGCGACAGCGCGATGATTTCCGAGATCGTGGTCGGGCAGGCCGAGATCGCCTGGACCATGTCCTTCAGGCCCTGCTCGATGCGCTTGGCGATTTCGATTTCGCCTTCGCGCGTCAGCAGCGACACGGCGCCCATTTCACGCATGTACATGCGCACCGGGTCGGTCGTACGGCCGAAGTCCGAATCGGCGGTCGACAGCGCGGTTGCGGCGGCCGCTTCCACTTCGTCTTCACTCGTCGGCGTCACGGCCTGGTCCGACAACAGCATCATTTCAGCTTCCGGCGCGCGCTCGTAGACGGCGATGCCCATGTCGTTGAAGGTCGCGATGATGCCTTCGATCGCTTCCGGATCGATGATGTTTTCCGGCAAATGGTCGTTGATCTCGGCGTGGGTCAGGAAGCCCCGCTCCTTGCCCATGTTGATCAGGTTCTTCAGCTGCTGGCGACGGCGCTCGAGTTCGGTTTCCGA
Organism: Oxalobacteraceae sp. CFBP 8761; assembly: GCA_014841595.1. Taxonomy (NCBI): domain Bacteria; kingdom Pseudomonadati; phylum Pseudomonadota; class Betaproteobacteria; order Burkholderiales; family Oxalobacteraceae; species Oxalobacteraceae sp. CFBP 8761. The sequence goes on along the minus strand of JACYUE010000002.1, from coordinate 1,086,274 downwards.
GAAGCCTTCTTCCTTCAGCAGCGCGATGCCCTTGGCCTTGCGCTCACGCACTTTCGATGCGGCCTTCATTTCGGCGCGCTCGACGGCGTTCAGCGCCGCGACTTCGTCGTTCTCCGGCACGAATTCGCTTGGCTTGCGGCCACGGCGGCCAGGCACTTTCACCTGCGGCAGCAGGTAGCCCGACGTGTCAATCGCCGCCAGCGCGGCAGCGTCGGTGGTCTTGCTGACGGTGCCGACGGCATTGGTCTGGGCGACTGGCACCGAGGCTGGGCTGGCGTCGACACGACGCGCGGTGCGGGTGCGCACGACTTTCGGCGCTTCTTCGGCCACCGGGGCAGGCTCGGCAACGGCGGCGGCCACGGCTTCGGCTGGTTCAGCTTCGGCAGCAACGTCGCTTTCCGGCTCGGCGTTTTTCAATGCCGCGAGACGGCCGCGCTTGCGCACGATGACCGGTGGCGCGGCTGGCTTGGCCTGCGTTGGCATGTAGTCGTCAGCGGGATCGTGCGCGTCAAGCGCGGTGTCGGCGGCAGTCGCGGCAGGCGCAGGCTCGCTGACCTCGACCGGCGCGGCAGCTTCCACTGGTGCGGCGGCCACTGGCTCGACTGCTGCGGGTGCGGCTTCAGCGACGGCTGGGGTGGCAACCGGCTCGGCTGCGGGGCCACCGGCGGCCAGGATCGCGTCGGCCTGGGCTTTGAGCGTCGCCAGGCGCGAACGGGTCTTGACCACCGTGACCTTGGCCGCCGCTTCCGTTTCGAGGAAGTAGGAAGTGGCGGTTTTAGGCACTGCCAGCGGAGCCGATGCTTTGGCAGGGGCTTTTTTCGCTGTCAGTGTCAATGTCTTGGCGGTGTTTTTCATAGCTTAAAACTCTCCAGTCGAGGCGAGTAGCGCGCCTGCGAAGTCAATAATCCAGCGGGCCCCGCGTACGGGACCTGGGAATGGGGAACGGAAGTGGCCCTACCTTAGGGCGGACATGCCAGACTTCAAGCTCGACCTGCCCTTCGGTGCGCGCGCCGGCGTAATATCGGGGCTGCGGGCAGGTGGCGTTGGTCGCTGTTCAAAATCGTGCTGTGCATGTCGGAACGAAAAAAAGCCCGCTAACACGGGCTTGCATCTATTTTTCTAGAAGAATAGGAGATGGGGCCATTACGCCCCAATGCAAGTTTTGGTAATCATCGCTTGATCCGGTGAAGGATCTGCACGCGTCACCGGGTGCATCGCCCCGGCATGATGACCTTCTTGCTGGTCTGCGCCGGCGCAAGCCGGACTCAAGGCAAGAGGCGGATCATACACGATTTCGCGTTTTAATGCTTCATCGCAGTGCGTCTTTCTCAACATTTATTAGTGGAACTAGTACAATGCGGCTTTTAGCGCCGTGCTATCCTTCGCAATCCTGTTCTTACCATGAAGTCAATGAATACCAATACCCCTGCAGAGTCCGTCGACACCACCGCCGCGCCAGCCACCCCGGATGCGCAGCAGCCAACGCAGTCGCCAGCCGAGCCGGCAGCGCCAGCAGCCCCGGCTGCGGCCCCGGCCACGGCCCCGGCATCAGGCCAGTCGGCGCGCTCGCTGCTCAAGCAACTCCAGCAGGAGTATCCCGCCTTCCGTGACTGCCTGCCACTGTCGATCGGTATCGACAAGCAGTTGCAGGCACGCATGCCGGGCCTGGACAAGAAAACGATGCGCGCCGCCCTCGGCATCCACACCGGCTCGATGCGCTACCTGCGCGCGATGGAAAAAGCCAAGGTCCGCTTTGACCTCGACGGCACCGCCGGCGCCGAAGTGCCTGAAGCGCACCGCCTGCACGCAAAAGAGCAGTTGCAGCAGCGCTTCAAGAAAGAAGCCGACCGCAAGAAGGCCGAGCGCGACGCCGCCCTCGAAGAAGAAAACAACCGCAAGCGCCAGGAAAAGCTGCAGGCGCTGGCGTCCAAGTTCTCGAAGACTTGAATTCGGGCGACGCCTTGAAGGATGCGGCAGCAGATGGCATGCAAGCCGGCTCGCGAGCCGACCTGCAACCTGAGCTGCCTGCCTACATTGGCATCGACCCGGCCCATGTGCGGCTGGTACGGTCCGACGCCGACGCGCAGCAGGCGCTCGCGGCGCTGCTTGCGGCCGACGTCATCGGCTTCGACACCGAATCCAAGCCAACGTTCGCCAAGGGCGAAGTCTCGACCGGGCCGCACCTGGTGCAATTGGCCACCGACGAGTTTGCCTTTCTGTTCCAGACCGCCACGCCCGCTGGCAACGCCCTCGCCTTCACCGTGCTGGAGCCCGTGCTGGCCTCCGGCAGCATCCTCAAGGTGGGTTTTGGCCTGGGTGACGACGTCAAGCGGCTGAAGTCCAAGTTCGGCATCGAACTGCGCAACGTGCTCGATCTGTCGACGGCGCTGCGCCGGCGCGGTGAGAAGAATCCGCTGGGCGCCAGGAGCGCCGTGGAGCGATTCTTCGGTCAGCGCCTGCAAAAATCCAAGCGCATCACGACCACCAACTGGTCGCTGCCGCACCTGTCCGACAAGCAGCTGCAATACGCGGCCGACGATGCGCATGCGGCGCTGCGGATCTACCGGCGCTGGAAAACGGAAACGCCGGCAGTCTGAATCCCGCGCGGCGTTCAGGATTCGCGCTATCATCGTCAGCGTCCATGCTGCCGGTGAATCCATGATGTCTCGCTGCTTCCGTTGGCCCGCTGCTGCGCTTTTCTGCACGCTGACATTCGTCGCCGACGCCGCGCCACAACCCGTTCCCGACACCCTCACCCAGCGCCTGCTCGCCTGCGCCACCTGCCACGCGCGCGTCGATGCGCGCGGCAACCCCGTCAACGACAGCTTCTATCCGCGCATCGGCGGCAAGCCGGCCGGCTACCTGTACCACCAGCTGCGCAATTTCCAGGACGGCCGGCGCCACTATCCCGTGATGACCTACCTCACCGAGTACCTGCCCGACGCCTACCTGCGCGAGATTGCCGCGCATTTTGCGGCGCAGGCACCGACCGTGCTGCCGCCCACGCCGATGAACCTGCCTCCCGCGCAGCGTGAACGGGGCTATCAGCTCGTGCACGATGGTGACCAGACCCGCGGCATCCCGGCCTGCATCGCCTGCCACGGCGTGCGCCTGACCGGCGTGCAGCCCGCGACCCCGGGCCTGCTTGGCCTGCCACGCGATTACATCAACGCGCAGTTCGGCGCCTGGCGCAACGGCGTGCGGCGCGCCCATGCGCCCGATTGCATGGGCCAGGTGGCGGCGCGCCTGTCGCCCGACGATGTCGCCGCCGTCTCGGGCTGGCTGGCGGCGCAGCCAATGCCGGCCGACCCACGGCCGGCCGATGCCGTCGCCCGGCCGCTGCCGCTCCTCTGTGGCAGCGCGCCATGACGAAGACCGTCCGCATCGTCCTGCTGGCGGTGGTCGCCGCCGTCGGCATCGCGCTCGCACTGGCATGGCCACGCGCCGACTTCGTGCCGGCCAGCTCGCCCGCCGCCTGGGCATCCACGCCCGCCAACATCGCGCGCGGCGCGTATCTGGCGCGCGCCGGCGACTGCATCGCCTGCCACACGGCACGTGGTGGCGTAGCGTATGCGGGCGGGCGGGCGCTCGATACGCCATTCGGACGCTTTTATGGCCCGAACCTCACACCCGACCGCGACACCGGCATCGGCGCCTGGAGCGCCGACGACTTCTGGAACGCGCTGCACAATGGCATCGCACCAAGCGGCCGCCTGCTGTATCCGGCCTTCCCGTACACGAACTACACGAAGGTCACGCGCGCGGATGCGGATGCCCTGTTTGCGTACTTTCGCAGCCTGCCGCCGCAGCGCCAGGCAAACCGGCCGCATGATGTCCGCTTCCCGTACGACCAGCAGGCGTTGCTGGCTGGCTGGCGCCTGCTGTACTTCCGGCCTGCCGAATATGCCGCGCAACCGGCGCGCAGCGCCAGCTGGAACCGGGGCGCGTACCTGGTCGAAGGCCTGGGTCATTGTAGCGCCTGCCACAGCACCCGCAACAGCCTGGGCGCGGCAGATGGCGCGCTGGCTGGCGGCATGATCCCGACCCTCGGCTGGTACGCGCCGTCGCTGACCGCCAACCACGAGGCGGGCCTGGGTGACTGGCGTGACGTGGATGTCGTGGCGTTGCTGGGGACCGGCATCTCGCCGCGCGGCGCGGCGACCGGGCCGATGGCCGAAGTGGTGGCGCGCAGCCTGCAGTACCTGACACCTGAAGATCTGGGCGCGATGGCGGGCTACCTGAAGTCGCTCGCCGCCACGCCCGTGAGTGCGCAGCCCGCGCCGGCATTGCTGCCTGCCGCTGAACAGGTGCTGGCCGAAGGTGGCCGGATCTATGCGGCGCAGTGCGCGGCGTGTCATGGCGACGACGGCAAGGGACGCATGCCGGCCTACCCGCCACTGGCCGGCAACCGCGCCGTATTGATGACGCCGGCCGTGAACGCCATCCGGATGACGGTCAACGGCGGCTTCCCGCCCGGCACGCGCGGCAATCCACGGCCGTACGGGATGCCGCCGTTCGGGCATGAACTCGATGATGCGCAGGTGGCGGCGGTGCTGACCTGGATCCGGGTCAGCTGGGGCAATGCTGGCGCGCCGGTGACGGCGACCGAGGTCAATCGCTATCGGGCGGTGTCGCTCGACTGACCCGCCAGGGACTTACACCATGTCGGCAAACGCCACCCGATCGGTGGTGGCGTTGCGCGCATCTTCCAGACGCACCTTGTGCGACGTCAGCAAGCCTTCGAGCGACGCATTCATCGTGTGGCAACCAGCATCGATGCCGCGATTCATGTGCGCGCGGATACTGCCCAGGTCCCCTGCTTCGAGCATGCGCACGACGGCCGGACTCGGGGTCAGGCATTCGGTGGCGAGGTGATAGCGGTTGCCCTCCACCGATGGGAGCAGCGCCTGGCACAGCACACCGCGCAGCGCGTGGGCCAGCGCTTGCGCCTGCGCGTCCGTGTTGCCCAGCAGGCGCAGCATCTTTTGCAGGCCCAGCTCGGTCGAGCGCGCATGCAGCGACGCCAGCACCAGCGGGCCGGATTCGGCCAGCGCCAGCGCCTCCTGCGCCGTCTGGGCGTCGCGGATCTCGCCGATGACGATCACGTCCGGCCGCTCGCGCAGCGCATCGAGGGCGCCCAGATAGTAGCTGTCGACATCGCCGTCCTCGCCCACTTCGCGCTGCGTGATGATGCAGCGGCGTTGCGGGATCAGCGTTTCGACCGGGTCTTCAATGGTGATGATATGGCCCGAGCGGTGGCGGTTGATCTCGTCGAGGATCGATGCGATCGTCGTCGACTTGCCCTGGCACGTATCGCCAATGATCAGGACCAGGCCGCTGGTCAGGCTCGCGAATTCGCGCTCGTCGTCCCACAGGCCCAGGTCGGCCAGCGGGATCGGCTCTTTCGGGAAGCGGCGGATCACGCAGCCGATCCGCTTGCCGCCCTGGAAGCGGAAGCAGTTGGCGCGGATGCGCGCCGTGTGCAGGTCAATGGAACGGTCGAACGCGCGCGAGGCGATGCGCTGCGGCCAGTTCGGCTCGATCACGTCGAAGAATTCTTCCAGCTCTTCCTTCGTGATCGGCGAATCGGTCACCGCCACCAGGCCCTTCGGCTGGCGCAGCATCAAGGGGCTGTTCTGGTGGATGATGATGTCGGAAAACACCAGCTTCGAGTTCAGCAGATGCAGGATCTGCTGGACCAGCGTTTCGAATACCGGGTGGTCTTCGTTCTCGATATACGACAGGGTGGGAATCTGCGAGGACTGGTGATGTTCCATCTGGCCGATGCTGGTAAAAGATCAAGTGTCGACCATTATAGAACCTGAATATTGCAGAAAAGAAAAAAATCTTCAGCGTGACATACTAGCAACAATACGCTCGCCGAACACCGTGATTGTCACGCCGACCACCACCACTAGCGCACCAGCAATGCGCACGCCGGACACCTTGCGTGTCGCCATATTGATCAGACCGAAATGGTCGATCGCCATCGAGCTGAGCAGCTGACCGGCGATCACCAGCACGATCAGGCTGAGCAGCCCAATGCGCGGCGCCAGGAACACGGTCCCGAACACGAACGCCGCGCCGAGAAAGCCACCCAGGAATTTCCAGGCGGGCTGCGACGGCAAGGCCACCAGCGTCGCACCCAGGCCGCCGACGCCGCTCTTGGCCAGTGCCACCGCCAGCAGCACCGCTGTGCCACAGCTGAACGACACCAGCGCTGCCATCATCGAATTGGCCCCGATCGAATGGGCCAGCTGGCTGTTGATCGCTGCCTGCACCGACATGGCCATGCCCACACAGAAGGCCATCGCCAATAAAATCACGTTCATCGCACTACTCCGTAGCAAAAAGCGCACTATCTTAGTGCATCTTGCGTGGGCGTGTTGGATCGTCGGAGCGCGCGGCTTAATCCGCACAGTTGCATTTCACACCACGCCGCGCGCAGTCTGTCGCAAACGGCTCGGCAGCACGGGGCCGTCCTGCCAGGATGTACACCATTCCCACCGCCTTTCAAGGAGCCCCACCATGTCGCGTCACGCCTGTTCCATCCCTGCCCTGCGTACCCTGATGCTCGCCGCTGTCCTCGCCTGCAGCATGGCGCCCCCTGCGGCCATGGCCTGGCCATTCGGCAGCGAACAGGTCGAAGGCAATGGCAACGTCACGCGCCAGGCGCGCAAGGTCGAGTCGTTCAATGGCATCGCGCTGGGTCTGCCGGGCCGGCTGGAACTGCGTACTGGCAACGTTGGCAACGTCGACAGCGTCACGGTCGAGACCGATGACAATCTGCAGGCGCTGATCGAGACGCGCGTCGAAGACGGCGTGCTGCGCATCCGTCCCGCCAAGCGCAACCTGAACCTGCGCACCCGCAACCTCAAGATCGTCGTGACGGCGCGCCAGATCGAGCGCCTGTCGCTGGGCGGCTCGGGCACCATCGATGCGGATGTCCTGCGCGGCAAGCGCCTGGACCTGGACGTCGGCGGCTCGGGCAAGATCCAGATCGCGCGTCTCGAGGCAGACACGGTCTCCGCCAGCGTGGCCGGCAGCGGCGACCTGCGCGCCGATGGCGGCGCGGTACGCGAACTGTCGGTATCGATCGGCGGTTCAGGCGATGTCGACCTGGGCAAGATCGCCGCCGATTCGGCGCGCGTGAGCATCGCCGGATCGGGCGACGCAACGGTGTGGGCAAAGAATGACCTGCGCGCGAGCATCGCCGGGTCGGGCGATGTCGGCTATTACGGCGATCCGAAGGTGAGCCGCAGCGTGGCGGGCTCGGGAGAAGTACGGCGCATCGGCAACGCGCCGCGCTGATGGTGCAGGCGCCGCTGCGCTCATCGACTCAGCGGCTCAGCGGCTCAGTGGCCGGCGTGGCCCGCGTGCGCACCGTGCGCATCCTGCGCTGCCGGCTTGCCGCTGTGCGTCAGCGGCATGACCGGCAGCGTTACTTTCACTTCCTGGCGCTTGGCGGCGGCGTCCTGCACCACCAGGGTCAGATCGACGTTCTCGCCCTCTTTCAGCTGGCGCTTCAGGTCCAGCAGCATCACGTGGTAGCCACCCGAGGCCAGCACGACCGGCTTGCCGGCCGGCAGATCGATGCTCTTCACCTGACGCATGCGCATCACCTGGCCTTCCATTGCCATCTCGTGGATCTCGGCGCGGCCGGCCACCGGCGTGCGCACTTCGAGCAGGCGCGCAGGCGTGGCCGATTGCAGCTGCATGAAGGCGCCCGTGCTTTTCTGGGCCGGCACGGTGGCGCGTACCCAGGGTTCGGTCACGGTGACCTGGGCCAGCGCGGAGACGGAAAACAGGCCCGCGGCAAGCGCGGCGATCAGGTGACGGGTCATGGCAATCCTTGGCTAGTTGAAGTCAGTGAAAAATACAATCTTACACTGTGCCGCGCAAGGCTTCACGCTCGACCAGCACGGTGTCGGTGCCGTCGGTCAGCCACACCTGGCCATCCTGGATCGTGCACTGCAGCGCCATCGAGCGTGACGCCATTTTCTCGAGCTGGGCGCTGATCTCGGCCGGGATGTTGATCACGCTGACGTTTTTTGCGCGCTCGATCTTGTTGGCGATGCCCTTGAACCAGATGCTGCTCGTCGCACTGTAGCTGTAGACGATCACTTTCTCGGCGCGGCCGGCTGCTTTCAGCAGGCGCTTTTCGTCGGGCTGGCCCACTTCGATCCACAGGTCGATGGCGCCGGTAAGGTCCTTGAGCCACAGGGCCGGCTCGTCGACGTCGAACAGGTCTTTCGTGAACGCCAGCCCCGGATCGGCGTGCAGCGCGTAGGCCAGCACGCGGATCATCACGCGTTCGTCGGTCTCGGACGGATGCCGGGCGATCGTCAGGCTGTGTTCCTGGTAATAGTTGCGGTCCATGTCGGCAATCGACAGGTCAGCCTTGTAGATGGTCGCTTTGATAGCCATTGGTGCGGTGCTTTGAACGGATTGATCGGTAGAGGAACCCGCTATTGTCGCATGCGCAGCGCGCGCCGGGCGACGGCGCGGTATAGACTTCCTGCCAGAGATCATCCAACCTAGCCAAGGAGACCCGCATGACCGACACCTTTCCACCCAATCAGCAATTCCTGCTCGCTGCCCGCCCGGTCGGGCTGCCGCAGGCCCACGACTGGCAACTGCACGAACAGGCGGTGCCGGCGCCCGCTGAGGGCGAGATCGTGGTCAAGGTGCTGTACCTGTCGCTCGACCCGGCCATGCGTGGCTGGATGAACGAAGGCAAATCGTATATCCGGCCGGTTGCCATCGGCGAAGTCATGCGCGCCGGCGGACTGGGCGTCGTGGTGGCGTCACGCTCGCCCCGCTTCGCCGTGGGCGACCATGTCGCCGGCGGCACCGGCGTACAGCGCTACTGGTCCGGCCCCGCCGATGACAAGAACGCCGGATTCGTCAAAATCGATCCGCGCATCGGCAACCTTACCGCATGGCTGAACCTGCTCGGCATGCCGGGCATGACGGCGTACTTCGGCCTGCGCGACGTGGGCCAGGCCAAGGCGGGCGACACGGTCGTGGTTTCTGGCGCGGCCGGCGCCGTCGGCATGACCGTGGGCCAGGTCGCCAAGCGCATGGGGTGCCGCGTGGTCGGCATTGCGGGCGGCGCCGAGAAATGCCGCTTCGTCGTCGAGCAACTGGGTTTTGATGCCTGCATCGACTACAAGGCGGGCGGCCTGCACGCGGCGCTCAAGCAGCATTGCCCGCAGGGCGTGGACGTCTATTTCGACAATGTCGGCGGCGATATCCTCGACGCCGTCCTCACGCGCATCAACATGAAGGCGCGGATCGTGATCTGCGGGGCGATCTCGCAGTACAACGCCACGGTGCCCGTCAAGGGACCGGCGAACTACCTGGCGTTGCTGGTGAACCGCGCGCGGATGGAAGGCATGGTGGTGTTCGACTACGCCCCGCGCTACCACGAGGCGGTGGCCGAACTGGGGGCGTGGCTGGCGGCCGGCGAGATCACCAGTCACGAGCACGTGGTCGACGGCTTCGAGCAATTCCCGCAGGCGCTCCTGATGCTGTTTGAAGGGCGCAATCTGGGCAAGCTGGTATTGAAGGTGGCCGACGCCTAGTCGCACCATCCCTGTCTCTGCCTGTCCCTGGTGTGAAATCGGCGGAACTAACGCTCACCACGTTTCTCTAAACACGAGAGCGCATCCTGTGTGCGCTCGTGGCATCGGGCACGACCTCTTCCACTGACAGCCCCACGGGCACAAGGAGATCGACATGGCGACGAGCAAAGAGAACGGCAGCAAAGAGAGGGCCACCGGCAGTGCCCAGAAAAACGGGCAACCGGCCAAGCGCGGTTTCGCGGCGATGGACCAGAACCAGCAGCGTGAAATCGCCAGCAAGGGCGGCCAGGCAGCGCATCAAAAAGGGACGGCGCACGAATTCGATTCCGAAGAAGCGCGCCGCGCCGGCCAGAAAGGCGGCGAGGCCGTCAGCCGCAACCGCGCGCACATGGCCGACATCGGCCGCAAGGGTGGCGAAAGCCGGCAATCGGCGCAGCGCGCGGCGGCAGCGGCCATGGCCGACAAAGGCAATCGCCAGAGCAGCAAGGACACCTAGCCCTGGCAGCGTCGTTCCCCGCCGGTGCGGGAACGACGCTTTTGTCTGGCGTCGCCCATATTCGCAACCTGGGCCACTTGTGCCAGCTCTGGTTACCCGCCAGGCACGGCGCCACCCCCTGTGGTACATTGCCCGGCTTATGCATACCCTGAAATACCTGACCGCCTATCCCGAGCAACTGCGCACGCAGGTCAGCGGCCTCATCGCGCAAGACCGTCTTGGCGACACGCTGCGCCAGCGCTATCCGGCACCACACGGCATCCGCACCGACCGCGCCCTGTACGACTACGTCCAGGACCTGAAGGACGAGTACCTGCGCCAGGCTGCGCCGGTCTCGAAGGTCGCCTTCGACAGCAAGATCCAGGTGGTCCAGCATGCACTGGGCCTTCACACGGCCATCTCGCGCGTCCAGGGCGGGCGCCTCAAGGCCAAGTATGAGATTCGCATCGCCAGCCTGTTTCGCGATGCGCCGCTGCCATTTTTGCGCATGATCGCCGTGCACGAACTGGCGCACCTGAAAGAAAAAGAACACGACAAGGCGTTTTACAAGCTGTGCTGCTGGATGGAACCTGCCTATCACCAGCTGGAATTCGACGTCCGGTTGTACCTGACCTGGCTCGATCTGGCGGGCGCACGCTTGTGGAGTGCCGAACCAGCACCAGTTCCGCGTTGATGTTACCATTCGCAACTGTCGTTGCACATGCGCAACAAAATCTTTGCTATTCGTCTGTCCTGTTGAGCGCCGCTCGACTTTGCGCGTACGCTTCGCTAGAGTCCTCGGATTCCAGTCGGGTGTTACCCGACACCGTACAGGCCCATGGCGCCAACATCACACCACATGCTTTCGCTCTATTTTCCCGGTACGCTATTGCCTGCCGTATTTGCCACTTGCGTGCTCGTCTGTACGCCGCTCCAGGCACAGGCGCAGGCACAAGAAGACGCACAGGCCGCCGACCCGGCGCCTGACACGGCCGCAGCTCCCATGTGGAAGCTGTCCGGCTTCGGCACGCTCGGCGTCGTCCATTCGAACAGCCGCGAGGCCGATTTCAGCTCGTCGATCCTGCGCGCCAGCGGCGCCGGTGTGTCCGGTTCGTGGAGCCCGGATGTCGATAGCCGCCTCGGCGCCCAGCTCGACGTCAGCCAGGGCGCCTGGTCGGGCGTGCTGCAGGTAATCAGCGAGCAGCGCCTGAATGGCAGCTACCATCCGCGCATCGAATGGGCCAATATCAAGTACCAGATGACGCCCGACCTCGCCGTGCGCGTCGGCCGTATCGCACTGCCCGTCTTTCTCGGCGCTGAATCGCGCAAGGTTGGCTACACCATTCCGTGGGTGCGCACGCCGGTCGAAGTCTATGGCGCATTGCCGATTTCAAGCAGCGACGGGGTCGACGCGACCTGGCGCTGGAATGCGGGCGCCGTGCGTCACGCAACGCAGGTGTTTTCTGGCAGCACCGACCAGGACCTGGGCTTCGGTCTGCAAATCGACGCCGAAAACATCCTGGGCCTGTCGCACAGCATCGACTATGGCCCCCTGACCGTGCGCCTGTCGGCGGCGCGCGCCCGCCTGAACACCGACATCGCCGCCGACCTGTTCGCTGGCTTGCGCATGTTCGGCCCCCGCGGCCAGATGCTGGCCGAGCGCTACGCCATCGTCGACAAGCGCGTCTCGATGATCAGCGCCGGCGCGAGCTACGACCCTGGGGCCTGGTTCGTCACCGCCGAAACGGGACGCACCCGCACCGACTCGCTGCTCGGTGGCGGCACGTCAGTCTATGTCGGCGCCGGCTGGCGCCAGGGCGCATTCACGCCCTACGTCGGCTACGCGCAGATCCGCGCCGACGTGGCGACGTCCGACCCCGGCCTGTCACTGGAAGGCCTGCCCCCGCCGGTCGCCGCCGGCGCCGCCCAGATCAACGGCGCGCTGAACACGCTGCTGGCGACGATTCCGATCCAGACCACCTGGAGCACCGGCGTGCGCTGGGACGTCGCCGCCGACATCGCCCTCAAGCTGCAGTTCGAGAGCGTGCGGCCGCGCGGCGGCTCGCGCGGCACCCTGATCAATTCCACGCCTGCGTTTCGTTCGGATCGCACGACTAACGTGACCAGCATTGCGCTGGACTTTGTCTTTTGACGCCGATGAAAACACGCCTCGGTACTTATTCCCGCCACATGCTGGCCCTGTGCACGCTGTGCTTCGTCGCCACGAGCGCGTCGGCCGAACTGGTCGTCATCGTCTCGAGCCGCAACCCGAACCCGGTGCTCAACGCCGAACAGGTCAGCGCCATCTTCCTCGGCCAGACGGGCCGCTTCCCGGATGGCGCAGCCGCCGTCGCCATCGACCAGGGGCTGGGCGCGGCGCAGCGCGACCTGTTCTATCGCCAGCTCACCGGCAAGACCCCGGCGCTGCTCAAGGCCCACTGGTCCAAGATGGTGTTCACCGGCCGCGGCCAGCCGCCGCGCGAAGCCGCAAGCGACGCCGCCGTGCGCCGCATGGTGGCTGACAACCCGTCGATGATCGGCTATATCGAGCGCGCTGCGCTCGACCCGTCCGTACGCCCGGTGCTGGTGCTGCAGTGAGCACGCCATGAACATGATCGCGCGTTCCAGCGGGGCGTCGCTCACAAGCGACGGCGAGCCGGCGGCAGGCGCGCGGCGCACGCGCGGCCTGCTCGCACGCTGGCTTGGTCTGGCGCTCGAAACACACATCTCGCTGCCCCTGTTCGCGCTGGCGCTGCTGGGCGCAATGTGGTTCGGGACCCTGCACGTCATCGAATCGGAGCGCCGCGCCGCCGTCGCGGCCACGCGCGATGCAACTCAGGAACTGCTCGACACCTATGAAGCGCAACTGGCGCGCAGCCTGAGCGCGATCGACCAGACCCTGCGCGTGCTGAAGTACGCGGTCGAACAGAATGGCCCGACCGGCGCCCTGCCCGCGCTCGAAGCCAAGGGCCTGCTGCCGCCCGGCCTCGTGTTCCAGGTCGAGATCAGCGACGCCAGCGGACACATCGTCGCCAGCAATCCCGCGTCGAAGAAGCATGACCTGGCACGCACCGCGTGGTTCGAATTTCATCGCCAGACCCGCGACGACGTGCCGTTCGTCAGCCTGACCAGCCTGAGCGAAGCCTCAAGGGAACCGACCGTCCACTTTTCGCGCCGCATCAACGATGCGGCCGGGCGCTTCTCCGGCGTGGCCGTCGTCGCGCTCGACCCGGCCTATTTCACCAGCGGCTATGAGCGCTCGCGCCAGGGCGATCGTGGCCTGCTCGGCATGGCGGGCACCGACGGCGTGCTGCGCGCGTTGCGCGTGGGCGAAACGGTGTCGTGGGGCCAGCGCTTCGTGTCGGGCGCAAACGGCGGCGTGGCGGCCGGCACGAGCGCGCACGGCGCACCCGTGCTCGAGTCCGAGGCCCGCACCGTCGCCAGCCGTCCGATGAACAGCTTCCCGCTAGTCGCGGTGGCCGGCCTGTCCGAAGCCGAACAGATGGCCGATTTCTATCAGGGCCGGCGCGCCTGGCTGCTTGGCGCAGGCGCGGCCAGTGCGCTCTTGATTGCCGTCGTGATCCTGGTCAGCGCGTGGTCATGGCAGCTGGCCAAGGCGCGCCGGCGCGAACGGCTGGCGCAGGAAACCTACGCCGCCGCATCCGAAGCCAGTCCCGACGCCTTCTTCGTGCTGCGCACCGTATTCGGTCCGCGCGGCGACGTGCGTGATTTCGTGGTTGCCACCACCAACAGCCGCGCCGAGCGCTTCACCAGCCTGACCAAGCAGCAGATGGCAGCCAAGCCGATCTCGGGCCTGCTGCCACCGTCGATCAGTCAATCCGTCTTCGACGACCTGTCGGCGGTGGCGCGCGACGGCATTGCGCGCGAAACGGAGTGGCAGGCGCAGACCCTGCCCCAGCCTGGTGTCTGGCTGCACCGCCAGGCGGTGGCGGTAGAGGATGGCGTCGTCGTGATCGTGCGCGACATCACCGAGCGCAAGATGGGCGAGCAGCGCATCCGCCATCTGGCGCACCACGACGACCTGACCGGCCTGCCCAACCGCAGCCTGCTGCGCGAGCGCCTGGGCCAGGCGATCGTCACTGCCGCCGAAGCGGGCCGCGCGGTCGGCCTGGCCTTCATCGACCTCGATGGCTTCAAGCTGGTCAACGACACGCTGGGCCACAACGCCGGCGACGAACTGCTCAAGGTGGTCGGCGCGCGCATGCATCGCTGCCTGCGGAGCGACGATACGCTGGCGCGCTTTGGCGGCGACGAATTCGTGATCCTGCTGCCGGACCTCGCGGGCGACCCGATGGCGATCGCGCCGCTGCTCGAGCGGGTGCGTGAAGCCGTCACCGAGCCGGTGCTGGTCGAGGGCCAGGAAGTGCAGGTCAGCTGCAGCGTCGGCGTGACGTTCTACCCGCGCGACGGCGCCAGCGCCAACGCCCTCATGATGCACGCCGACGTGGCCATGTACCGCGCCAAGGAACTGGGCAGCAACAACGTCCAGTACTACGTCAGCGAAATGAACGAGAGCGTCGACGAAAAGCTCGTGCTGCTCGAAGGCCTGCGCGCGGCGATCGACACCTGCGCCGAAGACTATCCGGGCCCGTGCCAGTTCCAGCTGTTGTACCAGCCCAAGGTCGACCTGCGCACGAATTGCCTGTTCGGCGTCGAGGCGCTGATCCGCTGGCACCACCCCGAGCAGGGCCTGGTCTCGCCGCTGCGTTTCATCGGCCTGGCCGAAGAGAGTGGCCTGATCGTGCAGATCGGCGACTGGGTGCTGCGTACCGCCTGCGCCCAGGCCCAGGCCTGGCGCACGGCTGGCCTGCCCCCGGTCAGCGTGTCGGTGAATGTCTCGGCGCGCCAGTTCGAAGACAAGCGCCTCGTCGAACGCGTTGCCGAGGCGCTGCGCGCCAGCGGCCTGCCGGCCGACGGCCTCGAAGTCGAGGTCACCGAAAGCCTGATCATGCGCGACCTGGGCCGCTCGGTCGACAAGATGCGCGAGCTCGAAGCAATGGGCGTTGCACTGTCGATCGACGATTTCGGCACCGGCTACTCGAGCCTGTCGGCGCTCAAGTCGTTCCCGATCAGCCGCCTCAAGATCGACAAATCATTCGTCGCCGACCTGGCCGACTCGCCCGACGACCAGGCGATCGCGATGGCCGTCATTTCGCTTGGCCACAAGCTCGATCTGCGCGTGATTGCCGAAGGCGTCGAGACCGAGCAGCAGCGCGACTTCCTGCGCGCCAACGACTGCGACGAAATGCAGGGTTACCTGTTCAGCCGGCCGCTCCCGGCAAGCGACATCGCACGCCTGCTCGCAGGCAGCGCAGGAGACGCGCATGACCCCTGCGCCAAGTAGTACCGATAGCACCGATAGCACCGCTGCGCCGGCTTATCCGGCGCTCATGCTGCGCCGCATGCGCAACTACTGGATCGCCACTGCCATGCTGTATGTGGCGACCATGGGCCTGCTGGCGGCGCAGGTCGGGGCCGGCTACACACCGCGCGGCCCCGCGCTGGTGCTGAGCATCATCGCCGCATGCGGCACGCTCGCGTTCTACGCCCTGATCCATTTCAGCACGCGACTGAAGATCGCGCCCGACATGCTGGCCGCGCTGCAATCTCTGTTCGCGATCGGCTGCGTCATTGCGGGCTATGCGATCGCTGGCCCGCTGCGCGCCTCACTCCTGAGCATGCTGGTGGTGGCCATCGCCTTCTGCACGTTCGCCATGCACCCGCGGCGCGCACTGCTGCTGGCCGGTGCCGCGCTGGCCGGCATGGCCGGCATCATGTGGTATTTGCAGGCAATCGATCCCCTGGGCCACCCGCCCGCCGTCGAAGCGATGAGCTTCGGCTACCTGGCCGCGGCATTGCTGGCGACCACGCTGCTGGCCAGCGAAATGACCAAGCTGCGCCGGCGCATGAAGGCCAGCAGGCAGGAGCTGCTGGCCGCCCTCGACACCATCCGTACGCTTGCCACCGTCGACGAATTGACGTCGCTGGCCAACCGCCGCCACATGAACGAGTTGCTGGGCGCCGAAGAACGCCGCTCGGCGTCCTTTGCCAGCTGCGTGGCGCTGCTCGACCTCGACCTGTTCAAGGAAGTAAACGACCAGTATGGGCACGCCGTGGGCGACGCCGTGCTGCGCGGCTTTGCCGGCGCAGCGCATGGCGCGCTGCGCGAGCGCGACACGCTGGCACGCTGGGGCGGCGAAGAATTTCTGCTGCTGCTGCCGGACGCCACGCCGCAGGCAGCGCGCCAGGTACTGGAACGCATCGTCACGCGCGTGCATGCGCTGCAAATCGACGGCGTGACGCTGGCGCGGCGGATCAGCTTTTCGGCCGGCCTGGCCGAACGGCGCGATGGCGAACCATTCATGGAAGCGATCAGCCGCGCCGACAAGGCGCTGTACCGGGCCAAGGCGGCGGGACGCGACCGGATCGAAGTCGCCTAGTTTTTCAGCGCTAGCCTTTTAATTCGTCGGCCGCCGCCGCTGGCAGGCTCGACTCCAGCACGACGGGCACCACCGCGCGCAAGCGCTGGATCAGCACGTCGGGATCGCTGTCGGCGATCATCAGGTCTTCGTGCTCGGGCCGCACGAACCCTTCGGCTACCTGGTGGCCCACGAAGGTACGCAGGCCGTCGTAGAAACCGTTCACGTTCAACAGGCCGATCGGCTTGGCGTGGATGCCCAGCTGGGCCCAGGTCACCATCTCGAACAGCTCTTCGAGCGTGCCCATCCCGCCCGGCATGGCGATAAAACCTTCGGACAGGTCGGCCATCATCGCTTTGCGCTCGTGCATGTCCTTGACGACGAACAGGCGCGTGAGGCCAGCGTGGCCCACTTCGCGTTCGACCAGGGCGCGGGGGATGACGCCGGTGGCTTCGCCGCCCAGGCGCAGCACTTCATCGGCGATCACGCCCATCAGGCCGACCTTGCCGCCGCCATAGACAAGGCTGATATTGTGGTCGACCATGGCGCGCGCCAGCAGGCGCGCGGCATCGGCGTGGGCAGGGTTGACGCCACGTGCGGCGCCGCAGTAGACAGCAAGGGTTTTCATCGTGTGCATTTTCAAAGGAAGTCGGCGCCGGGTCTGGCGTCGGCCGACAGTTTTTTCAGATAGTCGTCAGACAGCTTCTCGAACAGGACGCGCGTTTCGCCATTCAGGTAGGGCCCGACCATCGACAGCACCTGGTAGCAGCCGCGCGCGAGCGCATCGGCAATCGCCTGCTGCTCGCTGTACTTGCGCGGGTTACGCACGTATTCGAACGACAGCCAGTAGGTTGCCACGACCACCATATTGGTTGCCATGGCGCCGATCTGCTGGTCGGACGCGTCGAGCGAGCCTTCGCTGCGCAAGTCTTCGCACAGCTGGCGCGCGACCTTGATCTTGTGCGCGTGGATCGCCTTGAAGTGCAGTTCGAGCTTGCGGTTGCGCGACAGCAAATCGTTCAGGTCGCGGTAGAAGAAGCGGTAGCGCCAGATCAGCTTGAACATGTGGTGCAGGTACAGCCACACGTCTTCCATGTTCGAGCGGCGCCCGGCCGGCACCGTCAGGATGCGCTCGATCTCCGCCTCGAACTGGACGAAGATCGAATTGACGATGTCGTCCTTGTTACGGAAATGGTAGTACAGATTGCCGGGCGAGATATTCATCTCCTCGGCAATGACGGTGGTCGTGATGTTGGGCTCGCCGAACTCGTTGAACAGCCTGAGCGAGAGCTCCAGGATGCGTTCACGGGTCCGGCGCGGTGCTTTTTGTTGCATGTAGGCCGCTGTTCGTGTTTGTTCCCGCAAGGATATCATCGAACGGTCGTTCTATCGAGCAATCTGCCGGTTGACCGGGCCGGAACTGCTTACCCAGTTCGGCGCGAACTCTGCAAGCGGAACGCTTCGTCGAGCTGCTCGCGCAGCGCCCGTGCGCCAAGCGGCTTGATGTAATGGCCGTCGGCCACGCCGCTCTTGATGGCGGCTTCGATGTCGGTCAGGTCGGGCTGACCCGACAGCATCAGGCGTACCGTCTTCGGATAGCGCACTGCCGCCTCGGCCAGCACTTCGGTACCGCGCATGCCGGGCATGGCCTGGTCGCACAGGATCACTTCGACCGGCTCATGCGACAGCACCTGGAGCGCTTCTTCGCCCGAGCAGGCGCTGAGCACCCGGTACGGCTGGCCGATCAGCATGTCGTTGAGCACCCCGAGCATGAAGCGGTCGTCGTCGACCAGCAGCAGCGTGCGTGCATCGGCGGCCGGTGTGGTGGCGGCCTCGGTTGACGCGGTTGCCGGCGTTGACTGGATTTGAGCCGGGGCCGGCGGCGTGGCGATTGCCGGCACCGGCGCAGACGCCGGCGTGGGGGTCAGAAAAGCTTCGAGCTCCGCGACGAAGCTTTCGGGTTCGATCGGCTTGCTGATATAACCATCGAAGCCGGCGGCCAGCACTTTTTCACGGTCGCCCGTCATTGCCAGCGCGGTCACGGCCAGGATCGGCACGCCGGCCAGCGCCGGGTCGCCTTTGAGCTCGGCGAGCACGGCAAACCCGTCCATCCCGGGCAGATTCACGTCGCAGGCGATCAGGTCGGGGCGCTCGCTGCGCGCAGCGGCCACGCCGCGGGGGCCATCGGCCGCGCTCAATGGCGCGTGGCCATAGGCGCTGAGCAGGAACGACATCAGTTCGATGTTCGCCGGGTTGTCTTCGATGATCAGGATGCGCGCCACTGGGTGCTCCAAAGGATGCGTTATTGATATCACTGTACCACGCGCGGGCGCGGGGTGGATTCACGCAGCGCCGTGTAAAACAGGTGGCAGCGGACAGGCCGTTGGCACGCGTCCGATCTCGTCCATGACAAGCGCCAGCACGCGCCGGTTGCGGCCCAGCGCCACGTGACCGACACCGCCGATGTCGATGTTGCGCGCGCCAGTCAGGTACCCCGACGTCTGGGGCGCCACGATATTGTCGTGATGCGTGTAGATCGACGTGATGCGCCCGCGCGTGGCAGCATCTTCGTGCGCGGCAAGCTCGCTCAGCCACGCGCAGGCGGGGCCGTCGGTGCCCGCCCGCCGCATCTGCGCCGCGTTGATGCCGATCCCGAACGCAGCAAGGCATGTGCCGTGATGCGGCGTGCCGAGGGTGATGACGCGCGCCGCCTGCGCACTGCCATGCCGGCGCAGCCAGGCGCGCGCGGCCAGGCCACCCATGCTGTGGCCGACGATGATGACCTGCTGCGCACCGGCCGCGCGCCGCAACCTGGTTGCGCCCTCTTCGATCGGATCGGCAAAGCCGTCGATGTCGCCGGTGAGCGGCTCCAGGTCGAGTGTGGCATGGCTGATGCCCGCCGCGTCCAGCCGCGCCGCCAGGTGCATCCAATAGCCGCTGTTGCAACCATAACCGTGCAGCAGCAGGACGGGCGGCGTGCTGCTGCCAGGATGGATGCGCGTGCGGGGCCGCGCGCGCGGCATGTGCCAGGAACTGGCCAGCATGCTGGCGCCAAACTCTTCGCCGAACATCCGCAACGCGGGGGCCACCCCGATCCGGTGTTCGGGCGGCGTCGGGCTGGCAGCGCGCCGGCTCATCACAAAATTGTTCGCGTTGATCGCCAGGCGCACGAGGATCACGCTCCCTAGGCCGATGGCAACGGCTTGCCACGGCCCGGCGCCGGCCCGGGCGGCGGCCGCGCCGATGGCGCAGGCGACCAGCACCTGCACGAGCAGGACGAGGCGCAGCAGCTGGCGCGAACTCATGCCGGCACCTTGTCTGAACGGCTGGCGCGGTATGAGCGCGAAGCAATGCGGTGGGTGTCCATGACGCGAGTATAGGCTGGCTGCAGCGACAGCATCAACGGGGTGGCGCGTCCTTCAGGATCGCGCGGGCGATGCCGCGCAGGATGTTGACTTCTTCAAGCTCCAGACCACCGCGCGCGAACATGCGCTTGATGCGCGGCATGAGCTTTTTCGGGTTGTCGGCATTCAAAAAGCCGATGGCGACCAGGGCCTGTTCGAGGTGCGCATACATGCCGTCGATCTGCGTCACGCTGGCAGCGTCGCCCTGGAAGCCGACGCCACGGGTAGCGGGCGCGCCGCTGACAGAGGCCATGCGCGCCTCATAGGCCAGCACCTGGGCCGCCTGCGACAGGTTCAGCGAGGAATAGTCGGGATTGGCCGGGATGTTGATCAGCACATTGCAGCGCTCGACGATGTCGTTCGGCAGCCCCACGCGCTCGTTGCCGAACACGATGGCGGCGCGCAGCTCGGGCGCCGCGCCGGCATGTTCGGCGAACGCGCGCGGGGTCCAGACAGGGGGCGAGAATTCGCGCAATCTGGCCGATACGGCGGCGGCGAAGTTGCAGCCGTCAAGGGCCGCGCCGATATCGGGCACGACCCGTGCGTTGTTCAGCACATCCCCCGCGCCACTGGCAAAGGCAACCGCTTCCGGATCGTTGACGAAGTCGGCACACTTCGGCGTGACCAGCACCAGATCGGTAAAGCCCATCGTTTTCATCGCACGCGCGACCGAACCGATGTTGCCGGCGCGGCTCGTTTCGACGAGGACGAAACGCAAACGGCCGAACAGTGGCGGCGGGCTGAAAGAAGAAGTGTCGGTTTGGGTCGGGTTCATTTACAATAGCGACCATCGCGTGGTGCGGACGGTTTTACGGTAGCAGGGGCAAGCCCCGGATTGTAACGGGTTCCAGCGCCACCCTGCTCTTTAATCACTCTTCAATAGCTGATCGTTCACGGCGCCCCATCGGTGCGTGAGTGGGCGTTCGCGTTCTTACGGAAAAGCCTCCATGCACCCAATGCTCAACACGGCCATCAAGGCCGCCCGCCGCGCCGCCACCGTCATCAACCGTGCGTCCTTCGACATCGACCGCATCGTCGTTTCGGAAAAGCAACACAACGATTTCGTCACCGACGTCGACCAGGCGGCGGAGCATGAAATCGTCGAAACGCTGCTCAAGGCGTATCCGGGCCATGCCATTCTGGCCGAGGAAAGCGGTGCATCAGCCAATCTGAATGACGAGAGTGAAAACGTGTGGATCATCGACCCGATCGATGGCACCACCAACTTCCTGCACGGCTATCCCAACTATTGCATCTCGATTGCGCTCAAGCAGCGCGGCGTGATCACGAACGGCCTGGTCTACGACCCGGTCCGCAACGACCTGTTCACCGCCACCAAGGGCGGCGGCGCCTACCTCAACGACAAGCGTATCCGCGTGCGCAGCACCGAGCGGATCGGCCGCGCCCTGCTGTCGTCGGGCCACGGTCCGGATCCACGCGCGCTGGCTGAATACCTGCGCATGTACGAAGTCGTCGCCTCGCGCAGCCATGGCGTGCGCAGCGGCGGTTCGGCAGCACTGGAACTGGCCAACGTGGCCGCTGGCCGCATCGACGGCTTCTTTGAAAAAAACCTGAAGATCTGGGACATCGCGGCTGGCGCCCTGCTGGTGACGGAAGCTGGCGGCATCGTCGGCGAATTCAGCGGCGAGTCCGATTACCTGATCAAGGGTGACGTGATCGCCGCCGGTCCGAAGGTTTTCGGCGCGCTTGTCCCGCTGTTGTCGCCTTTCGCGTAAAATACACGTTGTAACAGTCAGGCCACTCGCAGGCAGTGCTTGCCAGTGGCCTGTGCTTTTGTACAAAACGTTACAGAGTTCTGCGTCAAATACTTTCTACAGTGAAATACACTTCACTATAATCCCTGCTAGCCGCCTGTGCGGCAGCGTCCGGGCGCCCGCTAGCTTGCGCGCCTGCATCGATCAATCCGATTCCAGGACTGCCGCCATGCATGGCGACGGGCCGCTTTTTTACTGAAAAAATCTATGTCATTTTCTTCACTTGGTCTCTCTGACGCGATCGTGCGCGCGGTAACCGAACAAGGCTATACCGCCCCGACCCCGATCCAGAGCCAGGCCATTCCAACCGTGCTGAACGGCGGCGATCTGCTCGCCGGCGCCCAGACCGGCACCGGCAAGACGGCTGGCTTCACGCTGCCGATCCTGCATCGCCTGTCGAACGACACGATCGGCGCAGCGCAGAAAAACAAGACCTCGCCACGCGTGATCCGCGCGCTGGTGCTGACCCCGACCCGCGAACTCGCGGCCCAGGTCGAGGAAAGCGTGCGCCTGTATGGCACGTACACGAACCTGAATTCGGCCGTGATCTTTGGCGGCGTCGGCATCAATCCACAGATCAAGCTGCTCAAGCATGGCGTCGACATCCTCGTCGCCACGCCGGGCCGCCTGCTGGATCACGCTGGCCAGGGCACCGTTGACCTGTCGAAGGTCGAAATCCTGATCCTGGACGAAGCCGACCGCATGCTGGACATGGGCTTCATCCACGACATCCGCAAAGTGCTGGCACTGCTGCCGGCCAAGCGCCAGAACCTGCTGTTCTCGGCCACGTTCTCGGAAGAGATCAAGACGCTGGCCGATCGCCTGCTGAACAACCCGCAGATGATCGAAGTGGCGCGCCGCAACTCGACCGTCGAAGTCATCGCACAGAAGATCCACCCGGTCGACCGCGACAAGAAGCACCCGCTGCTATCGCACCTGATCAAGGCGAACAACTGGACGCAGGTGCTGGTCTTCACGCGCACCAAGCACGGCGCCAACAAGCTGGTCGAGCAGCTGGGCAAGGACAGCATCGGCGCGATGGCGATCCACGGCAACAAGAGCCAGTCGGCGCGTACCAAGGCGCTGGCCGAGTTCAAGGACGGCAGCCTGCAAGTGCTGGTCGCCACCGACATCGCCGCGCGCGGCATCGACATCGACCAGTTGCCACACGTGGTGAATTACGACCTGCCAAACATCCCGGAAGACTACGTCCACCGCATCGGCCGTACGGGCCGTGCCGGCGCGACGGGTGAAGCGGTGTCGCTGGTCTGCGTTGACGAACACCAGATGTTGAAAGACATCGAGAAGCTGATCAAGCAAACGCTGCCGCGTGAAGTCATCGAGGGCTTCGAGCCGGACATGAACGCCAAGCCACAACCAATCCAGCTGCGCAGCGGCGCCCCAGGCCACACCGGCCGCGGCGGTCGTCCGGGCGGTGGCAACGGCGGCGGCCGTGGCAATGGCGGTGGTGGTGGTAACGGCGGCGGCGGCAACAAGCCCCGCGCCCCCGGCGGCGCCCCCGCAGCCGCAAAACGCAGCGGCCCGAGCCCCGCCTCAGCAGTACGCCGCGACCGCTAACCCAATCAGGGTCAGAGTCGAATTATCGAGAAACTTTGTCACACCACTCGCTCATTCGATGTCACCCAAAGGTTAATATCGCCAGAGCTCTTACTCAACAATGAGGGTCAGAGTCGAATTGTTTGACAACTTTAAAAGTTGTCATTTAATTCGACTCTGACCCTCATTTTTTTTGTTGCCGCTGATTCCCAAAATTGCGAAAACTTCGGCGATCAATGTTCGCTAGAAAATTGATTGCTCAGCTCGCGCCTTTTTATTTCCACCTAGATGTTTTTGGCGTTGTATTTAATGAGGGTCAGCGTCGAATTATTGAGTAACATCGTGGAATCAATTCACCAGAAGATTCTTGCATTACCAATTTCCTCAATTTCAATTACTTAACAATTAGGGTCAGAGTCGAATTGTTTGATAACTTTTAAAGTTGTCAGTTAATTCGACTCTGACCCTCATTTTTATTTTGGTGGGGTTAACGGGTGGATATTGAGGTATCACAAAGTTGTGTGGCAGGTGGGTGGGAAGAATGGGATTTTGGGAGCGGGAGGTGGTATGACGCGCAGGGCGCTGGTGCTGGTGGGGCTGCTGGTGGCCGGGTGTGCTTCTACGGGACACGTCAGCTTGGGTGAGGTGCGGGAATTTGCGGATGCGTCGGCCAGGCTCGGCGGATATGCAGAATTGTCGCGGCGGTATCGGGACACCTATGAGCGCGAGTTGCCGTATCTGTCGCCGCAGGCCGAGCGCGTGGCGCGCGATACCGATGCCCGGCGACGGGCGGTGTTCGATGACTTTGTGGCGATTCAGAAGACACTCGTCCTGTACATGCAAACGCTGAGTTTGCTGGCAGGCGATGGCCGGTACGAGTTGTCCGGGCGCGTCGATGATCTGGGAAGCGGCCTCAAGGCGATGACCGATTCGGGCTTGAAGCAGCGACATGTGGCGGCCTATACGGGGATGACCCGACTGCTGACACGGGTGATCGCATCCCGCTACCAGAACCGCAGCGTTGACACGATGGTGCGCGATGGGAATGCCGATGTGCAGACGCTGATCGACGCCATGATTGTCCTCACGCGCATCTATGAAAAGGCCCATGAGAACGAGCAGAAGACCGTGCTGGGCCTTTTCAATGCCGAAATCCCGATGGCCAACCGCAATGCCGATCGCATGCTGGTAACGCTGGCCAAGGTGCATCTGCAAAACAAAACAGCCGAGTACAGGCTGATCGACCGCCGTTACAAGCTGGCACAGCAGGGTTTGACCAAGGTGGCTCTGGGCCACCAGAAAATGCGCGAGAACATGGATAAGCTCAGCAGCGAAGAGACGCGCCGCATGCTGGCGGGCTATGTTCACGACCTGAATCTGATCCGCGACGCTCTCAGCGGCGAATAATGGGGAATATCATGGCGACATTTTCACACAGCAATCCCGCCCCGGCAGCCGACGCCGAGATCACGCCAACATCGACCGATCTGCTCCAGCCGGCGGGATCGGCCCTGCCAAACCAACCATCGACGCCCGACACATTCGTCACCACGGTGGCGCCTGGTACGCCACCCGCGGCGCAGCATGCTGCCGCAACCGGGCCCGATGCGGACGGCGTCGCTCGGGCCAATGCGCTATCGAACATGGAACACGTCGTTGACCTGGCCGACAGTGTGGTCTGTATCGCCGATGACCTGCACGAACGTATTCTGCAGGAGATTGCAAGTTACAACGGTCGCACCATGCCGGATGCGCAGAAGGCCCTGCTGCGCGCGTTGACAGACGATGAGCTCTTGCTGCGCCAGTATGCCCATGCGCTGTACGCCAACGCCACCACGTTCGTCATCCACGATCTGGCCCAGCCACAACATCGGCTAATGGCCCTGACGGCAGAGGCGGCAGAAAAAATCCGCCGCATCGGTGTCATTGGCGAAGTTACCGGGCTCGTAGGCGGGATTCTGTTATTGGTCGGCAGCATCGCCAGGGGCCAGTTTTCGCAAGTGGGCGCTGCGCTGGAGAAAATACAGCTTCACAACGCCGCACTCAAGACGCTCAAACCGGGTTCGCCGACAAAAACCTGAATCCTGCCGGGTGCAGATACGCAAGCGGCGTCAGCCGAACCCCACTGACCCGCTCAGGCAATCACGTCCGGCAGACTCGACGGATCGAAATCGGCCCAGTCACCAGCCACGATATTGCCCTGCGCACGCTCGATATGATGTGCGCCGAGTCCACGCAGCAAGTCAACGGCGCGGGCTTCCAGCGCGGGATCGGTGAACGCGACCGCCACCAGCATGCCGGCCGTGCGCGGCGCTACTGCGTTTTCGCCGCCCTCCTCGGGTTCGCCCCGGTCTTTCATCTTCGAGAAGCTGAACAGCGAACCGATATGCCCGCCCACGAGCCCGCCAACGATCGGTCCAATCGGCCCGGTGATCGGCGACGTGGCCGCACCGACTGCCACGCCAACCGCACCGCCCGTCGCCATGCCCTGGACGACGCCTTCGGGCGTGTCCTTCGCACCGGGCGACTGCAAATTGTCGCCGCCAATGGGCGTCATATCGTGCTGACCCGGCTGGCTCAGGTAAAAGCCGCTGATGCGATCTGCTTCAAAACCAGCGTCAACCAGTGCGCTGCGCGCGCGGTCGACGTCGTCCTGAAGCTGGAAACGTCCTGCAATGATCATAGACATGGGCAAGTTCTCCTGGATAGAGAGACCAGCATGCGCTCGCGGCAGTGCCCCATCTGTACGGCGACGCACGCACCCTGTCACAGGCGATCGCTATCGATCTGACGGCTTCAGCGTTCAGCGCCACTGCCCATAGACCACGCCATACTGCGGCGGTTCCTCCACCGGGGCAGGCGGTGTGCTTTGCCATTGACGTGGATCGATCCTGTAATACTTGAGAAATTCATCGTACAACGCGGG
This sequence comes from Oxalobacteraceae sp. CFBP 8761, assembly GCA_014841595.1. NCBI lineage: Bacteria > Pseudomonadati > Pseudomonadota > Betaproteobacteria > Burkholderiales > Oxalobacteraceae > Oxalobacteraceae sp. CFBP 8761. Next base: position 1,060,110 of record JACYUE010000002.1, on the reverse strand, counting down.
ATGGCGCGCGGCGAGCTGGTGCGGTTGCTCGAAGAAGCTTTCCGTGGCGACGGCGAAAAATTCAGCCGGATTGGTGGCGCCGTAATGGTCGAGCACACCCTGCTTGCCCCACATGGCATCGTGCCGCAAGTTCGCGTAATCGCGCGACAGCACTTCGGACCAACTACGGTAACGCTCGCTACTGCCCAGATACGGCGCACCATTGGTGTTGCCGGACTCGCTGTCGAGCTGATGCGCAAACTCGTGCAACACGACGTTGTGGCCAGACGCATCCAGAGTATCACCGCGCCGCACATGATCCCACGACAGGATGACGCGCCCATCGCCCCACGATTCACCCAGCAAGTCCTGCCGCTCTTCGGTCACCACGCCGGATGCGTCGATCTGCTTGCGCGGCGCCAGGAATGCTCCCGGGTAGACCAGCACCATCTCGAGCGTCGGATAACTGACCGGTTTTGCATCGCCGCCGACACGACCCAGCAGCAGCAAGCACGCCTGGCCTGCAATGGTCACGCGCATCTCGTCGGTCAACTCGAGACCGGCGCAGCCGACGAACTTTTTTTCATGCAGAAAATGCTGGACCATCCGCGCCAGTTGTTGGCGCTGCAGATCGTCCATGCGACTGTATTGCATGACATTACGGGCGAGGATCGCCACATGCTCTTCCGGCAGCGGCCGGGATATCGCGCGGCGCAAGCGCCATTTGGGCACCAGCCAGGCGGCCAGGATAACGGCGCCCAGCACCCCGACAGCAAGCGTTTCCATCATCAGGTCCGTTTGGCGAGCCAGGCCTGCACGTCGTCAGCGCCGCCGATCAATTCACCACCAACGAAAATTTGTGGCCACGTCATCCGGCCGCTGATGCCGCGCAAGACGATCGAATTGATCTTCTGGTCTTCGGAAATGTCGGTGAAATGGATGTCCTGTTCCTGCAATGCTTGCCGTGCGCGCGCGCAATGCGGGCAACCGGGCCGCGAAAACATGACCACCGGCTCTGGCACCTGGGCCTGTGGCGCAACGTAGTCAAGCATCGTGTCGGCGTCCGACACCTCGAACGGATCACCTTCCTTGTCAGCCTCGATGAAAATCTTGTCGATCACGCCGTCGCGCACGAGCATCGAATAGCGCCACGAGCGGCTGCCGAAACCGAGGTCGCGCTTGTCGACCAGCATGCCCATGCCGGTCGTAAAGTCACCATTGCCGTCCGGGATAACCGTGATGTTGGCGGCGTCCTGCCCTGCTTTCCACTGATTCATGACGAAGGCGTCATTGACCGAAATACAGAGCACCTCATCGACACCATGCGAGCGCAGCACGGGCGCCAGCTCGTTATAGCGCGGCAGATGGGTCGAGGAACAGGTTGGCGTAAATGCGCCGGGCAGCGAAAAGACCACCACGGTGCGGCCCTTGAACAATTCATCGGACGTCACATCGCGCCACTGATCGTCGGGGCGCGCCTTGAACGTCACCTTGGGTACGGGTTTGCCTTCCAGCGATTCGGCACTCGGTAACATCGATACTCCTATCTGGTTGATTGTGCATCGCGCAAATACAGCGACATGGCACGTCAGTTGAGGACTATTGATTTGTTTTCAACACACACCATGCAAAAAACGCGGCCCAAAAAACAAAACCGCGCAAAGTGCGCGGCAAAGGACGACAGCGTTCGTCAGGACCGTGGCCAGTGCGGGTCTCGACCGCACCAGCCCGGGGGGCGCAACTGCGGCGCCTTACTTGACTGCAGGTTGGCCTGGTGGCGGGCCGAACAGTGCTGCTACGAGTGGATCGCGTGCCACAGGGCTGCGATTGACGCGGATGGCATAGTGGGTGTCATCGGCCAGGATGTGGAAGTGACGACCGCTGCCAGCCATGTTCTGCTCGCGCAGGCCCGGACGCTCCTTGCGTGGGGCGACGCCTTCGCGCTTTGGCTGGCAGATCGCTGCCAGGAACGCCTTGACGCGGTCTGGGTCTGGCGAAATCTGGTACACGGCCTTGCCCAGATAGGTAGCGGTGCCTTCGATGTAGCGGGCCAACTCGATCACGCCGGCTTCGCGCAGATCGCGGATATACTTGCGGGCGCCGGACGGCGAAAACTTGAGGAACCAGGCGATCTCATCGGCCAGCATTTCATGGCTCGAGAGTTCGTTGATCAGCTTTTGCATGTTTTCAATGCGGCGCTGGGTGGCAGACGTCGAACGCACGCGCTCGATCGGGGCCAAAGAAATCGGTGCGCGCTCGGTTGGCTGTGGTGGGACGCGTTCAATCAGCGCCGAATTGCCGGAGGTGTGCACTGCGCCGGTCTCGCTATGTACCGCGTTGTGCTGTGTCGTTGCATGCATATTGATTAGCTCCAATAGAGAGTGAGACTGTGTGGTCCGGGTCGCTGTGTGTCGTGTGACACCCTGACAACATCTCGGTTCCGCTTAACTAGCCTCAAGATTGCCTGCATCAGACACCATGGTCTGTGCGCCATCCAACATTCGACAAGATTCCTGAAAGCACCATGGTGCAGGGCACAAAAACATGTTGTTTTGGCGCCGCTGGTGGAATTCTTGGCAATCTTGTAAACTCTCTAAGACATGACAACGCTGCCGCATCATGTCATCTGCACAAGCAACACTATACCTGCATGACTGCAACATGACATTCTGCAGTGCGCACCCTCCTCATCCGCAACATGACAGCGTCGTTACAGTTAGTTTCACCTTAGAAATGTGCGAATTTGATCACTGTTGTAAAATCGCACAGCGTTTTTGCATTAGGTGCGGTAGCGCACCGAGGATTCGGAACTGGCACTGTTAAGCTTTATCCAACTTAGCTGCTGACGCATGCTTTGTCATCAATTTTAACCAACGGGAGTTACCTGTGAACAACACCAAGAAAATCGCCCTGGCTGCAGCACTGCTGTGCGCATCCGGCGCCACCCTCGCGCAAGAGATCAACCCATCGTGGTATATCCAGCCTAGCGTGAACCACGTTAAGCCAGATGCAGACTTCGGCGTTGATGACCGCGACACGGGTGGCGGCCTGAAGTTCGGTAAGGCGGTCAGTCAGAACTGGGACATCCAGGTCGGCGCCAGCCAGACCCGTTTCGAACAGGGTCGCAGCGAATACCGCCAGACCCTGCTCGGCGCAGACGCTCTGCTGATGCTGAGCCGTGAGCGTTTCCGTCCATTCATCCTGTTCGGTCTGGGTGTTGAGCGTGACAAGGTCAACAATCCACTGCGTAACGTCGAGAAAAACTCGCCGTACGGCACCGTTGGTATCGGTTTCCAGGCAAGCCTGACCCCGCAATGGTCGCTGCAAGCTGACCTGCGCACCGTGCGTGGCTTCCTGCGTGATGACGAACTGTTCGGCTTCAAGCGCAGCAACAACAAAATGCTGACCGTCGGCGTGAACTACGCGTTCAACCCACCACCAGCAGCACCAATGCCAGCACCGGCACCAGTGGTCGAAGCACCAGCTCCAGCACCTGAGCCAGTCGCACCGCCACCACCACCAGCACCACGCTTCCAGAAAGTCACCCTCGAAGCGACCAAGATGTTCGCCTTCGACAAGGCTGTCGTGATCACCCCAGCACCTAAGCTGGACGAAATCGCTGCTGCCCTGCAAGCTGACACCAGCGTCACCAACGTCGAAATCACCGGCTACACCGACCGTCTGGGTTCGGAGTCGTACAACCAGAAGCTGTCGGAGCGTCGCGCCATGGCCGTGCGTGAGTATCTGATCGGCAAAGGCATCGACGGTAACCGTCTGCGCGCTATCGGCAAGGGCGAAGCTAACCCAGTCGTCGAGTGCAACCAGAAAGGCCGCGCTCAGCTGATCGCTTGCCTGGAACCTAACCGTCGCGTCGAAGTCGACCAGATCACGGTTGAAGTCCCAGTCCAGCGTTAATACCTGAAGCTGTCACCGCCGCATGTCGGTGGTGACCATGCGAGATCGAGGGGGCTTCGGCCCCCTTTTCTTTTGGAGAAGCGGTTATGGCAGTGAATAAATGGTTCCCGTACACGCACCAAATCTACCAGGTACTGCGCGCTGCAGTCATGGATTGGATCGATCACCGGGCGTCCAGCAAAGGGGCTGCGCTGGCGTTCTATACGTTGTTTTCGCTGGCACCAATCCTGGTGCTCGTGATTGCCGTTGCCGGTTTTTTCTACGGTGCGGAAGCGGCTCAAGGGCAATTGCTCAATGAATTGCGCGGTCTTGTCGGTGTCCAGGGCGCCGATACCATCCAGGCCATCCTGGCCGGTGCGCAAAACAAGGAAACGGGCATGTTTGCCACAATCGTGGCCACATTGCTGCTGATCGTCGGTGCGACGACCGTGTTTTCAGAACTCAAGGACAGCCTGGATGAAATCTGGAACCTGCCGGCGCCACCGAATGGCGGCATATGGAACCTGATCCGCACCCGCCTGCTGTCATTTGGCGTGATTCTGGTGCTGGGTTTCCTGCTGATGGTCTCACTGGTGATCAGCGCCGCCACAACGGTGGCTGAGAAATTTATCAGCGGTATGTGGCAAGACGCCGCGATCGTCATTGGCTGGATTGCTTCGGGCCTGGGCTTCCTGGTCATCGCCACCCTGTTCGGCGTGATCTACAAGCTGCTCCCTCGCGTCAAACTGTCGTGGCAAGACGTGGCCATCGGCGCGCTTGGCACGGCGGCAATGTTCACGCTGGGGAAGTTCGGGATTGGCCTGTACATCGGCAACAGCGGTACCACCGACAGCTTCGGCGCCGCCGGTTCGCTGATCGCCTTGCTGCTGTGGGTTTATTACTCAGCGCAGATCTTTTTCCTGGGCGCAGAATTCGCGCGCCAGTATGCGTTGCAGATGGGTAGCTTGCGTAACAAGCCAAAGTCGGTAACGGGCGTGGACCCGAAACCGAAGGCGGAATAACGTTGTACCCTGGAGGTCGGCGGCCTGGCTGCCGACCTTATTCTCCCAGCAGTTCCGATACGACTTCCATCCCCTCGACGCGCTCGGCCACGACCTTGAGCACCATCACGAGCGGCACCCCCAGCAGCAAGCCCCAGACACCCCAGAGCCAGCCCCAGAACAGCAGGCTGACGAAGACCGCCGCCGGATTCATGCGCGCGATCTTGCCGGTCATCCAGGTTGCTACGACCATGCCGACCAGTGTCGCGATGCCAAGCGATGCGCCCGCCACCAGCGTGACCATGCCCACGGTTTCAAACTGCAGGAACGCGGCCATGCCAGTGGCGACCGTAATCACGAGCGGCCCAAAATACGGCATCAGGTGCGCCACGCCGGCAAACGCCGCCCACGCGCCGGCGTTTTCCAGACCGATCGCGCGCAGCGTGCCCCACATCAGCAGCGCCAGCAGGACGTTGGTCACCAGCAGCATGAACATATAGCTTTGGATCGACGTATTGATGTCGTCCAGGATATGGACCGTGACTTTCTTGCGCGACAGCGAAGGCCCCGTCAGCTTGACGAGCTTGCGCTTGAACGTGTCGCCCGCCAGCAGCAGGAAGAACACGAGAAAGATCACCATCGTGGCCTGCGACATGAACGCCGCCAGGCTCATCGAGCCGGCCAGCACCCAGTCCATGACGCGAATTGGCGAGCTCGACGACGCATCACCGGCATTCTGGCGCCGCTGCTGCGTGACGCGACGGGCGTCCGAGCCGACATTGCTGGCGGCGCGCTCGATCTCGGCGGCGGCCGCCTGCATCTGCTGCAGCGTCGAACGTTCGCCTGTCGTATTCGACAGGATGCGCGTGACTTTCGATGTCAGCGTCGGCAGATCGTCGATGATATTGAAGAATTCACCCTGCAGCCGGTACACGGTGCCAGCCATCGCGCCCACGATCACGACGGTGACCAGTGTGGCGCCGACGATGCGGCGGATATGCCAGCGCTCGAGCCAGCGTACGACAGGATTGAGGGTATACGCGATCAGAATGCCGAGCAAAAGCGGCACGAAGAATTTTTGCGCCCATTGGAGCGCGAAGACAAAAGCGATGGTAGCGAGGACGCCGAGCGCGAGGCCGCGGGCGTTGACGTGCAGTGGTACGCGTAGCGCACCGATGTGAAGGGCGAGATCGTCGCCGGTGGAACGCACCTCGGGATGGAGGGCGTCACCGTTGCTGCTTGGGGGCAAAGCCCCCGGGGCGGCAGTATCAGGCGGGGTTGCCGGCATGGCCGGATCAGATTGAGCTAGCTGCATATGTGTGCCTGAACAAAAGACCGGGCCGCCCCGGCGATCCGACTATTATTTCACGCGGATGTCGTTCTTGACTGCGGTGACGCCTTTGACGCCACGTGCGATCTCGACAGCGCGCTGTGCGTCGCGTGCATCAGCAACGAAGCCCGACAGCTGAACGTCGCCCTTGAACGTTTCGACGTTGACTTCACGTGCTTTCACGTTAGGGTCGTTGATCAGGGCAGCCTTGACCTTGGTGGTGATCACTGCGTCGTCGACGTATTCGCCGGTGCTGGCTTGCTTGTTGGTCGACGAGCAACCGACAGCGGTGATGGCGACGGTAGCGAAGATGGCAGCGGAGATGATGCTTTTAGCGATTTTCATGATGGCTCCTAATAATGATCATGTTTAAAACTTACCCTTGCGGGCGGATTGCGCGGCGCCGGCAAGCCGGCCCGCAGGTTTATTTGCCGTACGCCGTCCGGGCGGTGCTCACGCACCCGTCCTTGACGGCGCCGGCGAAGGCATCGCACTTCTGCAGTGCGACGCGATATTCAGCTTCGATCTTGACGTCATTGGCATCCAGACGCGCTTCGATCGCCTTGCGGTCGGCCCGGGCATCAGCCTGGAGCGCAACCAGTGTCGCCTTGGCCTGGGCCAGGCAGACTTCGCGGTCGTTACCCACCAATGCGCCACAGCGCGTCTTGTCGCGTTCATGAAACGCGGTCGCGATGCGCATGCGTGCCTGGGTATAGGCCGCGAGCGTGTTCTTGTGGGCTGCCGTCGCCTCTTCTTCGATCCGGACCCGTGCCGCACGGGCATCGGCAACGCAGATTTCGTGCGGCACACCGGCCACGGTGTCACACCTGGCCTTGGCCGCATCGTACCCAGCTTCGGCAGTGTCCATCGCGTATTGATAAGCGGCCTTCGCATCCTGGCCTGCGCCTTGCGCCAGAGCCGGAGTAGTCCAGGCCATGGCAACAGCGAGCAGGAACATCACATGCGGAGTCTTCATTATTTTTGTTCACCATTTGTCAACACTGGCGCCATCTTTACATGCAGTACACTGGCCTTCTGTACGCTGGCGAACACAAGACGCAGAGTAATGGGCTGTGTCACGCAAACAACGCTCATTGCCGGACATATTCACCGCCCCGTGGCCAGATGTCGGACCTGTTGGCAAAACAAGATGGGTGCGGCAACGCACAGACCCCCTTCTCCAGCGTGTCTATTCTGAGTAAAACCTTTTGTCAGGAGAACAATATGAATGCAAACCGTAAACTTATCGCTATCGTCCTCGCTACCGGCGCCCTGCTCACCGGTTGCGCCAGCAACAGCCAGCAGCCATTCGGCGGCGGCTACAACAATGCCAGCAGCAGTGCCTCGGCCGGCTACGGCGTGATCGATTCGATCCAGGTTGCGCAAGGTGAAAACCGCACCAGCGGCGCTGGCGCCATCCTGGGCGGCGTGGTGGGTGCACTGGCCGGCAATCAGATCGGTAGCGGCAGTGGCCGTACTGCAGCCACCGTGGCTGCCGGTGTTGCCGGCGCTGCGCTGGGTAACAACGTCGAAAAAAACCGCAATGCACAGGGTCCTGAGCAATACCAGATCAATGTCCGCATGGACAACGGCGAATACCGCGCCGTGATGCAGGACAGCGTCTACGATCTGCGTGTGGGCAACCGCGTTCGCATCGTTGACGGCCGCGTGTACCGTTACTGATCTACAGATCGACCCGGCACCACCGGAGCAGGAGCGGAGATCGGGCATACGCCCGCTTCCGCTTCTGCTTCTGCTTCCGCTTCGTCAGAACGACCATCTTCCGCACCGCTTCTGGAGACCATCATGGCCCACGTCATTCGCTCCGCCACCACTTGCCTGCTTGCGCTCGCAACTTCCCTCACCTGCCTGACTGCTGCCGCGCAATCGACGCCGGCCACGGGTGGCGACGCCAATGTCAGTCAGGTCGCCGCCCGTCAGCAAGCCCAGGAAATTGCCAATGGCGATCCAGCGCGCTGGTACCGCAACGATTCCGAGCAGCAGACGCTGCGCAAGGAACTGCGCGCGGCATTGCAGGAAGCGCAGAACGCTTGCAAGCAACAGCCTGCCGCCGATCGCAAGGCCTGTGTGGCAGAAGCACGTGCAACGTTCCAGCGTGATTCCGCGCTGCTGGCCAAGGCGCCATCGAACTGACGCAGAAGTCAGCCAGCGCCTGCTGGTCTCAGCGCTTTTTCTTGCGCGACGGTAGCGGATACACATCCGCCACCAGCGTACTCTCCCCGATCTGCCGGCTCGGCGACGCCGAATCGTGCACCACCAGCAAACCCTCATCGGCCCCATCGCGACTGGCGAACAGCGCGATGCCTTCCGGGTGATCCACGCCCTGCCCGAACGGCAGGTTCAGCACGTGCTCCAGTGCCTCGGCAGAGACGACCGTTTCGCCGTCCGGCTCGGCGCCACCGACCCACCGGAACAGCGTCACGGGGCCGTCCAGATCCATCGTCGGCCCGGCCAGGATCAGCAGATCCCTGCCCTGCTTGCACAGGTCGCGAATGCCCAGTCCGCCCAGGTCGAGGAAATGCTTGCGGTACAGGTTGCCATCCGCGTCGAGCGGCGCCAGGCGCAGCGAACCCGGTGTCTCATCGTCGACTGGGGCCACTTCGATAATGGTGGCCCAGCCCCGTAGCACCGGCCCGCGCAGGCCCAGCAGCACATGCTTGCCCGCCAGCGCGATGCCCTCGATATCGAAGCCGTTGTCCTTGCCGGGAATGGCCAGAAACGGGCCGATGTGCTCGTCCTGCCTGAGCTGCGCCGTCAGTTCGTTGCCATGCGCATCGCCGCGCAGCAGCGCGGCAGTGCGGCGCTTGCCCTTGTGCTCGACTTCCTTGAGCAAGGTAGGCACGCCATCCTGTTCGCCCATTGGAATACGGCCCAGCAGATAGCGGTTACCGTCAGCACTGACCGTCGCCAGGCGCTTGTGCGTGCGCTTGTTGCCATCGAGCGGGTCGGGCTTTTTGCGCCGCAGGCTGTGCGAGCCCGTGACCCACATATACTTGCCGTCGCAGGCCAGGCCTTCGACATCGGCTTCATTGATGCGGCCTTTCTCGATGTCGAATGCCGGCAGCGGCAGGTCGAAGAAATCGTGCAGCGCAAATTGATGGTGCTCACGCGCAAAGCTGCTCTGGCCGCGGCTGTCTTCTTCCACCAGTGTCAAACGCTCGATGCTGACGGACTCATCGTTTGCCAGCCACAGCGTCTTGCCCATGCGCAGCGCCACCGACAGGCCATTGCGCAACTCCTTGTCGGGACTAAGGTCATCGCGTTCGGGATGGAATTCGAGCAGGACAATATTTGAGGGATGCATGCGATTCTCGTGGTGAAGGGATGGGTGCAGCATACTGGATGGGCAAGCAGGCAGGACAAAAAAAGACGGCGTCCAACTTGCGATTGGAACGCCGTTCAAGCCCCACCATAGCCGGTACAGCGTACTACCCTGTAGCGTCATTCGTGATCGTTACATCGTGTGCCGACGCTCGAAGGCGCCAGCACCGGTTCATACGCATACTCATGCTTCCTTGGCTTCCTTGGCTGCCTTGGCCTTGCGGGTGCGCCGGCGGTTCAGGTACCAGCCCAGGATGCCCACGCCGACTGCAGCGCCCGCTGCCTGCTTGCCCATACGACGCTGGCGCACGAAGTTTACAGCGGTCATGGCATACGGCAGCAGCATCGACACATTGGTGCCGGTCGGCTTGAGCAGCGCGTCGGCCCTGGTGCGCAGCGCCACGGTCGTGTGGTCAAAGGCCGAGCGCAGCATGACCTCAGGCTTGATGCCATGCTGGATGCTGGCCTTGGCATGGGCCACGCCAGCGCGGAAGAACTCGCCTTCACGCAGCAGTTCCTGCTTGCGCTTTGCCGGGTCCAGGCTGTGTTGGTGACCGGCCAACCCGGTCGTCTCGTCGTGTTTGTGCATGTTGGCCTCTTTGGGTGCGCCGCTCACAGCAGCATCTCGCGATCGTTTTTCAGTTCTTTCATCGTGGCAGGGAAGCCAAGCTTGTTCTGCTTGATCAGCGCCATGCCCTTGGCCACGAGAATGGCCGTGATCAGTGCAAACACGGCGAACATGATCAACAGGATGGTCCAGCCCATCGATTCCCATGCCAGCGCAACGATGGTCATTGCACCGAAGGCGATGGCAAACCAGACCGCCAGCGCGGCCACGGCAAAGATGGCCACCAGCTCGATGACGTGATTGCGGATGTCGGCCAACTCCAGCGCGGCGAGTTCGACGCGCGAGACGGCCAGACCGAACAGGCTCTTGAAGAGACTGGAAATGCCGGCGAATACGCCGGGGTTATGCACGACTGCTTCTTCTTTATCCACGTAGCCCCCAACCTTAATGTTTGCGGCTAAGTAGCACGCCGATGAGCACGCCGACACCTGCCGCTACTGCCACGATGCGCCACGGATTGTCCTTGACGTAGACATCAGCGGTATGAACCAGTTCCTTGCCCTTGACCACGGCCTGGGTCGGGACCAGGCTGGCGCCGCCCAGGACGGTGTCAAGCAGCGCCATGCCGCGCTCGCGCAGCTCTTCGGCTTTCTCGCCGGTGAGCGATGCGGCGGCGGTCAGCATCGACTGTGCGTCACGTACCAGGGCCTTCATGTCGGACTGGGTGGCATAGGTGCTGCCGCTGATCGGGTGCATGCTGCCGTTGCTGTTGCGGGAAGTGTCTAGCATGTTCTACTCCTGTCACTAATCAATCATTGAAACTGACCCGCCGCGCGGGGCGGGTCACCGTCAGGCTCAGGCCATCAGGTCGCGCATGTCGTCGGCGTGTTCTTCTTCGACGGCCATGATTTCCACCAGCATGTTGCGGGTGGTTGGATCCTTGTCGCCGATCGCCACGATCATCTGGCGATACGATTCGATCGCCACACGTTCGGCGATCAGGTCGGCGCGGACCATGTCCTGCGCGTTCTCCGACGCATCGTATTCGGCGTGGCTGCGGGCAGCGAAGGTGGCCGGGTTGAAATCTGGCGAACCGTTCAGTTGCACGATGCGTTCGGCGATGCGGTCGGCATGTTCCTGCTCTTGCTGCGCGTGCTCGAGGAACTCGGCCTTGATCTGGCCGGTGCCCGGACCGCTGACGGTGTAGTAATGGCGCTTGTAGCGCATGACGCACAGCAGTTCGGTGGCCAGTGCATCGTTCAGCATTGCGATGACCGCTTCACGGTCGGCCTGATAGCCCTCGGTGACGGCGCCGTCGTCGAGGTTGGCGGCTGCCTTGCGGATTGCGGAGACATCAAAGCCGTGGCCGAGGTTGTTGGTTTGTTCCATTGTCATTCCTTAATTCAAAGTCGGTTCAAAAAATATGTTCAACGCGCTGCTGCGCGTGGCGGAATGGCTGCGCCTTCGTTCGACAGAACGATTTCGACGCGACGATTCTGCTGACGGCTTGCTGCGCTGTCATTCGATGCAACAGGGAAGGCTTCGCCGTAGGCGCGCATCGCAATGCGCTCGCGTGGCACGCCCTGGCCGGCCAGTGCGGTCGCGACAGCGGCGGCGCGGCGTTCGGACAGTTGCTGGTTGTGGCTCTCGCTGCCGGTGCTGTCGGTGAAACCTTCGATCAGCACGGTGCGGTTCGGGTTCTGGGCCATGACGTCGGCCAGTTTGCGCAGCGTCGAAACGCCATTCGCATTCAGCACGGCCTGGTCGGTCGCAAACAGGACGTCGCCGATCGTGACGACAAAGCCGCGTTCGGTTTTCACGGCCTGCAGGTCGACCAGCAGCGCTTCGAGCTTGGCAGCGCGTTCGGCCATCGCAGCCGTTTCAGCCTGCGCTGCCTGTGCCTGCATCTGGGCTTGCTGTGCCTGACCCTGGGCCTGCTGGGCAGCAGCCTGGGCGGCTTCAGCCTCGCGCTTGGCGCGATCGGCTTCGGCGGTGCGGGCATCCAGGCGGACCATGTCGCGCTGACGCGTTGCGTCGGCGATATTTGCTTCGGCGGCCTTGCCCTTGGCAACTTCTTGCGCCGTGGCGATGCGCTGCTTGGCGACATAGGCCAGACGGTCGATGTCGCTCAGGCTTTCGCGGCGGGCAGCAGCCTGGTTGGCCTGGTCGAGGGCTTCGCTGGCTTGCTTGAATTCGAGCGGTGCGTAGGTCGAGACCTGCGAATTATTGTTGGCGCTGACAAAGTCGGCGCGTGCCTGGTCGAGCGTCGGCGTGGTCATCGGTGCACTGGCGCAGGCAGCGGCCAGCACGGCGGCGGCCAGGATCGATACGGCGGATTTGCGGTTTTTCATGTTGTTATTCCTTTTATTTTCCATATGCGCCGGATCGTCGGCGCGAACTCCTGTCTGCATCAGACAGGAAGCAGTGCAATTGATTGCTGAGTTTTTTTGACCTTAGTTGGTGTTGGCGCGATCAACTTCTTCGCGCAGCACGCGCAAGTCTTCATTCAGGCGGGTCGATGCAGCAGTCGCCTTGCTCGATACGGCCTTGCTCTGGGCCAGTTTGGCGTCGGCCTGGGCCTGGACTGCCAGTTCGCGTGCCAGCTTGTAGTCGCGCGCGGCCAGGGCCTGGTTGGCCTTGCCCATCTTTTCGCGTGCCGCCGTGATTTCCGCTGGCGCCAGGTCAGCTGCACCTGCCGACACGGCGTTCTCGATCGCGTTGCGCGAGACTGCCACGTCCGCCGTCGCAGGCGCCTTGTCAGGACTTGCGCAGGCCGTCAGTGCCAGCAGAGCGGCAACGCAGCCAAGGCGGGCAAACCCGGTCATCGATTGATGTTTATTCATTACATTTTCTCCTCGGAAGTGGTGTAGATAACGTTATAAACCTGTTATGGAATACGCTCAGTTCGGTGACGCACATTGCCTGCAGCGATGCGCACCCGCTCTGCATATGGCGCTTATCGCCGGCACTGGGTGCGCCATCGCACGTTGACACAGACCCGCGTAGGCTACCCTCGCCGCACGCATCACATCCACTACTGATAAAGGACTTTCATGGCCGAGCCAACGCCGCTGGCGGCGCAGCGCCCACCGGGGCCGCGCCGCAGCAAGAAGAAGATCGGCCTCTGGGTCCTTGCCGTGCTGATCGCCCTGCCCGTCATCGCCATCATCGTCATCGCGACCTTCGACTGGAACCGCGCGCGGCCGTGGATCAACAACAAGGTAAGCGACGCCATCGACCGCCCGTTTGCCATCCATGGCGACCTGACTGTCTCGTGGGAGCGCCCTGCCGCGCGGATGGCGCCGGCCGAGCGCACGTGGCGCGACCACATCCCGTGGCCCTACCTTGTCGCGCGCAACACCACGATTGGCAACCCGGCCGGCATGGCAGCCGGGAACATGGCCAGCGTCGGTCAGTTTTCCTTCTCGCTCGATCCGCTCGCGCTGCTGGACAAGCGCATCGGCATCCCGCTGCTGCGCTTCGACGCGCCCCGCGTCGACCTGCTGCGCCTTGACGCGGCCACGAACAACTGGACCTTCCAGCGCAACGAGCAACCGTCGCGCTGGAATCTCGATCTCGAACGCGTCGTGCTGACGGACGGCGTCATTCACGTCAAGGATGCGGTCACCAAAGCCGATGTCACGGCCCGGGTGCGCACGCTCGAGCGCGATCCAATCTATGGCGCGGCCTTCACGCTCGATGGCACGTATAACGGGGCCAAGGTAGACGGCGGGGGCAAGCTCGGCTCGGTGTTTTCGCTGAAGGACGAGACCGCGCCCTACCCGATCCAGGGCGAATTCAAATCGGGCAAGACGCGCATCGCCATTACCGGCACCGTTACCAATCCGGCCCGGCTTGCCGCGCTGGACGTGCAACTCGAACTGGCCGGCGCCAGCATGGCGCGCCTGTATCAATTTACCGGCGTGCTGCTGCCGGAAACGCCGGCGTTTTCCACGTCGGGCCGCCTGACCGGGCGCCTGGCCAAGGGTGCCAGCCGCTGGGTCTACGACGGCTTTGCCGGCAAGGTTGGCACGAGCGACATCGGCGGGCGCCTCGAGTACGCCACCGGTGGTGCGCGTCCGGTGTTGTCGGGCAATGTACGTTCGCGCCAGCTCGTGTTTGCCGATCTGGCGCCCCTCGTCGGCGCCGATTCGAACGCCAGCAAGGCAGCGCGCGGCGTCGAGACGAAACAGCCGACCGGAAAGGTGTTGCCAGTGGAAGAATTCCACACCGAGCGCTGGACAGCGCTGGATGCCGACGTGCGCTTTGCGGCGGACAATATCGTGCGTGACAAGGCGCTGCCGATCAGCAAGCTCAACAGTCACATCAAGATGGACAACGGCGTGCTCCGGCTCGATCCCCTTGAGTTCGGCATGGCCGGCGGTACCGTGCGCACCACCATTCGCCTCGATGGCAGCGGGCGCAGCGGCAAGAACGCCATCAAGGCGATGGCAGACGTACGGGCCCGCAAGATCGGCATCAAGCAGTTGTTCCCGAAAATCGAACAGATGCAGGCGACGGCCGGGCAGATCAATGCGGACGCCAAGCTGTCGGCCACCGGCAACTCGGTCGCATCGCTGCTGGCCACATCCAATGGCGAACTCAAGGCGCTCGTCAGCGAAGGCACGGTGAGCAAGATGCTGCTGGAAATGGCTGGCTTGAATGTGGCGAACATCGTGGTCACCAAGCTGTTCGGCGACAAGCAGGTCGAGCTTAACTGCGTGGCGGCCGACTTCGCCATTCAGGACGGTATCGCGCGAACGCGCAGCTTCATCGTCGACACCGAGGAAGCCATCATCACCGTTGACGGCGCCATCAATCTGGCGGGCGAGCAGATGGAACTGCGTATCCGGCCCGAAACCAAGGCGCTGCGCATCTTTTCGCTGCGCGCGCCACTGTATGTGCGCGGCCCGTTCAGCAAGCCGGATGTGGCCATCGATAAGGGCGTGCTGGCAATGAAGGCAGGCGGCGCCGCAGCACTGGCCGTGGTGGCCGCGCCACTGGCCGCCCTGCTCCCCTTGATCAATACGGGGCCGGGCGAAGACAGCGATTGCGCACGCCTGCTGTCCCAGGCGCGGCAAGCACCCAGTGCCCCGCCACCGGGCCGACGCCAGCGTCGTTGAAATAGCCTGACGGATACAACCTGTAACAACCTGGCACGGGCTCTGTGTGTTGCCGAACAGATCAATTTGGCAATCCTGACTATGATCAGTGCCAGGTCATCAAGAAAAGAAACACCCGCATGAACGGATCGAGCATCAAGCGTGTTGGCAGCATCCCCGTTTTACTGGTCGCAGTGGCCTGTGGAGCACTGACGGGATGCACGTCCGGATTACCCGGTTTCGGCAAGGTCGAAGCTGTCCAGGACGATGTCATTACTGCCGGGGTGCACAGCGCCATCAGGCGCGATCCCGACCTGAAGGTGTCCGATCTGGATGTCAATACGTACCAAGGCATTGTCCGGTTGCAGGGATTCGTCTCTTCGGCCGACAGCGTCGCCGCAGCGGCTTCAGCCGCGCGAACCGTCAACGGCGTGAAATCGGTCAGGAATGACCTGCGCCTGAAATAACCCCATCAAAGGAGAACTTCATGAAACTCATCAAAAACCTGGTAGTGACGGCAACCCTGGCGACCGCCGCTTTCGGTATGGTCGGCTGCTCGAACATGTCGAAGCAAGACCGTAACACCGCAGTCGGCGCTGGCGCCGGTGCTGTTCTCGGTGGCGTCCTGACCGGCGGCAGCGCAATCGGCACCGTTGGCGGCGCAGCTGTCGGCGGCGTGGTCGGCAACCAAGTCAAGACCACCAACTGATTCCCGTCGCTGGCAACCATGCCAGCGACAGTTCAGTGAATGCAAAACGCCCGGCTTGCCGGGCGTTTTGCATTGGGACGATGCGCTTTCGCGCTGAAAATTCAGACGGTATCGGTAGCCGGCGCAGCCCCGGCTTCACGCACGATCTGGTAGCAGGTACATGCCGCTGCCGCGAGGCGTTCCGGGTCGAGGATCTCGATATTGCCCCGGCTGTAGTTGATCAGGCCCTGCTGCTGCAACGCGCTGGCCGCCTTGGTCACGCCCACCCGGCGCACACCCAATGCATGCGCGAGAAACTCGTGCGTCAGATGGAATTTATCCGACTGCAGACGGTCGCGCGTGACGAGGAGTGACCGGGCCAGCCGCGCCTCGAGCACGTGAAAGCGGCTGCACACGGCGATCTGGATCGCCTGCGCCAGCAAGGAGTCGGTGTAGCGATACAGTACCCGCTGCAATGCAGGATTGCGCGAGACTTCAAGGCGAAAGCGGCCGCCTTCCATCCGGCTCGCGCTACCCGCGCGCTGCACGACGGCGCGCACCTGCGTGATGTCGTGGCCCAGCGCGGTGGTAGCGCCAAGCATCCCTTCACGCCCGACCTGGCCGACCTCGAGCGTCATGCGCCCTTCGGCCACGCCCAGCAGTGACACCAGGCAATCGTGGGGGAAATAGATATGAAGAATGGGATCACCCGCTTCGCACAGGACCTGGCCAGCTTCTACCCTGACCTCGTCGAGCTGCGGCAGCATCTGGGCGAGATCTTGCGGAGGAAGCGCTGCGAGTAACAAATTACTGTTGGGCTCGAAGACAGGCGGGTGGACGGCAGAATTCATTATTTCCTCACAGGTTGGTACGTGGGCCAGCCGGGACCGCTACGACCAGTTACATTTGCACACAATGTGATGGAGCCTAAACGCACCGGGTGCGCAGGTATGTACGGTGACGCACGGAAGCATTAGTTGTTCCTGAGGACAATCATTGAACATCCGGCTTAATGCCTATACGAAAGGAACAAAAGATGACAACCCCTCCAACCATGCCGGTCAAGAACCGCACCCACCCGCTGCTGCTGCTGGCCGCCGCCGCTGTCGTGCTGTTCTCGCTGGTCGGCACCGCCGCCATCATGGGCTGGCTGCCGTCGTCGGTCGGCGGCACGGCCAATCGTCAGCTGACCGAGGCCGATCGCCTGGCACTCGCGTCGACCCTGCCACAAGGTGCGCCGCAAGCTGGCTACGCCTACCCTGCCGACGCCCAGGCGCCGGCGCAAGCCTATGCGCCTGCGCCGGCTCCCGTACCTGCACCGGCACCTGTAAAACAAGCTGCGCCTGTGACGCAGATCAAGGAAAGCGAGCCGACCCAGTTGGCAGCAAAGAGCAACTGGTGCGAAAACTGCGGCAACGTGGAATCGGTACGCGCGATCAAGCAACGTGCCGAAGGCAGTGGTCTGGGCGCAGCCGGTGGCGCCGTCCTCGGCGGCTTGCTGGGTAACCAGATCGGTGGCGGCAATGGCAAGACGCTGGCCACCGCGGCTGGCGCCATCGGCGGCGCCGTGGTCGGCAACCAGGTCGAGGGCAATGTGAAGGCAACGACCAGCTATGAAATCCGGGTTCGCCTGGACGACGGCACGCTGCGTACCTTCCGCCAGACCAGCCAGCCACAATGGGGCAGCGGTGACCGCGTGCGCATCGTCAAGGGCCGTCTGCGCTCGGTGGCATAACCAAGAATCAGCTTTTTTGCAGCAACACCATTGGCCGGGATCGCGCAAGCATCCCGGCCAATTTTTTTCCTAATTGCAATGTGTGCCATCGCACGGAATTATTGATGAGCTAAGGCGACAATTGTTCCCATGCTGAATCGATTGGCGAACAGCATCAATCAGGGAGACCCACATGACCACCTTGACCTGGATCGGCATCATTATTTGGGGAATCGTACTCACTTTGTTCGGCCTGCTGTCGGCCAGCCCGGCGCCTGCTGCGCAAGAACTGGTGCAGGCCCACGATGTCGTCTTCCTGATCGCTGGTGGCCTGTTGACGTGCCTGATCGGCTTTACCGGCCTGATCGGGATGATGGGCTGGATCCCAGGCGTGCAAAAACAAAAAAGTTGCGTTTAATGTACGCCATCGTACGGTAGTCGCTCTCAGGAAACAACATACTGGTCTCACAGCGCAACCGGCGCACCCCTTCTAGGAGATTCATCATGCTGTACACAATTGCTGTTGTCCTCGTTATTCTCTGGCTGCTCGGCTTGGTGACCTCGTACACCATCGGCGGTTTCATCCACATCCTGCTCGTCGTCGCCGTCATCATGATCCTGGTTCGCCTGATCAGCGGCCGCGGTATATAGCATTTTTATGGCAAGTCTCTGCTTGTCGTAAAATCCAATCCGTTTCGCGGTCGCGCCTTTTGATGGTGTGACAGCGAAACGGATTTCTTACTTTTAAGGAGTTCCACCATGAACAAAAACTTCATCAAAACCACCGCAGCAGTTGCCATCGTCGTCATGACGGCCACCGGTTGCGCAGACATGACCGGCACCCAGCGCGGTACCGCAACCGGCGCCGGCATCGGCGCAGGCCTGGGCGGCCTGATCGGCGGCACGACCAGCGGCGGTGGCGGCGGCCGTGTGGCTGGCGGCGCAGCGATTGGCGCAGCAGCCGGCGCCGTGATCGGCAATATCTGGTCCAAGCGCATGGAACAGCAAAAACAAGCCATGGAACAAGCGACCCAGGGCACCGGCGTGCAAGTCACCCAGACCTCGGATAACCGCCTGAAGCTGGAAATCCCGAGCGACATCTCGTTCGACACGGGCCGCTCGGACATCAAGGGCAACTTCCAGCCAGTGCTGCAGCGCTTCGCTTCGACGCTGCAAGAAAACCCGAACACCAATGTCGTGATCATCGGCCACACCGACAGCACCGGCAGCGACAGCATCAACCAGCCATTGTCGGTCGATCGCGCATCGCGCACCCGTGACTACCTCGCAGGCCGCGGCGTGAACCCGAACCGCATCACCATCGAAGGCCGCGGTTCGCGCGAGCCAATCGCCTCGAACAACGACAACGCAGGCAAGGCGCGCAACCGTCGCGTCGAGATCTATGTCGCGGAACCAGCACGCGGCTAATCGCCACGTGCGGTAGCAATGCAAAAGGCCGGCAATTGCCGGCCTTTGTTATTGGCACAGACCAGGACCGGTTACGCGGCCTGCGTGAATGCCAGATACAGCTCGCGCGCCTGAGTCGCCACCGGCCCGGCTTCCAGCACGTGGTCTTCATAGCGGGTGCATGGCGTGACCTTGCCATAGTTACCGGTGCTGAAGATTTCACGCGCCGTGCGCAGTTCGGCCTCTTCGACCGTGCGTTCTTCGACCTCGATGCCCACACCGGCCAGCAGCGCCATCACGCGCGCACGCGTAATGCCTGCGAGGAAGGTACCGTTCAAGCGGGGCGTGACCACCTTGCCGTCGGCTGTGACCAGAAACAGGTTCGAGGCGCCAAATTCGGCGACATGGCCTTCGCCGTCCAGCATGATCGCCTGCTCAAAGCCGCGCGCCTTCACTTCGCGCATGGCGCGGGTCGAGTTGGCGTACAGGGCCGACGCCTTGGCGTCCGTCGGCGCCATGCTCGGCTGGGGACGCCGCATCGTCGACAGGCCTGCCGAAAAGCCGACGAACGGCGGCAGCGGCGCATCGAACAGGGTCAGCGCGAACTGGCTTTTCTCGGCCACCGGAATCAGGAAGCCTTCCGTCCCAAACACGAGCGGGCGCACATACAGCTCGGCATCCGGCGCAAACCTGGCGACGCCTTCGCGCACCAGCGCCTCCATCTCGTCCACGCTCAGGGGGCAGGCCAGGCCCAGCTTGTCGGCGGAGCTGATGACGCGCTCGAGGTGCGGCCGCAGATCGGGCAGCTTGCCGGCAAGCGAACGCGCGCCGTCGAAGACGGACGAACCCAGCCACAGGCTGTGGTCCATCGCGCCATACAAGGGCACATTGCCCTCGGCCCATTGGCCGTTGAAATACGTGAGGTACATGGTTTCCTTCGTCACTGCAACATTGCAAATTCAGTCCAGTGTAGCGGGATTGCCCTGCCCTCGTCCAGCCATCACCATTGCCAGTTCGGGCATTAAAAGTGCCATGCAGACATTTCCAGGACGTTATTGTTCGTTGCCACACCATCCATGCTGGGCGCCTCGCGTACACTGAGGCTTTCCAGTATCAATTTTTTTCATGCTTGCTACGCTCGAACGAATCGACCCCAACAGTGACAACATCGACCTGCTGGTCGAGTTGGTGTGCCATCTGCGCCCGCGCCAGCGCTGGGTATGGCAAACCGTGGACGATCCGGCCCAGTCCGTGCGCACGCTGACCCAGCTCCTCAAGGGCAATCCCGACCAGGCCTGGGCCCTGCGCCGCTACATCACCACGCTGCTTGAAAAGCGCCGCCACACCAGTCTGTACAGCGACATCGGCATCCTGTCGAACGATGGTTTTGTCACCGAGCTGAAAAGCCGTATCACGTACCGTTTCCTGCCGCCTGCACTGGAAGACCTGTACCTGTCCGATGCACTTGATCAGGTGCTGTACCGCCAGGACGATTACGCGTGGATCCGCGCGGTGCCCGATACCGACTGGATGGCGCTGTTCCATGTGATCGAAAGCGCGCCGGTCCCGGCCGATGCGAATCCCGGCCGCGCGCGCGTGGTCACGCTCAAGGGCCTGCTCGATGCGATCCGCACGCTATCGTGCCGCGTCTGCGCGCTGGGCCTGGAGCCGCGCCTGGTGCACAGCTACAGCCAGATCGAGAACTTCGATTCACCGTTCCTGATGCAGAACATCGAGGTCAACCGGTACCTCGACGAATACGCGCGCTACCTGAACGGCGACATCCCGCGTCCGGACGACGCACGCCACCTGCTCGTGATGCTCGACCAGTGCGAAGACGTGGTGCTCAAGATCCGGCGCCTGGCGCTGAGCAGCGGCACCAGCATCGCCCTGACCTACCTGCTGGTCGCGCTGCAGCAAAGTATCGACCGTCTGCAAAAGCTGCTGTTCCTGGTGGACGTGCCCGACGTGGCCACGAACGCCGGCACGGCTGACGCGCAAGCCGCCACCCAGGGCGTGCTGACCGCCATGGCAGCCGGGACCCCGCAGCTTGCCGGCGTGGCCGCATCGGCCGTCACGCCCCCCCCCCAAGGCAATCTCGCCGTCGTGACGGACACCGACCCGCCGCCGCCCGTTTTGACTGCGCGCGAGCGCGCCGTGATCGAGCTGGCCGAAGAACTCATCGAAGCGCACAACACCAAGTACCAGGTGACGAACCTGGTGCGCGACAACGTCGACCTTCTGGCGCGCAATGTCACCGAAAACGCCAGCCGCACCGGCGAGCACTACATCGCCGAAGACCGCAAGGGCTTGCGCAAGATGCTGTGGTCGTCGTCCGGCGCCGGCTTCATCGTCGGCTTCATGGCGCTGCTCAAGATTCTGCTGGGCTACCTGCACTCGCCGCCGCTGGTCCAGGCCTTTTTGTTCAGCATGAATTACTCGTTCGGCTTCGTGCTGATCCACATGCTGCACTTTACCGTCGCAACCAAGCAGCCGGCCATGACGGCCCAGCGCATCGCGGCCTCGCTGCACCGCTCGGCGACCGGGCGCGGCCTCGACGTCGACCGGCTCGCTGAGCTCGTCAATAAAGTGTTCCGCACCCAGATGGTGGCGGTGCTTGGCAACGTGCTGGTCGCGTTTCCGGTGGCCTGGGCCATCGCCGAGGGCGTGCGCTGGTACCGGGGCGAGCATCTGGTCGACCCGATCAAGGCGCTGCACCTGCTCAACGAGATCGATCCCGTCAACAGCCCGGCCCTGTTCTATGCAGCGGTGGCGGGTGTCTGGCTGTTCGTGGCCGGCCTGGTATCGGGCTACTACGACAACAAGGCCCTGTACACCCGCATGGGCCAGCGTGTCCAGCAATTGCGCGGCCTGCGCACGCTGCTGGGTCCGGCACGGCTGGCGCGCCTGGGCGCGTATGTCGAGAACAACCTCGGTGGCCTGATGGGTAACTTCTTCTTCGGTATTTTGCTCGGCACCACGGGCACGGTCGGCTTCCTCCTGGGCCTGCCGATCGACATTCGTCACATCACATTCTCGGCCGCCAACTTCGCGACCGCGCTGGTGGCGCTCGACTACCAGATGACCGTGCCGCAGCTCATCAACGCGACGGCCGGTGTGCTGCTGATCGGCACGGTCAACCTCTTGGTCAGCTTCGGCCTGGCGTTGTGGGTTGCGCTGCGCGCACGCAAGATTCGCTTCAAGCGCGGCATCCTGCTGGTGCAGGCACTGGGCCGCCGCTTTGCGTATTCGCCGGTGGAATTTTTCCTCGGCCCCAAGCACCGCCAACTGGCGCCCCCTGATGCAGAACCCGTACGAGGATCAAAATGATCAAACAGCGCTTCGCCGCCTGGTGTGCCATCGCCGCTCTCGCCTGCGCGGTCACGGCCTGCAAGTCACTGCCCGATGCCAGCACCATGACCGGAGGGCCTGACCAGTCGACGCCGACGGTCACGACGCAGCATGGCGAACTCAAGCAGAAACAGGCGGCAGCGCTGCTCAAGCGGCGCTGGGCCCGCGCGTCGACCGACCTCAAGGCGCTGGCGGTGCTGGAAGAACAGGCCACCGGGGTGCCGATGATTGCCGGTAATGCGGTCACACTGCTGTTCGACGGCCCGGCGACAATGCGCGCGATGATGGAAGCGGCGCGCGGGGCCAAAAAATCGATCAACCTGGAAACCTATATCTTTGACCATGACGAGATTGGGGCGCAGTTTGCCGAAATCCTGATGCAGAAACGCAGCGAAGGCGTGGTGGTCAATATCATGGTCGACGGGGTCGGCACGCTGTCGACACCGAAGGAATTTTTCGACCGGCTGCGCCAGGCGGGCGTGAACGTGCTGGTCTTCAATCCGGTGGACCCGACCAAGCGCCCTGGCAAATGGGCGCTGAACAACCGCGACCACCGCAAGATCATGATCGTCGACGGCCTCGTGGCCTTTACCGGCGGCATCAACATCAGCAGCACCTACGCCAACAGCTCGCTGTTCCGTTCCAAGAAGCGTCCGGACGACGTGAGCCACGACAAGGTTGGCTGGCGCGATACGCACATCAAGATCCAGGGGCCCGCCGTGGGCGCGCTGCAGTGGGCATTCATCGACAACTGGGTGCACCAGGATGCCGGCGAATTGCCGCAGATCGATTACTTTCCGCAACTGGCGCCAGCGGGCGACAAGGTGGTGCGGGTGCTGGCCACGTCGCCAGAGCATGATTCGGCCATCTACAAGTCGCTCGTCGTCGCCATTGGCGAATCGAAGAAATCGATCCATTTGACGGCTGCGTACTTCGTGCCGGACCGCCAGATCGTCGACGGCCTGATCGCTGCGGCCAAGCGTGGCGTGGACGTGCAGCTCGTGCTGCCGGGCGTGTCCGACCACGGCTTCATCCGGCATGCGGGCGAATCGTTCTACGAAGAGCTGCTCGCGGGCGGCGTGCGCATCCACCAGTTACAGGTCGCCGTCCTGCATGCCAAGACCACGGTGATCGATGGCATGTGGTCATCCATCGGCTCAGCCAATATCGACCGCCGCAGTTTCATCCACAACTACGAGGTCAATGTGGTCGTGCTGGATCCGGCCTTCGGGCGCGAGATGGAGGCGGCGTTCAAGGAAGACGTCGTGCATTCGAAGGAAATCAAGCTCGACGCCTGGAAGCGGCGGCCATGGTCGGACCGCCTGCGCGAAGCGATGGCGCGCCTGACCGAATACTGGATCTGATCGCGCCTGGCGGGGCCTCAGAGCCCCGCTGCCAGCATGCCGTCGGTGTGCGGCGACCAGACGCTGCCGGCCTGCATGAACTTTTCGGTGTTGACCACTTCAAACTTGCCGCCCACCGCGTCCCAGCCGTAGCGGTCGATGTCGACCCGCTGCGCGTCCACCCGCACCACATTGAATGAATTGACTTCGCCGCGCCCGCGCGTCGAGGTCGCCGTGCCGGCCTGGATCACCAGCGCCGCATAGGCATCGATCTGGTAGCGCGCCGCCGTGCTGCCGGCGTGGCTGGCGTGCATGTGTCCGGCCATCAGGATATCGACACCGGTTTCGGCAAACACTTCCATCGCCAGCGGCGCGCGCACGACCAGGTCGCGTTTTTCGAAGTGATCGGGCAAGTCGAACGGGTGGTGCGTGACGACGATACGCGTGACATCGGGGCTCAGGCCGCTCAGGCGCTCGCGCAGCGCAGCGATCTGCTCGTGGCTGACGCGCCCGTCCTTGATAGTCAGCGAACGGGCCGTGTTGACACCCACGACGGCGATCTCGTCATCGATGAAGACCGGCTCGAGATCGTCGGTGATATAGCGGCGATAGCGCGACAGCGGCCGGGCAAAACGGCGCAGCACGTTATACAGCGAAATATCATGGTTGCCCGGCACGACGATCTGCGGCCCGGGCAGCGAATCGAGAAACGCGCGCGCCTCTTCGAATTCTTCCACCTTGGCACGCTGGGTCAGGTCGCCCGAAATGACGACGACGTCGGCCGCGATGCTGTGCACGAGCTCGCGCAACGGGCCCAGCAGGGCCTGGTCGACGCGACCGAAGTGCAGGTCGGACAGGTGAACGAGAGTGCGCATCGAAAAATTCCTTACATGTCTTGGGGTGAGGCCGCACCGGACTGGCGCTGTTCACGGGCCCTGCGGCGGCGATTGAGGGTGGCGGTGCCGCTGATGCAGATCGCGAGCCAGCCGCAGCCCTCCGTCAGTGCGGCGAGGATGTCGGTGAGATAGTGCGCGCCGAGATACATGCGCGAAAACGCCACGGCGCCAATCATCAGGGCTGCCAGCACGAACGGCAGCACCCTGCCCGGCCATGTCTGGGCGCGGCGCGCGAAATAGCAGGCCAGCACGCCATACAGGACGGTGGCGGCCATCGTGTGCCCGCTGGGAAAACTGTAGGTGGTCAGCGTGACGATCGGCTCGTCGAAGTGCGGCCGGGCACGCTCGAACGTGTGCTTGAGCGCGACGTTGAGCAGCATTCCACCCGGCACGCTGGCGATGACTGCCATCGTCCAGTAACGGTGACCACTGCGATACAGCCACAGCGCCGCGCAGAAGGCAATGATGAGGATCCCTGGCGTACTGTGAATGTGGGTGATGAGCAGGAGCCCATCACGCAAGAGCCCGCCCTGGCGCGCGTGCAGGTGCAGCCAGTTGGCGATGTCGGCGTCGAACTGCGTGATCGGCGCGCCGGCCACGACGGCGCCGGCAAGCTGGGCGAACACGGCCATTGCAGCGAGCAGCAGGGCCACGCCGATGGTCAGGTGCAGCCCGTATTCGCCCTCGGCAGAGAAGCGGTTGGCGGCAAAGCGCTGGAGGCGTGGCAGTGTTTTGGTCATGATGACGCGATTATGACTGACTTGGCGAAAATACCACACACGACAAAAACTACTGTATGCCCGAACAGTAACTGTTGATTCATACAGTAGTTATGGTATTCTTACTTCACTGCATAACCACTCGATACGAGGAAACGAACATGACCACGCTCAATAGCTCTTTTGGTATGGAACACGCCCCGACCCCTTTCATGGTCCGCATTGGCCGTCGCGAAATCCTGGTGACCCGCGACTTCCGCAAGCGTTTCTACGCCGTGAATCCGGTTATCGAGTGCGATACGGGCGTCGAAGCCGGCCACGTTGAGATCCTGCTGTTCCGTCGCTGGCTGGTCATCCTGTCCAAGGCAAACTGAGCCGCACCCGTGCCGGCGCAGAAATCGTATAAGGTTGCTTGAATTTATTCGTTTTCTTTCTATAGCCCGAGACCGTACTCTACTGTCTCTAACCTGGAGAAAGACACTCGATGCTTCGCAAAACCTTCATCAGCTCGCTGGCAGCCCTGACCCTCCTGGCGCACGCGCCTGCATTTGCCGCCGACATCAGCCTGCTCAACGTATCGTATGATCCGACGCGCGAGCTGTACCACGAGTTCGATGCGGCATTTGCCAAGCACTGGAAAGCAAAGACCGGCGACAACGTCACGATCAAGCAGTCGCATGGCGGCTCGGGCAAGCAGGCGCGCTCGGTGATCGACGGCCTGCAGGCCGATGTCGTCACCCTCGCGCTGGCCTACGACATCGACGCGATCCGCGACAAGGGCCTGATCAATCCGGGCTGGGAACAAAAGCTCAAATACCGCAGCGCGCCGTACACGTCGACCATCGTGTTCCTGGTGCGCAAGGGCAATCCGAAGCAGATCCGTGACTGGGGTGACCTCGTCAAACCGGGCATCTCGGTGATCACGCCGAACCCCAAGACGTCCGGCGGCGCACGCTGGAACCACCTGGCGGCCTATGGCTACGCGCTGCGCCAGCCGGGCGGTACCGACGCCAAGGCGCGCGACTATCTGGCGCGCCTGTACAAGAACGTGCCGGTGCTCGATTCGGGTGCCCGCGGCGCCACCACCACGTTCGTCGAGCGTGGCATCGGCGACGTGCTGCTGGCCTGGGAAAACGAGGCACTGCTGGCGCTGCGTGAACTCGGCCCGGACAAATTCGAGATCGTCGCGCCATCGGTCAGCATCCTGGCCGAGCCGCCAGTGGCCGTCGTCGACAAGACCGTCGACAAGCGCGGCACGCGGCCGGTGGCGCAGGCTTACGTCGAGTTTTTATACGGCGACCAGGGCCAGGACATCATCGCCAAGAACTACTACCGCCCTTCGGTCGAGAAATTTGCCAAGAAATACGCGTCGCAATTTCCGCAGATCAAGCTATTCCAGATCAGCGATTTTGGCGGCTGGACCGTGGCGCAGAAAACCCACTTTGCCGATGGCGGTGTGTTCGATCAGATTTACTCCAAGAAATAACCTTGCGCCTGCCCGGACCTGTGCTTGCGCAGTCCTCGTGAAACGCCGTTCCCGCATCGTGTGGGAACGGCGTTTTTCGTTAGCGGGCGACTGCCAGCACCGCCCCGTCACCCGCGCGCCACGTTTTCTCTTGAAATATCACTATGAAACACGAAGTGATCATTTCACTAACACCTTCCTCGACCAAATCAAAGAAAAAAGGATCATCCATGTCAGTCAAACTGAAGAAAATCAACGAGCAAGTCATCGTCATCACGGGCGCCACCAGCGGCATCGGCCTGACCACGGCGCGCATGGCTGCCGAACGCGGCGCCAAACTGGTGCTGGCGGCACGCGCCGACGATGCCCTCGCCCACCTGGCTGAAGAACTGACCACGAACGGCGCCGAGGTCGTCACCGTCACGGCGGACGTGGGCAATATCGACGATGTGGCGCGTATCGGCGACGCCGCCATCGAGCGCTTTGGCCGTATCGACACCTGGATCAACAATGCGGGGATCTCGATCTTTGGCCGGATGGAAGATGTGGCGCCCGAAGACCACCACCGCCTGTTCCAAACCAACTTCTGGGGCGTGGTCAATGGCTCTATGGAAGCGGTCAAGCGCATGAAGCTGCGCGGCGGCGGCGCGCTGATCAACCTGGGCAGCGAGCTGTCAGACCATGCGATTCCGCTGCAAGGCATGTACGCGGCGTCCAAGCACGCCGTGAAGGGCTTCACGGATGCGCTGCGCATCGAACTGGACAAGGAAGGCGCACCGATGTCGGTCACGCTGATCAAGCCGACCGGGATCGACACGATGTTTGCCGTGCACGCGAAAAATTATATGGACAAGGAACCGAAGCTGCCGGCGCCGGTCTACGCGCCAGAAATCGTTGCTGATGCGATCTTGTATGCGGCCCAGCACCCGAAGCGCGACGTGTTCGTCGGCGGTGCGGCCAAGATGAATTCGACGGGAGCACGCTTGCTGCCGCGCGTGTTCGACAAATTCCTGCAGGCGACGATGTTTGTGAACCAGAAGCTGGACGTCGACACCGACCCAAGCCGGCGCGACGCCCTGCACAAGCCCGACTACACGCGTGAATTGCGCGAGCGCCAGGGCTCGCCACATCACGTGATCGAGCACAGCGAATACACGGCGGCAGCGCTGCGCTCGAAATATATCAACGCTGCCCTGTTGGGCAGCGGTGCCTTGTTAGCGGCTTACGTCCTGACCCGGCGGAAGACTCGTTAAGAAGTCGGTGTCATCCTCGTTCAGTGGCAGATCGGGGATCGACTCGATGCGGTCGGTGTCGATGTCGGCGCCGTCCCTGACAACCGCGTCGCGGCCAGCTGCGGCGCGTTCACCCGTGCCGCTGCGATCGCTGTCGCCCGAGAAATCGGCGTCGCCGACATCCGGCCCGGCCGTTTCACCTGCGTGACCGGCTTCGAGGTCGGACGTGGTGCCGCCGTCGAAATCGAGCGTCTGCTCAGGATCGATATTGCTGGCAAAGCCAGGACCGCCCACGACATCGCTGCCGGTATCCGACAAGTCGCTCGGGCCGAGTGCGTCGACGCCATGGCCCTTGCCCAGGCTGCGGTCTGGTGCTTCTGGGAAGTTATCCGGATCAAGTGTGCTGGTACCAGTCATAAGGTCTCCTCAATAGTTAATGAACCATGGAGATACATTACTGAATTTTGCCGATTCCTGTCGCAACGCAGGGCCGGCGCACGAACGGACACGCTGTGATCAGAACGCGCGTCGCATCCCGACGTTGAGCGACGAGCCATTGCTCGGCTTGACGCCCAGATGCACGCCAGCCAGATGCTGAATGCGCGAATACGCAGCGTAGAAATCCATGCGGCGCGAGACGGCGTAGCTGGCGCCGACGGCGACCTGGCGCGCATCGCGGTTGGACAGGTCGCGGTCGTTGCGCCGGATGTAGGAGGCCAGCAGCGTGGTCGAATGGCTCATGGGCACCGCCACCCCGGCGAGCACGTCGCGGCTGTTGGTGGAACGTGTGGCGGCCACACCGGCGCTGTAGGGATTATCGGGATTGAACAGCGGCGAGCTGCCCCAGCCGCGGCTGGCACTGTAGGCGGCATACGCCGTGCCCCAGTCAAAGCGCATATTGGCGGCAACGATGGAATTCTTGGCGGCCATCGTGATGTCGACCTGGTCGTAGCGCGTGACCTTGGCCACATTGCGGTTCTGGTGGGCTGCGCGAATCGTCAGTGGCCCGAGATTGACGCCGACCGACATGCCCCAGGCGCGGCCCGAGGGCGAACCGTCGACGTCGCCCTTGCCCCACTTGGCGCCGGTCGACACGCCAGCAAGCTTGCCTTCGTAAGCGACGCTGTCGTCGGCGCGTGCGCCACGTGGCGCAGCCTGGGCGGCAAGGCCACCGTGGAACGGGTCGCCCACGTCATTGAGCGTCGTGTAGTCGATATTGAATTGCCGGCCAACGGTCAGCGTGCCGGCGCCGACGTGCCCGGTGGTTGGCTCGGGCTCGACGGCAGATTCGCGGGTGAAGACGGCATTGCCGGCTGGTGAAGTCACCCCATCGGCGCGCGCGCCCAGCTGGAGTTGGGCGAGGCAATCTTGCGCGCACACGGTTTCAGGGATCGCAACATTACCCGCGCCCCTTGCGGTGGCCACCGACTCCTGTGCCGAAGCACATACCGCACTCGAACCCAGCACGGCCATAGCGATGAAAGACATTTTCATGGCGTCACAATCTCCCTGACACCTACTATCCGCGAAATGTCGCGAACCCATCTGTCTATTACTTCACATTACTTTGCAGAAGCGGCGACTTCCGCTCCGGCACTGTGCAGCACGTGCAACCGATCATACTCTACCGGCGCAGGCACGCAAAGCCTGCTGGCTCCCATTCGCGCAGGGCAAGCAGCAAGCCGGTACCACGCCGCTGCGCCAGCGGCGCGGCCAGGCTTTCGTCGTGCAATTGCGCAAAGCGGCTGCGCAACTGGCGCAGCTCCTGCTGCAGCTTGGCGCGTGCGCTTTCGGTCAGCATCCCATGCGCAAAATCGAGCGACTCGCCCACCCCGCCGAACGCGCCAGCCACAAATTCGGGCAAGCCCTGCTCGCGGAAATACGCACGGATCGGGCCATCCGGCAGCCAGTCGAAATCGCGCGCCACGTTCACACGGATACGGTTGCCCGGCAAGAGCGAGATCAGTTGCAGGCGATCGAGATGGAGCAGGTGCTGCACGCATTGTGCTTCGGTCAGGGCATAGGCGCCAAGGATGTCGAGCATGCGCCAGTGGTTCAGCGCGCAGACGGCGACGAGCAACAGCTTCGGATCCGACACCAGCTCGGCTTCCTGCCCGGCGCTGAGCGTGCGCAGGCGGCGCTGGCCGGCCTGGGCTTCCTGCGTGATCTCGGCCAGCGTGAAGCCGAGCAGGCTGCAGATTTCGACGATCCGGTCGAGGGTAAATTGCTCGCTGGCGAACAGGCGCTTGACGCTCGGCTCGGACAAGTCGAGCGCGACGGCAACGTCACGGTAGGTCAGCCCCTGCAGTTTCAGCTGACGCTTGATGGTGGCGATGATCTGGCTGATTTGGTTCATGGAGGCTACTGGCAATCGCAAAGGACAACTTGGGGCGTAAAGGCCAGCCTGCGCCTCATATTGGTACGGCAGCCAGCGCCACCGCATTCTTGCCGCCGCGCTTGGCGGCGTACATGGCATGGTCGGCGCGCGCCAGCCAGGCATCGAGATCGGGCTTGTCGCCCGGCGCGAAGACCGCGACGCCAATGCTGGCGCCCACGGTGACGTCGGTGGTGCTGAGCTGATACGGCTCGCGCACGCGGTCGAGCAGCTTCCAGGCAGTTTCCTCGGCATCAGTGCGCGAGGTCAGCATTTCCAGCACGACGACAAATTCGTCACCCGCCAGGCGCGCGACCATATCGGTCATGCGAATCGCACCGGCAAGGCGCGCGCCGAACTGGCGCAGCAGCTCGTCGCCTTCTTCGTGACCGTGGTTGTCATTGACCGCCTTGAAGCCATCCATGTCGATGAACAGCAACGCCGCCGGACGCCCGCCCCGGCTGGCGCGGCCCATCGCCTCGGGCAGCGTTTCGAGCAGTGCCCGCCGGTTCGGCAACCCCGTCAGCACGTCGCGCAGCAGCAGCGCCTGCAGTTCCGCCGTGCGCTGCGCCACCTTCGATTCCAGATGTTCATTCATCTGCTGCAGGGCGCGCCGGTATTGCTCTTCGCTCTCGACCAGGTTGCGCATCGTGCGCGACAGCATATTGGCTTCGTAGAAGCCCTGGATATGCGGAATCGTCGGCAACTCGTGACCGCTGGCAGTCGCTTCGGTCACCCGCTCGATCGCCTCGCCCAAGCGCGTCATCGGACGCGCCAGGCGCTGTGCCAGCAAGGCTGCGACCACAGCGAGCACCACGCCCAGCAAGCCGCTCCACATCAGCATCCGGTGCTGCAGCAGCTTGGCGCTCTGCAAGGCCTTGTCTTCATCCTGGCGCACCAGCACCGCCCAGTTCAGCGACGCCTGGTTGCCGATCTGGCCCGTCTGGCTGTAGCCGGTGAGATAGGTACGCCCATCGGGCCACGCTTCGCGCAGCGCGCCCGTGTCGCCCAGCCTGGCGCGGCGCAGGCTTTCCGTTGAAATCTTTTTCTCGACCAGTTCTTGCGGGCCAAGCATGACCGTCCCGTCATTGCGCACGACCAGGATCTCGGCGCCATATTCGCGCAGTGCCGGGGTCAGAAGCTTGCGCGCCTGGCGCCGCGCCCAGTCCCAGCTCAGGTGCAGGCCGAGCACGGCGAACATCTCGCCGTCATGGCTGAAGACGGGCGTGGAGACATCGACGAAGCGCCATGGATCGCTACCATGGGGCATGAGCTTTTCAAGCATGACGGCAGGATGGTAATCGGTAGCGCGCACGCCCACCTGGCCGGACTTGAACCACGGCCGGGCGCTGACGTCCGCGCCTTCAAGCAGGCCCTTGGTCGAGGCAGTGACCTTGCCGTTGATGTCGGCCAGGCCGATCCAGGCGTAATCGGGGAACGTTTGCTGCAGACTTTCCAGCGCAATGCGCGCGGACGCCGGACTGCGTGCATTGCGCACTTGCGGCAAGGCGGCCAGCAGGCGGGCGTCGCCCGTGGCCTGCTCGACGACGCGATTGAGCGAATCGCGCATTTGCCATGACAGCTGTTGCAGGCGCAACTGGGCTTCAGCATTGGCCTGGCGCACCGCAAAATGATTGACCACCGCGAGCAGCAGAGCGACCGTCAGTGCCACCGTGGCGCACACGGCCAGGGTCATCAGGGTGGACAGTCGAAATCTACAGAGCAAACCTTGCATGTGCGGTATTAGCAAACGAGTAATAGCTCATCATCATAGCGCCGAAACCGGTAGTGAATTCGGATTACTACAGATGCGCCGTGGAAATACAATTTCCGATCCGCTATTTTGGATGAATTGCAACACTGTAACGGAGATTGAGGGGCTTGACCACCTCCAGGACAAGATTGCCCCCCCGCCCCTCTGCCGGTAGCCGTCCGTACCGCCTTCACTGTCGCAGGTCGATTACTATCTGCTAACAACCGTTCAACCACCCGATCAAGAGGCCCCATCCATGTCGCATCGTTCTCTGCTTTCCTTGTTTGCCGTGTCCCTCGTCGTGGCCGCGCCGGGCGCGACCGCGTCGCCAGACGCACCGGTGATCACCATCGACACTGGCAAGGTGGCAGGCTCGACCGATGCGGGCGTCGCCAGCTGGAAAGGTATCCCGTTCGCTGCCCCGCCGCTGGGCATGCTGCGCTGGCGCCCGCCCGTGCCTGCCAAGCCGTGGCCGGGCGTACGGCAGGCAACCGCCTACGCGGCAGATTGCATGCAAGTGCCCTTTCCCAGCGACGCCGCCCCACTGGGCACGACGCCCAGCGAAGACTGCCTGTACCTGAACGTCTGGAAGCCGGCCGATGCCAAGGACCCACTTCCCGTGATCGTCTGGATCTATGGTGGCGGCTTCGTCAATGGCGGCGCGTCGCCCCCGACCTATTCCGGCGCCGAACTGGCAAAACAGGGCGCGCTCGTCGTCAGCTTCAATTACCGCATTGGGCGCTTCGGCTTCTTTGCCCATCCACAGCTGACGCGCGAGACGGGCACCAGCGGCGCTAAAGGCGTGGTTGGCAACTATGGCTTCATGGACCAGATCGCCGCGCTGGAATGGGTCAAGCGCAATGTGGCGGCGTTCGGCGGCGATCCCGCCAATGTCACGATCGCCGGTGAATCGGCGGGCGGCATGTCGGTCAATACGCTGCTGACCTCGCCGATGAGCAAGGGCTTGTTCGCCAAGGCAGTAGTCATGTCGGGCGGCGATGGTGGGACCGCGCCGACGCCGCTGGCCGACGTCGAACGAATCGGCGTGCAGTTCGCGAGCGGCAAGGGCATCGCGGCGGACGATCCAAAAGCGCTGGAGAAACTGCGGGCGCTGTCGGCGGACACGATCGCCGACGGTTTGAACCTGGCGAACTTCATGCAGCGCGACAAGCCGACGTACCACGGCCCTTATGTCGACGGCAAGCTGGCGATCGATTCACGCGCCGCGTTTGCCGAAGGCCGCATGCACAAGGTGCCGGTGATGATCGGTGCAACCAGCGCGGATATCGGTGGCAAGACCGGGTATATGGTGGCCGGTGCGCGCAGCCTTGCCGGCACGCTGGCCGGGCACGGCGCGCCCGTGTATGCGTACCGTTTTTCGTACGTGCACCAGGCCAACGAGAAGCCGGGTGCCGGCGCCGGGCATGCGACGGATATCCCGTTCTTCTTCGACACGGTGGCCATCAAGTACGGCGCGCAGGCGACGGCCCGTGATCTTGGCATGGGCAAGACGATGAGTACGTATATGGTGAATTTTGCGAAGCGCGGGGATCCGAACGAGGCCGGACTGCCGGTGTGGGAACGCTATGCGCGTGCGGCCGACGCCATCATGGACTTCACCGCCAACGGCACCGCGGTGATGGGCAAGGATGCCTGGGGCGCCGACATCGATGCGGCGCAAACGACGCCCGCCAAGGCTGGCGAGCGTCGCTGAAGCGCCAGTTTCTGGCGCTCGGATCTATATCAGGCCAATTGCGCCTGGAACGTCATTGCGTTCGGACGGCGCGTTGTAACGGCCTGGACCGGGGCTGACACGGCGGCCGGCGCGACCTTGAACACGCTGACGCGATCGGCCAGTCCGGCAGCGCTTTCCTGCAACGACGTGGCGGCGCTGGCAGCTTCCTCGACGAGGGCGGCGTTCTGCTGCGTGACCTGATCCATCTGGCTGATCGCCTGGTGGATCTGTTCGATGCCCGAGCTCTGCTCGGCGCTGGCCACGCTGATCTCACCCATGATGCCCGCCACCCGGCGCACGCTCTGCAGGATTTCTTCCATCGTTGCACCGGCCTGGTCGACCAGGCGCGTGCCCGCATCGACCTTGCTGACCGAGTCGCCGATCAGTTCCTTGATTTCCTTGGCGGCACTGGCCGAGCGCTGCGCCAGATTGCGCACTTCGCTCGCAACGACGGCAAAGCCACGGCCCTGCTCACCGGCACGCGCTGCTTCCACTGCCGCATTGAGCGCCAGGATGTTGGTCTGGAACGCGATGCCATCGATGACGCCGATGATATCGACGATCTTGCGGGCCGACGCATTGATCTCGCCCATGGTACCCACGACTTCGGTCACGACCGAACCGCCACGGGTCGCGATCTGCGTGGCCGATGCCGCCAGCTCATTGGCCTGGCGCGCATTTTCCGCATTCTGGCGCACCGTGCTGGTCAGCTCTTCAACGGACGCGGCCGTCTCTTCAATCGCGCTGGCCTGCTGTTCGGTACGCGACGACAAGTCCATATTGCCGGCGGCGATCTGCGTCGATGCCGTGGCGATCACTTCACTTTCGCTACGCACATCCTTGACGATACCGGCCAGCGATGCGGTCATGTCACGCAAGGCAGCGAGCAGCTGACCGAATTCATTGGTCGAGTTGACCGGCGCCTGGACACTCAGGTCGCCATCGGCAACACGGCGTGCCACGGCCACGGCTTGCATCAGCGGCGTGTTGATCGCACGGACCAGGTAGAACGCAGCACCGATGCTCAGCAGGATGGCCACGACGATAGCGGCGATCACGACGGTGTTGAGCACGGCCAGCTCCTGGTGCAGTTCCTTGCCCTGGCGGATGTTGCGATCGCTCATCAGCTTCTGCAATGCAGCGAATGCCTCGGTCGACTTGTTGTAGGTGGGGTTGATCTGCTTGCCGAGCATCAGGTTGGCGTCATCCCACTGACCCGATTGAATCGCGCGCATGGCATTGCCGATGATGTCGATGCCCAGATTGTCGCTGGCCGTCATCCACGCAGCAAAACGCTCGCGCGTTTCGGGGAAGCGCAGACTCGCCTGCAGCTCCTGTTGCTCCTTGCGCATTTCTTCGCTGTTCTTGGCGATGAAGTCGCTGTGGAACGTCAGCGGATGGTTATGCAGCCCTGCATGCTTGTTTTCAGGGTTGTGCTGCAGCGCCTGCAGAATGTGGCTGCGGTTGGTTTCCATGCGCATTTTCAGGTCGGACATGCCGATCTGCTGGTTGGCTGTAGTGAGTGCAAGGTTTTCGAGGAGGTCAACGGAGCGCTGCGTGGCGTGGTAGCCGAGGGCGCCGACGGTGATGACGGCAAGGATGAGCAAGCCGATGACGGCGGCGATCACGTACTTGATACTGAAATTTTTCATGTTGGATGGAAAGTGGGGGCGAACGATGTCGCTGAGGGGGTCGATTATCCACGCACTTGAGCCAGATTTCGAACAAGAAACCTTGCTTTCCGTCTGACAATATTTACAGTTGTGTTTCTTACAGGAAAGCTAAAACGAAAGAAGCATATCTATTTGTACAGTCATTAACGTTACCGTTTTAGCACCAGATTGGGGGCTGACCATTACAGAGGCCAGTGCAAAGCAGTGAGCGTCTTGACTCATCCCTGAATTGCACCCTCCGCCAATCACCCGGAGAGAGAGGAAAGCCAGCACGCCAGCGGCCTGAACCAGGACGCGGCGAGCGAATAGGCAGTAGACCGGATATCAATGACACGCGCGCTGATTGAGCAACCATCAAATGAGGGGGTACGGCGACCGACTACACCTTTGCCGATGCTGGTAGAAACGCGCGATCGACGCGTTTCCGTGGGTGTCCTCATCATTCCCCATGTTGAGAATTCCATCGCGAGCGCTTTTAGGCCAAGTATTGTCAGACCGGCGCCCGACTTGCATTTTTGCACTGCATTGACGCGCTCCAGACTTTACGACCGATTTACTTTCTCTGTACGAATCGGCGTCAATGGTCTTCAGGAGAGTAAACACAGTCGGCAAGAGCGAATATACGATGTATTTGAACGACATGGCTTTTAAAAATATTGGGTTAAACAGGATTTACAGCTACAGGTCATTTGCTGATGAACTACAATCCAGAAACAGGGCAAGCACCATCATGCTGCCGTTTCTTTTATAGATAAGGGAGCTTGGTTGAGCACAAATTACACCGTCACATTGGCAGGCGAAGGCCTGGCCGGACAAGAACAGAAGCAGGCGCTAATTCTCGAGACTGCACGCGCCGCGGGCCTGTGGCTATCGACGTACATCAGCGGCACGGGCTCAATCTCCGTTGACCTGCGCTTCGATCCCGTTATTGCTACGATGAGTGCTAGTGCTATCCACTCTGCAGCGTCCGGCCAGATCAAGGCGCAAGACGGTAAAGCCTATACACTATACGAGTCCGGCGTGGCAGCAGAAATCAGGACAGGTGTCGATCCCAATAGTGTCAGCCCCGATGCAGTCATCAACGTCGGCATTGCCAATCTCGATCGCTACTACTGGTTTGATCAGACGATTAGCACTGGCAACGATATTCCTGTCGATAAGACCGATGGTTTTCGAGTCATGTTGCATGAACTTTTGCACACCGTTGGATTCAATGGCTGGCTGGCTAATACCGGCGCCTCGTTTACGGGACCCGTCATTAGCAATTTCGACAGTTTGGTCAAGTTCGAGGGCGACCGAAGCTTCTTCGTCGGCGATCACGCGCGCGCAGCTTATGGCGCCAATGTCCCGCTGACTAACGTTCACCTTGGCGATGCAATCAGCTTTGCCGAGGGACGGCTGACCGGTGCCGAGAGTCTGATGAGTTATTCGGCCCCGCTCAATGGCATCCGCATTTCACTCGACCCGGTTGTCATCGGCATACTGCGCGACCTGGGCCACACGGTGCGTGACCAACAGGCCGTCCTTTCTGGCGATGGAAAACCTGGCAGTATGGTCGCCGTTCAGGCGAAGTCCGATACCTACAGCATCGACAGAGTGCTAGATTTGACTTTCCTTAGTTCCATCGGCAAGGATACCGCGGTCCTGATCGAGGATGCGGACAGGATCAAGTTCACAGATACCACGATCGCACTCGATACAGGTGCGGACATGGTCGGCGGTCAGGCTTACCGGATCTACCAGGCGACATTCGATCGCATGCCGGATCAGGTTGGACTCGGTTTCTGGATTGCCCAGATGGACCGCGGCATGGCATTGAGCACGGTGGCAGAAAATTTCATCTTGGCCGACGAATTTCTTAAAATATACGGCAGCGCGCCCACGCACGCTGCCATCGTCGACAAGTTCTATGAAAATGTTCTCAACCGCGCCGGTGATGCTGGTGGTATCGCTTACTGGAATGGCTTGCTCGATCAGGGGAAGCTGACGGTCGCCGAAGTACTGGCGAGCTTCAGCGAGAGCGCGGAAAATTTCACGAGGTTGGCTACAGTGATCGGCAATGGCTTCGAATATACGCCTTATGGATAACGCCTCGAACTGGTGAAACCGCAGGGAAGTGAACTGGTATGCGTAATTAGCTTTACGGGCTGCTTTCCTTCCTTGCCGGAGTGCTTTTATCCTGCGCTTAAAGCGCAAGGCCAGCGCCGCCCCAATGGGCAAAGGCGGGAGAATTTACCGCATTGCGTCTTAGCTGGTTCACTGCGTTGATGTGCAGAGCAAGTCCTTCACGCAGCTTTGCGCTGTGCATGAATTCGCCTGTCATATCCCGCGCCAAAACTGGATAATTTTTCATTAGCCTGCTTTTCTTCGGATTTGCTAGCGCGAAGTTAAGATGGCCCATCATCGTAGAGGTTTTCCACCGCAGTAACACTTGTGCAAAGCTGCCGGTGAAGAATATTCTCGATACGTCCACGCAATCGGGCCGCGGCCTCAAATTTTTTCTACTAATCCGCGACAACACTGTTACACCCAATCCGGTATTTATCTTCACAAAAAGAAATGTTCCAGTTAAGGACGAGACAGAGGTGACGAAGGAGTTTAGCCACCGATTAGCATTCTTTGCATTTTTCCATCTGGAACGGTGGACTTGGATGTAGCGCACTGCGCGCTAATCGTACATTGTAATTTTGGCAGTCGTGACAGCAAGCAATTCAGCGTATCCGTGATTTTCGGGATGCGGCTCGATGCCGTCCAAGAGCAGCATCCTGCACGCCTTGGAGCTTCTCGCGGCAAACGGCGAAGCTTACGACAGTAGCGAACCGGGTCCTATCTCGCGCCGCCCCATCGCAATTGTGTATCGAGAGATTCAGTTCTTAATCACTGTCTTAGAGCATGAAGCCGAAGGGCACCGCCATTACCGCAGCAGCCTGGTTCCTTCAACTTCGGCACTGATCGTGTTTTCAATCGATTATGAACGATCACCGTTCCTGCTCCAACCTCTACCAATACGGTCTAGGCCGATTCAATCGGACGAAGGCGGATAGAGTTTGAACCAATGAGCTCTATGAGAACTAATGAAAAGAGGCCCTATTGCTAGGGCCTCTTACTTGACTTGGCGGAAGCGGTGAGATTCGAACTCACGAACGGCTCACACCGTCGGCAGTTTTCAAGACTGCTGCCTTCAACCACTCGGCCACGCTTCCTGTTGCACGGCATTATACATAATCATCGGCAGGATGAGGGAGTTCTGAGCCAGCCGCACTTTCCGTGCCCCCTTACCTTGACGAGATCGGCATGCGAAGGCGGCGCGGCAGCAGCAATCACGCGCGCGCCCTCACCCCACCAACGCCCAATTCTCCCTTAACGCCTTCTCAAACGCATACGCCGGCAATGGCGCCGCATACAAATACCCCTGCACCTCATCACACCCCGCCCCGCGCAGAAACGCCAGCTGATCCAGCGTCTCGACACCCTCGGCAATCACGCGCAAACACAATTGCCTTGCCATGCTGATGATCGTCCCCGCAATCGCGCAGTCGCTGCCATCCGCCGGTATCCCCATCGTGAACGAGCGGTCGATCTTCAGGGTATGAATCGGGAATCGCTTCAGATACGACAGGCTCGAGAACCCAGTGCCGAAATCATCCAGCGACAGCGACACGCCCAGCGCCGTGATCTGGTCCATGATGGCCGTTACGCGATCCACGTCGTGCATCAGCGTGCTCTCGGTGATCTCCAGCTCGAGCCAAGACGGATCGAGCTGATAGCGCTGCAGCGTGGTGGCCACGCGCTCTGGCAGCGATGGCGTGAATTCGCGGGCCGATACGTTCACCGCGACGCGGAACGGCGCGATGCCCGAGCGCTGCCAGATCGACGCCTGCGCACACGCCTCTTCCAGCACCCACTCGCCCACCTGCACGATCAGGCCTGTCGTTTCAGCCAGCGGGATGAATTCGCCAGGCGGCACGATGCCGCGCTCGGGATGCATCCAGCGCACCAGCGCTTCCGCGCCCACCATGCGGCCGCTGGCGATTTCGAATTTCGGCTGGTAGTACAGCACCAGCTCGCCGTTGCCCAGCGCATGGCGCAGGCCGGATTCGATGCGCATGCGTTCCTGCATGCCCTTGTTCATGTCCTGGCTGTAGAACGCGACGCTGCGGTCCGGGTTGGCGTCGTCGCCCTTGGCCCGCTCCATCGCGATGTCGGCCAGCGCCAGCAGGGTTTCGGCGTCGTTGCCATCCTGCGGGTAGACGCTGATGCCGATGCTGGCGCCCACGCGCAGGTCGTGGCCGGCAATCATGAACGGCGCGTCGAGCGCGGCCTGCAGTTTTTGCGCCACGGTAGTGGCTTCGAAGTGCTGGCGCACGTCGGCCAGGCCCACCGCGTATTCGTCGCCCGACAGGCGCGCCACCAGGTCTTCGTCGCGCAGCGTGGCCTTGAAGCGCTGGCCTACCTGCTTGAGCAATTCGTCGCCGATGCGCCGGCCCAGCGTGTCGTTGATGCGCTTGAAGCGATTCAGGTCGATGAACAGGATGCAGCCGGCCGTCTCGTTGCGCTGCGCCACCATCAGGGCCTGGTCGACCAGGCGCGCGAACAGCGTGCGGTTCGGCAGGCCGGTCAGCTCGTCGTAGTAGGCCAGGTGGTGCAGCTGCTCTTCGGCCTGCTTGCGCTCGGTGATGTCGGTCAGGTAGGCGATCAGGCCGCTCGGGCGGCCGGCAAGGTCGCGCAGGGGGGACAGCGACAGGCTGGCCCAGAAGATGTCGCCTGACTTCTTGCGCCGCTTCACCTCCATCATGCGCCCGCCGTGCTCCGCGAACAGGTCGGGCAGCGCACCGCCCTCCTCGTCGCCCAGGTCTTCGTCGGCGTACAAGAACAGGATGTTGCGGCCCACTGCTTCGAGCGATGTGTAGCCGAACAGGCGTTCGGCGCCCCGGTTCCAGCTGGTGATGTAGCCCATCTGGTCCATCGTCAGCACCGACTCGTGGATCTGGTCGAGGATCTGCGACTGGTGCGCCAGTTGCGCTTCCATCTGGGCGTAGGCGTGGGTCGAGCGCTGCGCCAGCGAATGCATCTGCATCAGGCTCGCGGTCAGCTGTGCGAGCGCCGCGAGCGCGTGGGCGCTGGCCTCGGCATGGTCGTCAAACCCGCTCACTTCATACCAGCCGAATTGTTCAAGGCCCACGGCCACCACGTGGCGCAGCACGCGCCCGCCCGGCGGACCGGGATCGACGAGGCCAGGGCCGGGGACGAAGCGCCCCTGCGCGCTGCCCGTCAGGGCGCGCGCCAGGCGGCCCAGCTCCTGGGCCAACGTATCGCCGCGCAGGCGCAGGACGGCGTCGCCGACGGCGCTCGTGCCCTGGACGAAGGCGGTCGGGGCCAGTTCGCGCACGTCAGACATTGCGGCCTACCTCGATTGCCCAGTGGTAGGCGTGCAGCTGGCTGCTCCACCAGTGCTCCAGGCTCACGCCGGCCGCGTGCAGCACCGCCTCGGTGGGATTGGCGTCGACCAGTTCGAGCCACGCGCCCAGCTGGCCGCTGCGGTTCACGAGCGCGCCGGCGACTTCGTCGGGCAAATACAGTTCGGCCGCGATCTCGGGCATCGGCATGTGCAGCAGCCGGTCGAGCAACGAGAACACGCCGGTCATGAAGGCCAGGTCCTGCGCATCGCGGTCATCGCCCTGCAGGCGCGCGAGCGCTTCGAGCTGGGCGCCGCGGCGCGCGGCCAGCGGCAGCAGCAGATTGGGCAGGCCGTCCGGTTGCTGGCGCGCGTACAGCAGCAGTTGCAGCCAGCGCTGCAACTGGCGCCGGCCCAGCACCGTGATCGCCTGGGCAAAACTGGTCACTTGCGTGGCGATGGTGAATGCGGCCGAATTGACCAGTTTGAGCAGGTTGTAGGCCAGCGCCGGATCCTGCTTGACTTGTTCTTCGAGCTCGCATGAATCGGCGTCGCGCGCCAGCAGACCGAGCAGCGTGAGGATGCGGCGGCGCGAACTGCCGTCGTCGTCGGGCGACGGCGCGATGTCGGGGTCGTACGCATAGTCGCCGATGAACCAGTCGAAGCCGGCGATCTCGCAACCGAAGAAGCGCCGCGCGCTGTCGACGCCGTAGGCGATGTGCGGGGCGAACAGCGCCACCAGGCGCCCTGGCGGCAATGGGGCGACGCGGCAGTTGCGCGCGACCGAGCGCAGTGCGGGCGGCGCAGTGACGCCGTCAGGAATGTCGCCGTCCAGCCAGATGCGGTAACCGCAGGCATGCAGTTCGACAAGCTTGCGCGCCACGCCGTCGGTGGCCAGTGCGTTTGCGTTGATCACGAATCCGACGCGATTGGCAGGCACCAGCGCCAGCACCGGCGGGGTCAATGGGGCAGGGTCGTCCAGCGTCAGCAGGCAGTCGAGCGGCGCGACCGCGGCCAACAGGTCGGGCGTGCCGAACACGGTGTGCAGGCGCTGCGCCAGGTCGGCGCCCGGCGCCAGGCGCAGGCTGAGCGCGACCCATTCATTTTGCGCATTCGCGACCGGCTCGATTGCCACCAGCGGATATGTTTCCTGCTCTGCCATGGAAAGTTTCAAAGTGGTATCCAGGCAATCTTATTGCACCGAATGCCATAAAGCAAATCGAAGTTTCCTACTGGACAGCCCGTATTGACCATCAGTTACCGCCGGCGCGCTGCACCGCAAAGCGGATCAGCTCTGCCTGGCCTTCGATACCCAGCTTGCGCTTGATATTCAAACGGTGCGTTTCGACAGTGCGTACCGACAGGTCGAGGTCGCGCGCGATCTGCTTGTTCGACTGGCCGGCGGCGATATGCCCCAGTACTTCGTGCTCGCGCGCCGTGAGCTGGTCGCTCGGAGCGGCCGGATTGGCCAGCTGGCGCGCCAGTGCGGCGCTGTAATAAATGCCGCCGCCCATGACGGTGTCGATGGCCAGCACGATGTCCTTGCCCGGCGCATCCTTGAGCACGTAACCCCGGGCACCGGCGCCCATCGCCTGGCTGACGTACTCCGGTTTGTCGTGCATTGACAACATCAGGACTGCGATACCGGGAAATCGCGCGGTGAGCTGAAACGTGGCTTCGATACCACTACCGCCGCGCATGTTCACGTCCATCAGTACCAAATCGGGATGGTATTCGCCAGCGCGTTCGAGCGCCTCGGCGCTCGAACCGGCTTCGGCCACGACGTTCAGGTGCGGCGCTGACTCGAGCCGCGCGCGCAGGCCGTCGCGCACCAAAGGGTGGTCGTCCACCAGCAGAATCTTCACTTCTTTCGTTTCACCGTTCACTGCCCTACTCCTTCAAGTCGATGCTGGCCACCACGCTGGTGCCGCTGGACGTCGAATCGACCGACAGGCGTCCGCCGATCGCTTCCATCCGTTCCATCATATTCCTCAAGCCGATGCCCCGCTTCGGGTGCACGGCCACGTCATCGGTGTCGAAGCCCACGCCATCGTCGGCAATCGACAGGCTGACGCGGTTGGCCACGCGTTCGAGCGAGAGCTCGATGGTGCTCGCCTGGGCGTGGCGTTCGACATTGGTCAGCGCCTCTTGCGCGATGCGAAACAGCACCGTACCGACCATGTCGGGCAGCGCATCCACGGCGCCGGTCGCGCGGAAACGCACCGGCGTGCCCGCGTCCTCCCCGAATTCGCGCGCCAGGTATTCCAGCGCGGGCGCCAGGCCCATGTCGTCGAGCAGCGTCGGACGCAGGTCGTGCGAGATGCGGCGCACTTCGCCCAGCACCGTGTTGACCTGGTCGACAGTGCGCTCCAGGCCCGCGCGCGCCTGCTCGCGCTTGCCCGCATCGCCGTCGAGGCGGATGATGCCCGCCTCCAGCTGCAGCTTGAC
Source organism: Oxalobacteraceae sp. CFBP 8761 (assembly GCA_014841595.1). Classification (NCBI taxonomy): domain Bacteria; kingdom Pseudomonadati; phylum Pseudomonadota; class Betaproteobacteria; order Burkholderiales; family Oxalobacteraceae; species Oxalobacteraceae sp. CFBP 8761. Next base: position 1,016,701 of record JACYUE010000002.1, on the reverse strand, counting down.
CGACACCAGGGCCTGGCTGATCCCGTCGTGCAGGTCGCGCGACAGGCGCGCCCGCTCTTCTTCCTGCGATTCCACCACGCGCTGGGCCAGCGCGCGCAGCTTGGCGTCGGCCAGGCGCCCTTCGCTGATGTTCAGCGCCAGCCCGCCACCGGCCACGCCGATCGTGGCCAGCGTGGCCAGGACCGCCATCCACAGTAGCGTCTGGTCGCTGTTGCGCGACTGCTGGGCCTCGACCAGCTCGAGCGCCGCCTCGACATCGTCGAGATAGATGCCGGTGCCCATGACCCAGCCCCAGTGCGCGACCGGGACCACGTAGCCCAGCTTGGGCGCCGCCGTCTTGCTCGACGGCTTGGCCCATGTATAACGCAGGAAGCCACCACCTCCCTGTGCCAGCCCGATCAGGCGCTGGATCGTCAGCGAACCGGTCGAATCGCGCCAGTCCCACATGTCGGTGCCGACCAATTCCGGCTGGCGGGGATGGGCCAGATTTTTGCCGCGCGTGTCATACACGAAAAAGTAACCGTCGCTGCCGTAGCTCAGCGACGACAGGATGCGGATCGCCTCGGCCTGCGTGGCCGGGTCGCTGCGCCCGCTCTGGGTCAGGTGCGCGATCGAGCGCGTGGCAAGCTCGACGTAGTGGCGCAGTTCGGCTTCCTTGCTGGCCAGGTAGGCGCTGCCGATCGTGTCGCGCTGCTGTTGCGCCAGAGTGACAGCCTGCTGGCGCACGTAGAGGGTAATTGCGCACAGGGCCACGACCAGCGGCGCGACCGCCAGCATGATGACTTTTTGCTTGAGCCGCATGAGCCGACTGCCTTGTGATGGGGAAAGCAAGGCATTTTACGTGCGTTATGGGCATGCGTCCTACGTAGTGGTACGTAGCTTCTGCGTAATAGTTGCGCTTGCAGTCCTGATAATTGTGCAAGATACTCATTGCCATGCTGTAAAGAATCGCGCCGGCATGTACTGGCGTACGAAGCATCAATCCATATCGGAGGAGTCACCAATGAAGAAAATGACGAGCATGCTCGGATGGATCGCCTTGTCCATCCTGGGCGCGTTTTCGCTCGGGTACATCGCGCTCAAACGCGGTGAAACCATCAATGCCATTTGGATCGTCGCGGCCGCCGGCTGCGTCTATCTCATCGCTTACCGCTTCTACTCGAAGTTCATCGCCAACAAGGTGCTGGGGCTCGACGCCACCCGCCAGACACCCGCCCACAAGTTCAATGACGGCCTCGATTACGTGCCGACCAACAAGAACGTTTTGTTCGGTCACCACTTCGCGGCGATTGCCGGGGCCGGTCCGCTGGTCGGCCCCGTGCTTGCCGCGCAGATGGGCTACCTGCCCGGCATGATGTGGATCCTGGCCGGCGTCGTGTTTGCCGGCGCGGTGCAGGATTTCATCGTGCTGTTCATGTCGACGCGCCGCGACGGCCGCTCGCTGGGTGACCTGATCAAATCCGAAATGGGCGAGATCCCCGGCATGATCGCGCTGCTCGGCACCTTCATGATCATGGTGATCATCCTGGCCGTGCTGGCGCTGATCGTCGTGAAGGCCCTGACCGGTTCGCCGTGGGGCACCTTCACCGTGATGGCCACGATCCCGATCGCGCTGTTCATGGGCGTCTACTCGCGTTATGTGAGGGTGGGTCGCATCGGTGAGATTTCCGCCATTGGTTTCGTGTTGCTGATGCTCGCCATCGTCGGCGGCCAGTGGGTGCACGATTCGCCAGTCTGGGGCCCGATGTTCACCTTCACCGGCACCGAACTGACCTGGATGCTGATCGGCTATGGCTTTGTCGCCGCCGTGATTCCCGTGTGGCTGCTGCTGGCGCCGCGCGACTACCTGTCGACCTTCCTCAAGATCGGCACCATCCTGGCGCTGGCGATCGGTATCCTGGTCGTCGCACCCGACCTGCGCATGCCAGCCGTGACGAAGTTCGTCGATGGTACCGGTCCGGTCTGGTCGGGCGGCATCTTCCCGTTCCTGTTCATCACGATTGCCTGCGGCGCCGTGTCGGGCTTCCACGCCCTCATCGCCTCGGGCACCACGCCGAAGATGCTGGAAAATGAAACGCAGGCGCGCTTCATCGGCTACGGCGGCATGCTGATGGAAAGCTTTGTCGCCATCATGGCGCTGATCGCCGCGTCGACCATCGACCCGGGCGTCTACTTCGCCATGAACAGCCCGGCTGCCCTGCTGGGCACCACGGCGCAATCGGCCGCCGCTGCCGTCTCGCAGATGGGCTTCGTGATCACGCCGGAGGCACTGGAACAGATGGCCCGGGACGTTGGCGAGCACACCATCATCTCGCGCGCCGGTGGCGCACCGACGCTGGCGGTGGGCATGGCCCACATCCTGTCGAACGTGGTCGGCGGCCAGACCATGATGGCGTTCTGGTATCACTTCGCGATCCTGTTCGAGGCGCTGTTCATCCTGACCGCGGTGGACGCGGGCACCCGTGCCGGCCGCTTCATGCTGCAGGATCTGCTGGGCGCATTCGCACCATCGCTCAAGCGCACCGACTCGCTGCCGGCCAACCTGCTGGCCACCGGCCTGTGCGTGGCGGCTTGGGGCTACTTCCTGTACCAGGGCGTGGTCGATCCGCTGGGCGGCATCAACACCTTGTGGCCACTGTTCGGTATCGCCAACCAGATGCTGGCCGGTATCGCACTGATGCTGGGCACCTGCGTGCTGTTCAAGATGAAGCGTGGCAAGTACGCGTGGGTCACTGCACTGCCGACGCTGTGGCTGCTGGCTTGTACGCTGACGGCGGGCTACCAGAAGATCTTCCACGTCGACCCGCGTATCGGCTTCGTGGCGCACGCCAACAAGTACCAGGCTGCGCATGATGCCGGCACGATTTTGGCGCCGGCCAAGTCGATCCTCGACATGGAGCGGATCATCTTCAACGACTACGTCAACGCCAGCCTGGCCGGCTTCTTCATTTTCGTCGTGCTGGCCGTGCTGTTCTATGGTCTGCGCACGGTGATGGATGCCCGCAAGGCGAACAGCCCGACCGCGAAAGAGTCGCCGTACGTCGCCATGCCCGCACCGCAGGTGGCCTGATGTTCGGCACCCTGAAGCAGGCCGGAAATTACCTCGGGCAGTCGCTGCGCCTGATGGTCGGCCTGCCCGAGTACGACACGTACCTGGCGCACATGGAGCGTACGCATCCAGATGAGCCGGCGATGACGTACGAGGAATTCTTCCGTGAGCGCCAGGAGGCGCGGTATGGGGGAAGTCGGGCGTCGTGCTGCTGAGCCTGTAGCAGCTGAGCGTCGCAGAGGCGACGCTGCGTGAACTGAAAACCCCAAAAGTTGAATGTCAACTTTTGGGGTTTTTTCATGGCCAGGTATTCGCTACCAGGAACGCGGCTACGCCTTGTGAGCCAGCGCTGCCAGAACGCGATAAGATTTGAGGTTGCCTCAGTCGAGCAGGCTAAGGTTGTACGCTACAAAGGCCTCTTCGCGTACCCAGCCGGTCTCCTGATACAGCGTCTGTGCAGTCTCATTGGCTTTTGCAGTGGATAAGCCCAGGCGGATCGCGCCAGTCGCCTTGCCGTGCCGAATCGCAGCATCGATCAGGGCCTTGCCGACACCGCGGCGGCGAACGTTTTCTGCGACAAACAGATCGTTGAGTGTAAAAGTTCGGGCCATTGATACGGACGAAAAGCTCGGATACAGCTGAGTAAATCCAAGCGCCTCCTTGCCTTCCTGCGCAAGAAACAAGACTGAATCACCATTCTTTAAACGCTCTGCCAGGAACGTTCGCACTGCGGCGGGACTGCTGTCCCTGTCGTAAAACTGGCGATATTGGTCAAACATCGGAACGAGTAGCTCAAGATCCGCGAGGCTGGCCTGAAGGACCCGGATGCTGGCAGATTTAGCGGGTAATTCGTTATGCACATTGACTCCAGTATTTGAGAATGAAAGTTGCCGCTTGACCTGACCAGCGACCAGAATCACAGCGGGGGTCAGGTCTGACATTCGGACACGAGTTCAACAATAGTCTGTTTATGAAAGACCTTGTGAACGGACTAAAGAAGAGCCCGTGTCCAAATGTCAGACCTGACCCCGGCTATTTGCATTTGCCCGCGCTGCGACGAGCATGTCGATCAGTGCGCGCGACGCGGCCGAGAGGCCCCGGTGGGCTGGATAGACGACCGAGAATGCGCGCGTGCGGCCACTTAGCTGCGGCAATATCTCCACTAACTGTCCGGCCGCCAGGCTGGCTTCGGCAAACAGGCGTGGACACAGCACAGCGGGGGTCAGGTCTGACATTCGGACACGAGTTCAACAATAGTCTGTTTTTGAAAGACCTTGTGAACGGACTAAGGAAGAGTCCGTGTCCAAATGTCAGACCTGACCCCGGCTATTTGCATGACCCCGGCTATTTGCATTTGCCCGCGCTGCGACCAGCATGTCAATCAGCGCGCGCGACGCGGCCGAGAGGCCTCGGTGGGCCGGGTAGACGACCGAGAATGCGCGCGTGCGGCCACTTAGTTGCGGCAATATCTCCACTAACTGTCCGGCCGCCAGGCTGGCTTCGGCAAACAGGCGCGGACACAGTGCGATCCCCATTCCCTGCTCGGCCAGCCAGATAACGCCCATCGCGTCGGTCGACACCATCACCGATGCCGGCGGGATCCAGTCGATGTCGCGCCCGCCGTCCCGCAGCTGCCAGGAAAACACCCGTCCGGTGTTGGGTCGGACAAAGGCGATGCATTGCTGGCGCGCCAGGTCGTCGAGCGTCGCCAGCGATCCGGCTGTCTCCAGGTAGGCTGGGGATGCCAGCAGGCATAGTGGCGATGCTTCCAGCTGGCGTGACGCCATGGTGCTGCTCGGCAGCGGGCCGGAGCGGATCGCCAGGTCGAATCCTTCGGCCACCAGATCGACGTTGCGGTTGGTGATATCGACGTCCAGCTCGACCAGCGGATAGGCGCGCGCGTAGGCCGCCAGTATCGGCGGCAGGCGCTGCTGGCCGTAGCCGGTGGACACGCTCATGCGGACCTTGCCGCTCAGTTGCGCCGTCGTGCTGCGCATCGCCTGCTCTGCCTGCCCGAGCCGGGCGAAGGCATCGCGTGCCTCGTTGGCGTAGCGCTGACCGGCGTCGGTAAGGCTGAGGCTGCGTGTGGTCCGGCGCAATAACTGTGTGGCGAGCCGTGCTTCGAGTCGCGACAGGGCCCGGCTCAGCACCGAAGGCGTGGTCGACAGCACGATCGCGGCTGCGCTGAACGAACCGTGCTCGACGACGCTCAGAAACACCTCGACATCGGCCAGGTGATCGAACTTGCGTGCCATCTTGTCTCCTCAAGAACAAATAATTTGCCAGAATCATAGTTTATCTATCTGCTGAGAAAAAATACAATGGTGCATCTATCTTTAAAAAGGAATCACATGGAATTGCTAGACAAACTGAACTGGCGCTATGCCACCAAGGCAATGGACCCGACCCGCAAGGTGCCGCAGGATAAGATGGACCGGATCATCGAAGCGGCGCGCCTGGCGCCGACGTCGTCCGGCTTGCAGCCCTATGAAATCCTGATCGTGAAGAATCAGGCGCTGCGCGCCAAGATCAAGGACGTCGCCTGGAACCAGGCGCAGGTGGTCGATGCCTCGCACCTGCTGGTCTTTGCGGCCTGGGACAACTACACGCCCGAGCGCATCAACCACATGTTCGACCTGACCAACGAAGTGCGCGGTTTCCGCAACGAAGGCTGGGAAGCCTACCGCCAGCAACTGCTGTCGACCTATCCGGGCCGCGATGCGCAGGTGAACTTCGAGCACGCGGCGCGCCAGGCCTACATCGGTTTCAGCGCGGCGATGATCGCGGCCGCCTTCGAGGAAGTCGATTGCACGCCGATGGAAGGCTTCGATCCGGCCGCTGTCGACAGCATCCTGAACCTGGGCGAACGTCACCTGCGTAGCGTGGTCATTCTGCCGCTGGGCTACCGCAAGACCGAAGATGACTGGCTGGCAGGCCTGGCGAAAGTGCGCCGCCCGCTCGACCAGTTCGTCAGCGAAATCGACTGATTCCCGATTTTCCGTAACCTGCGGGGCGGCGGCGATCTGCGCACGCCGCCCGCGTTCCCAACCACTAACAGGCGAGTGACCCGCTGTCCGAGTATCGCTTTACGTACTGCCCTCCCTTCCTCAACGTTCACCCATGAGACGTCGTAAGTGAGGGATGGCCTTGAAGACCGCTCTTTTCCGCCTGGTAGTCTTACTGTTGGTTAGTTACTTATTAGGACGAAAGCCGAGCGCACTACTGGAAACCGTGCGCTGCGGCAGCCATCAAGATGACACTTTGCGCAGCGAACACACCGTATCGAACCATGCCTGCATGCCCACCAGCGGCTGGGGATTGATCGGCAGCAACGCATTGATGTTGACACCATTGCCCCGCCCGCCGTTCTTCTTGTCCCACCAGACGCCAGCGTTCAGGTCATCCAGCGCCGGCGCAGGCGCGTAGCCTTTGGCCGCATCGGGACTGATGCTCCGCGCTGCCACATCGGCCCGCCAGCCGCTCTTGCCTTCACTGGCGCGGCCGCCACTGATCCACCCGAGCGAGTTGGACACGGCCACCACCCGCGGATGGATGCCGCGCGTGACGAACACGCGCATGCGCGCCGAACCGATCACTTCGCCTGTTCCGCGATACGCCTGCTGCGCCTTGTGCTCGCCGGAACGCGGGCGGTACGTCGTCAGCTCGACCATGTCGCCACTTTTCACGCCCAGCTTTTTCGCTGTCGCTACGTTGATCCACATGGGATTGTCGTGCACGATCTCGGACAGGTATTTCTGCGATGCCGTCCTGCCCTGCGTGTGCACGTTCCATTTGAAAGACGTCAGAATGAACCGGTCCGCCGGCAAGTCCACGTGCGACGGAATGCGTGCAAAGGTCGGCATGCCATCGTCGACGATGCCAAGCGCCCTGGCCACCTGGGTGATCTCCGGCGCGTGGATTTCGAACTTGCGGGACGGCGTGGCAAAGCCCCGCACTGCCTTGCCATCGACCTGCAGGCCCACGGCGCTGTCCTTGCCCTTGTCATTGGGGCGGTAGACCACGCCGCTCCCTGCCTCGACGCGCGAGCCAGCCAGTTGCTTGTCGCTGAGCGGCTTGCGGTAGATCTCGTACGGTTTCGGCGCCGACTTGTCGACGAACGCGCCGTAGAATTTCATGTACTCGAACCCGTCCTTGAACTGGCGCCCGTCCGGCCCCACCGTCGGCAGTTTCGAACACTGGACGCGCACGAAATCCTCGTGGCTGCCGAACTGGAAATATTTCGCCTGCTCCGGCCCCAGACGCCGGCCGATGTCGAACAGGACGTCGGCAAAACTGCGTGCATCGCCTGGTGGACTGGTCAGCGGCTGGCGCAGCGTGACGAAGTGGGTCAACTCGAGATTGTTGCGGATATCCAGGCCCCAGCGTTCCAGGTACGTCGCATCCGGCAGGATCAGATCAGCGTAATGCGCCGTTTCAGAATAGACGATGTCGGAACACGCATGGAACGGGATCAGCGTTTCATCGAGCAGCACCTCGACCGTGGTGCTGCGGCCCTCCGGCCACGTCATCGGCGAACCCAGCGTGTAGGTCAGATAGACGTCCAGTTTGGCCCGGCCCTGGCGCAGAAAATCGTAGACGATCTGGCCTACTTTCATCTTCTGCCAGCGGTTCGCCAGCGGCCACTCGGGCGGGTCTTCCAGGTCCGTGCGAATTTTTGGTGCCGGCGGCAGCGGCAGCGGCTGGGGGTAGCGGCCGATCGACAATTTTTCGTCGAGACCGTAGCAATACCCGCCCGGCCTGGCGATGGAGCCAGCCAGCGCATTGAGCATCACGACCGCACGCTCGGCATTGAAGCCGTTGAAGTGCGCGCCGACGCCCCGGTTAGAGAAAGCAACGGTGGCGGGACGTGCGCGCGCGAATTCCAGCGCCAGCCGTTCGATGTCGGCCACCGCGATGCCCGACAGTTTGGCGGCCCATGCCGGCGTGCAGTCGGCCAGCCACGTGCGCAGCGTGGCGACACCCGGTTGGACGTACTGGTCCACGAACGCCTGATCGAATTCGTTTTCACGCAGCATGACATGAGCCATCGCCAGTGCCACCGCGCCTTCGGTGCCAGGAAACGGCTGGTGCCACTCGTCGCTGCGCCCGGCCGTGTTGGACAGGCGCACGTCGAACGTCACCAGCTTGGCGCCATGGTCGTAGCGCGCCTTGACGACGCGGCTGACCAGGTGCAGGCCGCCCTGGTGCGCCTCGTAGAAATTGGCGCCGAAATTAAGAAAGTACGTGCAGCGCTCGGCGTCGATCGATTCCCAGTCTGTCTCGCCCAGCGATACATAGTTCGCGGCCCGCTTGTTCGATGAGCACAGGGCGCGATGGTTCAGTTGCACGGGCGTGCCGATGGCCGATAAAAACCGGTTGATTTCCGCGTCGATGCGCGAGCGGCCCTGGTGCAGCGCCACGCGCTCCGGATGGCCACTGGCGATGCTTGCCTTGATGCGGTCGGCCACTTCGGTATAGGCCTCGTCCCAGCTGATGCGCTGCCACAGCCCCTCGCCCCGCTTGCCCACACGCTTCAATGGATACAGCAGGCGCTCCGGATAATCGTTGATCGTCGGTCCCGACTGGCCCTTGGCGCACGTCATGTAGCTGCCCATGTTCGGGTCGAGCGGATTGCCCCGAATCTTGATGACCTTGTTGTCCACCACATGGGCCTCGATGCCGCAGACGGTCGAGCAGTTCAGGCACACGCTGGTGATGCGCTTGGCGGTGCGGTAATTATTTTTTACCTTGCGCAGCTGGCCGGCGCGTTCGCCCGCCAGCACGGGCGTGTAATTGAGCACCTGCTCGGCCGCCTGGGCGGCGCCGTGCGTGAGCAGGATCGTGTCGCCCAGGCCCAACGTCGCCATGGCGCCGAAGCCCCGCTTGATGAAATGACGGCGGTCCATGATTACCCTTTCCGTGGTGTTGTCGGGTGGGGCGTCGACGCTGGCGCCGGCGAGAATGCCGCCTTGAGCTGGTCCCAGGTATCGGTCTCGTACGACATCGGGTCATGCGGACGCCCTGTCGGCACCTTCTTTTCCATTGCCAGCGGCACGGCCGTACCAAGGCCGCGGTACTGCACGCGCGGGCGTGTCTTTTCTTCCGCCTTCATCGCCTTGACCTGCGTGCCATGCCTGGCGTTGAACACACTGACAGGGCTGGCAGGATCCTTCAGGTCACCAAAGGCAAACACGCCAGCTGGGCACACCTCCACGCAGGCTGGCGCCATATCCGCCTCCAGCCGGTGCGCGCAAAAATCGCACTTGTCGGCCACTTGCGAGACGGGATCGATGTGGATGGCGCCGTACGGGCAGGCCTTGATGCAATCGCGACTGCGGTCGCAGACGTCTGCATCGATGCGCACGATACCGTCGGCACCGCGCGTGATGGCATCGGTGGGACAGGCGTCCAGGCACGGCGCGTCGGTGCACTGCATGCACAGCGTAGGCAGGAACGCCCGTTTCGTCGTTGGCTGGCGATTGAACGGATTGGTGGCCGCGTAATCGTAGTAATACACCTTGGTGCGGAAAAAGCCCAGTGACACGGCATTCTCGACCTTGCAGGCGACGGAACAGGCGTGGCAGCCAATGCAGCGTTCGAGATCGACGGCCATGCCCCATTGGGGACTGGCGGTAGCGGAAGCGTTGTTCATGAACATCCTTGTGAGTCGTGCCAGGCAGGATTGTATGACAGCCAGCCGGTCGCGTTATCAAAATACCCATATGGGGTTATCCCACAGTCACCGATGTGGCCCACTTCGGCACATTGACGAATTGGGCGTATTTGCAACACGAACCCGGTTCGCCCGCCCCCTTTGCGCTCACGCAAAGCCGCGCACGCTCCTACCCCGTATATTTTTTTCCTGCGGGCTCTTTCCCGCGCGGAGGATCCGCGTCGTGCAGGTCCATGCCGCTGTGCCCACCGCGGGAATTGCGATGCCGAACTTCGAGCGCTCAAGCCTGAACCGGAAGCTGACCATCATCTCGCTGCTCTCGACCGCGACGGCGTTGCTGTTCGTGTTCGCCGCGTTTGCCGTCACCTCCATCCACAATCACCGCCGCGCCGAAGCTGCGCAACTGACGGCATTCGCGCGCGTCATCGGCGCGGCCTGCGCCGGCGACCTGATGCTGGTCGACCGCAAGCAGGCCGGCGCGACGCTGTCGGCCCTCGAAGCCCGCCAGAGCGTCTCGGCCGCCGTGCTGTACGACCGTTTCGGTCAGCCCATCGCCGCCTACCACACGCCGGGGCGCCAGGCCGCCGCCCTCGCGCCGCTGGACGACATCGAGGCCGGCACGCTCGAGCAGATCAACCGCGGCGGCCGCGCGCTGCTGGCGCGCCACATGCGCGTGGTGCAGGCAGTGCGGCACGGCGAACTGGTGGTGGGCGCGGTGATGATCGAGGCCGACCTGTTGCCGATGTGGCTCGACATCGCCACGAGCCTGGGCGTGATCGGGCTGGCGATGGGCGCGGCGCTGCTCGTGTCGCTGGTGCTGGCCGGACGCCTCAAGCACAGCATCGCCGAGCCGATCACCAAGCTGATCCAGGCCGCGCACAAGGTTTCGGCCAGCCAGAACTACGGCCTGCGCATCCCGCACACGCGCAGCGACGAACTGGGCGTGCTGATCGACAGCTTCAACGGCATGCTGGCGCAGATCGAAGAGCGCGGCGCCGCCCTGCTGCACCACCGCGACGAGCTCGAACGCCAGGTCGGCGTGCGCACCGAGCAGCTCGAGAAAGCCAAGAATGCGGCCGAAGCGGCCAGCCGCGCCAAGAGCGGCTTTCTGGCCACGATGAGCCACGAGATCCGCACGCCGATGAACGGCGTGCTGGGCATGACCGACATGCTGCTGGCCACGTCGCTCACCGACGCCCAGCGCAACTACACGCAGCTGGTGAAACGCTCGGGCGAGCATCTCCTGGTGATCATCAACGACATCCTCGATTTTTCCAAGATCGAAGCCGGCAAGCTCACGATCGAGTACATCAACTTCAACCTGTGGGACCTGCTCGACGAGATCCACAAGGTCTACACGCCGCAAGCCGCGGCCAAGGGCCTGGCGTGCGACTTCGACATCGCCAATGACATCCCGGTCGCGATCTGCGGCGACCCGAACCGGCTGCGCCAGATCCTGGCCAACCTGCTGGGCAACGCGCTCAAGTTCACCGACGATGGGCGCATCCTGGCGCGCGTGCGCGTGGCGGGCGAAGACCCGCAACAGGTCGTGCTGCGCTTTGAAGTGCACGACACCGGCATCGGCATTTCGCGCGAAGCACGGGCGCGCCTGTTCAACGCCTTCTCGCAGGCGGACGACTCCACCACCCGCAAGTACGGCGGCACTGGCCTGGGCCTGGCGATTTCGAAGCAAATCGTCGAGCTGATGAACGGCGCCATCGGCGTCGAGAATGCACAGCAGCGCGGCTCGGTGTTCTGGTTCACGGTCAGCTTCGACAAGCACCGGGTCGACGCGGACGCGCCGGGCCATCACCTCAACACACTCGATGGCCTGCGCGTGCTGGTCGTCGACGAGCAGGACACCAGCCGCAAGGCGCTGGTACAGCAGCTGACGACGTGGCATGCGCAGTGCGACGACGTCGGTGGCGCACTCGCGTTCGAGTGGCTGGTCAACGCGGCCCGCGCCGGCCGGCCCTACGATGCGGCGGTGCTGGACATGGAACTGTGCGAGACCAGCGGCCTGGCCCTGGCCGCCGCAGTGCGCGCCGAACCGCTGGCGCGCGACACGCACTTGGTGCTGCTCAGCCCCGAACGGCTGGCCGCCGATCCGGTACAACGGCGCGAAGCGGGCGTGGCGTACCAGCTGGTCAAGCCGGCGCGCGCGGCCGATCTGTATGCGTGCCTGGCGGTGCGGGCGGCGCGGCTGCAGCGGCCGGCCGCGCCGCCGGCTGAGGGCAGCGGCCAGGAGCCGGCGCTGCATCCGGCCCGGCGCGCGCGGCGCGTGCTGCTGGCCGAGGACAACCCGGTCAACGTCGAAGTCGCCCGCGCGATGCTGGAAAGCCTGGGCCTCGAAACGGGCTGCGCGAAAAACGGCCAGGAAGCGCTGCGCGCCGTGCACGAAGGCCGCTGGGATGCGGTGCTGATGGATTGCCAGATGCCGGTGATGGACGGCTTTGCGGCCACCGGCGAAATCCGGCGCCACGAGCGCGAGATGGGCCGCCAGCGCGGGCTGCCCGTGATCGCGATCACCGCCAACGCGCTGCAGGGCGACCGCGAAGCATGCCTGGCGGCGGGCATGGACGATTACCTGTCCAAGCCCTTCACCCAGCAGCAGCTGGCCACCGTCATCGGCCGCTGGATCGCGATGCCGCTGCTGTCGGCGCGCGAGCATGGCGACGAGCCGGTTGTCGAGATCGCGCCAGCGACGCCGCTGCCGTCATCCCGGCCTGCGCCTGCGCCTGCGGCGGCTACTGCCTCCACGCGCACCGATCAGCACACTACCCCAGGCGCCGATCCGATCAACCGCACCGCCCTGGAGAATATCCGCGCCCTGAGCCGCGACGACGGCGACGCGCTCGTGCAGAAAGTGATTGCCGCCTACGTCGGCGACACGCCGCGCCAGTTGCATGCGCTGCGCCAGGCGCTGGGCGAAGGCGACGCCGAAAGCGTGCGGCGCGTGGCCCACGGCCTCAAATCGGCCAGCGCCAATATCGGCGCCACGCACTTGTCAAGCCTGTGCCGCGAGCTCGAACAACTGGGACGCAGCGGCAATGTGGACAGCGGCGGCCCGCTGCTGGCCGACCTGGCACGCGAATTTCGCGCGGTAAGACTGTCGCTGCACGCAGCGCTTGAAAAGGAATCCTGACATGCCTTCCGCTCCCACCCAGCGCGTGACGGTCCTGGTTGCCGACGACGATCCGGTCATGCGGATGCTGATGCTCGAAATGCTGGCACAGGTTGGCCTGGACGGGATCCAGGCCGGCGACGGCATCGACGCCCTCGACCAGGCCCGCACCGGCCAGCCCGACCTGATCCTGATGGATGTCGACATGCCGCGCATGGACGGTTTCGCTGCCTGCCGCGCGATCCGCGCCGCCGAACGCGATGGCGTCTGCGTGCCGGTCATCATGGTGACCGGCAGCGACGACATCGAAGCCGTCACCCACGCCTACGAAGTGGGCGCGACCGATTTCGTGTCCAAGCCGATCAACTGGCAGATCCTCGGCCACCGCGTGCTGTACGTGCTGCGCGCCAGCGACGCCATCGCCCGCCTGCGCATCGCCGACGCCCAGAACCGCGCCGTGCTGGCGGCGATTCCCGATACCTTCTTTCGCCTGAACGCCGACGGCTTCTATCTGGATTACGAGCAGGGGCACGAACGTCCCGGTCACGAACAACCTGGCCAGGGCAGCCTCACGCGCCCGGACCCGCCCGACAGCGCCGGCGCCCGCTTCATCGGCAAACACCTGACCGCGACGCTGCCGCCGGACATCGCCGGGCGCATGCTGGAGCAGATGAAAGCCGTGCTGACCACGCACCAGGTGCGCTCGGTCGAATACGAACTGGTCGACGCCGGCGTGGCCCAGCATTTCGAGGCGCGCCTGGTGGCCACCAGTTCGTCCGAAGTGCTGGGTCTCGTGCGCGATATCAGCGAGCGCAAACGCGCCGAAGAACAGATCCGGCGCCTGGCCTATTGCGACGGCCTGACAGGGATTCCGAACCGCCAGGCGTTCCTGGAAACGCTCGAACGCGAGCTGCACCGCTCGCGGATCGGCAACAAGAAGTTCGCGGTGCTGTTCATGGACCTCGACGCATTCAAGCGCATCAACGACACGCTTGGCCACAATGCGGGCGACCAGCTGCTCAAGATGGTGTCCGAGCGCCTGCGCGAGACCACGCGCCCGAGCGACGTGGTCTCGCGCGGCGACGGCGGCGAGGTGAACGAAGACGGCGCCAGCAACCTGGCGCGCCTGGGTGGCGACGAATTCACGATCCTGATCCCGGACCTCGAACGGGTCGAGCACGCGCTCAACGTCGCGCACCGCGTCAAGGAAGCGATGCAGCGTTCGTTCATCATCGAAGGCAACGAGATCTTCGTCACGGCCAGCATTGGCATCTCGCTGTTCCCGGAAGACGGCGACGATTGCGTCTCGCTCCTCAAGTTTGCCGACACCGCGATGTACCACGCGAAGAGCTGCGGCAAGAACAACGCGAAGCTGTACAGCTCATCGCTGACGATGCAGATCATGAGCCACGTGAAGCTCGAGGTCGGCCTGCGCCGCGCACTGCAAAACGACGAGCTGTACCTGGTCTACCAGCCGCAGCGCGACGTGGCCAGCGCGGAGATCGTCGGCGTCGAAGCGCTGGTGCGCTGGCGCCATCCCGAACGAGGCCTGATCGCGCCGACCGAGTTCATTCCGCTGGCCGAAGAAACGGGCCTGATCGTGCCGATCGGCGAATGGGTGCTGCGCACCGCCTGCCGCCAGGCACGCACGTGGCAACGCCTGACGCAGCGCACGCTGCGCATCGCGGTGAACCTGTCAGCCAAGCAGTTCAAGGACGAGAACCTGTCGCAGATCGTGCTCTCGGCGCTGCTCGACACGGGGCTCGAGCCGCGCCTGCTCGAACTGGAGCTCACCGAAGGCACGCTGATGGACGATGCGCGCGCCACGATGGTCACGCTCGAACGCCTGCGCAATATCGGCGTGCACCTGTCGATCGACGACTTCGGGACCGGGTATTCGTCGATGAATTACCTGAAGCGCTTCGACGTGCGCGCATTGAAAATCGACCGCAGCTTCATTTCGGGCCTGCCGCAGGATTCTGAAAACGCGGCCATCACGCGCGCGATCATCGCGATGGCGCACGGGCTGAAAATGGTCGTGGTGGCCGAAGGCGTCGAGACGGGCGAGCAGCTCCTGCTGCTCGAAGAATATGGCTGCGATCTGGTGCAGGGCTACTATCTCGGCCACCCGTCCGGCGCCGAGACGATCACCGAGCTGCTGCAGGTCGTGCAACTGGTGCTGCCGGCCAGGTAAGGCCGGCAGCACCAGCAGTATCAGGGATGGAGGCGCAGCGTGTAGCGCGCCGCGCCTGGCAACAACGGCGTCGGCTTGCCATCGACCCAGGCCCGGTGCCCGGTCAGGAAAAACGGCGACAGCGGATGGCCGCTCTGCCCGCCCGGCATATTGTACAAACCTTCTTCTTCGCGCCCCGGCGACACGACCAGGCGTTCGGACTGGCCGAACCTCGGCCCCGCCACGCGCGGCATGTGCGCATCGCCGGCCAGCTGGTCGGCCGGTGCGGCGAGCCAGGGCCGCAGCGCCGGCACTGCCATGCTGATCGGATGCGCAACGCCTGCCGTGTTGCGCTGGCCCCAGGTGGCTTGCGCCAGTGGCGTGCCGGCGTCCTGCAGCGCGGCGATCGCACGGTCCACCGCGGCCAGTTGCAGCGCCTGCCAATCGGCGTGCCCCGGCGGCAGCCAGCCGGCCGGCCGTGCGTCGAGCAGGCGCGCCACGACGGCCGGCCAGCGCGCGCTGGCGCCGGCGGCGCTGGCTTTCGGGTCGAGGTCTTTCAGCGCCAGATTGGCGCCGCCGTACAGCAGGTCGTGCAGCGCCCACAGAAAATCGCGCGCGAGGCGGTAGCCGACCGAATTCACACTGGCGCGGCCATCCCAGCTGGTCTCGAGCAGGCGCCGGAACTCGGCGCGCGCCGGATGCCCTGCCAGCGCCCCGGCGTCGAGCGCGGCCAGCGCACGTTCGCGCCAGGCACCGATCAGGATCGCGCGGTCGTCCAGCGCCGCGTCGAATGCGCGCCGCACGTCGGTCTGCGCGCCCAAAGCGGCCAGGCCATCGTGCAGCTGGTGGTTGCGCATGCCCAGGTCGTAGCCGCCGTCGCCCAGCAGCGCATAACCGGCGCCCATCAACTGGCGGCTGTTGGCAGTGGTGAGCTGGCCGTTGGCGGGATTGACCACGCGCGGATGCACCGCATAAGGCAGCGCGCCTGCCCAGGTAGGCGTTGCCGCATCGGGCGTCAGCGGGAACGTCGTGGCACTCGGCGCCGTCGTGCGCTGCGGCAGCAGGCCGGCGATCGTCCAGCCGATATTTCCCTGCGCGTCGCCGGCCACGAAGTTCTGCGCCGGGATGCCATCGCTGGCGGCCGTTGCCAGCGCGGCAGCCAGCGTGGCGCTGGACTCGAGTTTCAGGTGCTGCATGTTCAGCGCCGCCGGGTCGTGCGCGATCCAGTGCACGGCGTAGCTGCGGCCGGCGACCTCGCGGATCGGGCCGAGCGAGGTCTCGTGAATGACCATTCGTTCGGCCGGCGCGCCTTTCACCAGGATCGACTCGACGTGTTCCTGCGGCGTTTCCCACTGGCCCGCCACCTTGAACTGGCCCGGGCGCGCGGCGTCCACGCCCAGTTCGACCAGGTCCAGCGCATCGGCATAGCTGTTGGTGAAGGCCCACGCTACCTGGCCATTGCTGCCGACGATGACGGAAGGCGGCGCGCCGGGCAGGCTCACGCCGACGAGACGCCGCTGGCCGCCGGGCGCCGCCGGATCGGGAAAGCGCAGCGCCAGCCGGTACCAGATGTTCGGCAGTTGCAGGCCAAGGTGCATGTCGTCGGCGACGATCGCCGCGCCATTCGTGCTGCGGCTGCCGGCCAGTGCATAGTTGTTGCTGCCGACGGAATCGGTCACGTCGAGACCGGCCAGCTTGACGGGGGCATCCGGAGGGTTTGGCGCCGCACCCCACCAGGCTGGCGCACGTGCGGGAATCGGGGCCGGCGCTGGTGACGCGCCGCCATCGAGCGTGGTATCGAACGCGGTCGCCTCGGGCAGCAGAAAGGCCAGTTGCGCGGCGTCGCTGTGCTCGCGCAGCCAGCCGCGCGCCAGTTCGCGCGACGCCTGCATGCCTTGCAGGTCGATGTACATGGCCCAGACGACGAGCAGCGAATCGGCGCCATGCCACGGACGCTGCGCAGCGCCGGTCAGCGCGTATTCGAACGGCCGCGCGTTCAGCGCCGCCAGCCCGGCGTTGACACCGGCCGCGTAGCGTTCGAGCAGCGCACGCTCGGCCGGCGCGAGACGCGCGAACGTGGCCTGGGCCCGGGCGGCGAAACGGTGCAGCCGGTTGGCGCGGTCGAGGGGTACGGCGCGTGGACCGAACAACTCGGCCAGCTCACCGGATGCCGTGCGGCGCAGCAGGTCCATCTGGAAGAAGCGCTCTTGGGCGTGCACGAAGCCGGTCGCATATGCCACATCTGGCCGTGTGGCGCCGGTGATCATGGGGACACCGCTCGCGTCACGCTCGATGCGCACCTCGGCCGACAGGCCCACTCCCTGACGCTCGCCATCGAGCTGCGGCAGGCTGGCGCGCAGGAACAGCCACGCACCCAGCAGTACCAGCAGCACGAGCCCCAGCAACGCGGCCAGGCTGCGCAACGTCCATTTCTTCCATCCCTGCATGGTGTCTCCCTGAGAGCTGCGCTAGTGCTGTGTATGTTGCCAGAAAACTGTGCCACAAAGAAACGAGGCCCGCGTGAACGGGCCTCGTCGGGAGCCTGCTGACAATGTCAGCTACGTGCTGCGCCGATCGAGCATCGCGCGCGCAATGGTACCCGCGTCGACGTACTCGAGTTCGCCGCCAACGGGAACGCCCCGTGCGAGACGGCTGACCTTGAGCCCGCGCGCCTTGAGCATTTCGCTGATGTAGTGCGCGGTGGCTTCGCCCTCGTTGGTGAAATTGGTCGCCAGCACCACTTCACCCACCACCTCGTCGGTGGCGCGCGTCACCAGTTTTTCCAGGTGCAGATCGCGCGGTCCGATGCCATCCAGCGGCGACAGGCGCCCCATCAGCACGAAGTACAAGCCGCGCCAGGTCAGCGTCTGCTCGACCATCAACTGGTCGGCAGGTGTCTCGACCACGCACAGCAGCGTGTGGTCGCGCTCGGTATCGGCGCACAGCTCGCAGATCTCGATGTCGGAGAAGGTATTGCACTTGATGCAGTGGTGCACCGTGTCGACCGCCTGGTACAGCGCGCGCGACAGTTGCGCCGCGCCTTCGCGGTCATGCTGGAGCAGGTGAAACGCCATGCGCTGGGCGGATTTGGGACCCACACCAGGCAGGCGCCGGAGCGATTCGATGAGAAATTCGAGGGATGTCGACATGGATGGGTGAATAAAACGGCCCGCCGGCATGGCGCCGGCAGGGCCGCATCATCCCTGGATCAGAAAGGCATCTTGAAGCCAGGCGGCAGGCCCGGCATGCCGGCGGTCACGCCGCTCATTTTTTCGGCGGCGGTGGCTTCTGCCTTGCGCGACGCGTCGTTGAACGCGGCGGCCACCAGGTCTTCCAGCATGTCGCGGTCGTCGCCGAGCAGCGACGGGTCGATCGTGACGCGCTTGACGTCGTTCTTGCAGGTCATGACGACCTTGACGAGGCCGGCGCCCGACTGGCCTTCGACTTCAACCAGGGCCAGCGCTTCCTGCGCCTTTTTCATGTTGTCCTGCATGGCTTGCGCCTGTTTCATCAAGCCTGCGAGCTGGTTTTTCATCATGGTGTGGTTCTCCAAATGGGGTTATCTGTAGTGATTGGATCAGGCGATCTTGACCGAGCCGGGCACGACGAACGCATCGAAGCGTTGCTCGAGTTCCTGCACGAACGGGTCGGCCGCGACCAGGGCCTCGGCTTCGCGCTGGCGCGCCTCGCGCGCCGCTTTCTGTTCGGCGCCGGCGGTGTACCAGACCGGGCCGATATCGGACTCCACGCAGACGCGCAGGTTCGGGAAATGTTCTTGCAGCGCCGCCGCCAGCTTCTCGCTGTTGCCGCTGGCGCGCAGCGTGTCGACCGGGACGCGCAAGCGGAACGTGACCGCATTGTCACGCGCCTCGCATGCGACCAGCTCGGTCTGCAGCGCCAGTTGCTGGGCCACGCCGCGCAGCGGCAGGCTGCCAGCCAGCGCCGGCCAGTTGCCGTCCCAGTCGATCTCGGGGACCGGCGTGATGACGTAGGCATGCGGCGCCACACGCGGCGCACGGACAGCCGCAGCCGCAGCCGGGGCAACCACGACGGCTGGCGCGGCCTCGGTGGTGACGGTGGCCACAGCCGTGTCATCCGAAAACTCGGTAACCCAGGACGGCACATCGTCCTCGGGCGGCTGCTGGGCGCGCAGCGTCGGCTGCGGCGATGCGACCGCTTGCGCCTGCGCCGGCGCAACGGATTGCGCAACGGCCTGCTGGCCGCCGCCTTCCCATGGCGGCGCGGACCGGCTTTGCGGCGCCGCTGAGGCCGCGTGCATCGTGGCGCCCGGCCCTGGCGCGGCAGGCGCGGAAGGCCGCGGTGGTGGCGGTGCAGGGTCAGCAGCAGGCGCCGGCGCGGACTCGGGACGCTTGTTGCCGCCTGGTCGCATACCGGCGCCGGCGCGTGCTGCTTCCAGCGCTGCATTGATTGCAGCCCGCGCCGATGTCATCGGCGGCGCGCCGGGTGCCGATGCACTGGTCGGTGCAGCAGGCATTGGCGGCGGTGGCGCTGGTGCTGGCACTGCGGGACGTGGCGCAGGTGCCGGTGGCGTCGCTGCGGTAGCGGGTGCAGCCGATGCAGCCGCGCGCGGCGTCACCGCTGCATGGCTGGCAGCGGCGGCGGCAGCTGCGCGGGCGCCGGGCACATTGATCGGTGCGGCGGCGGGCGGGGCCTGGACCTCGGCGCCACCCTGGCCGGGGCGAAACGCCAGCATGCGCAGCAGCGTCATGGTGAAGCCCGCGTATTCGTCGGGCGCAAGACCGATCTCGTTACGGCCATGCACCGCGATCTGGTAATACAGCTGCACTTCTTGCGGCTCGAACAGGCCGGCCAGGCGCATGATGTCGGCCAGCTCGGGCAAATCCTGCGGCACCGCGCCCGGCACCGATTGCGCCAGCGCGATGCGGTGCAGCAGCGTGCCCAGATCTTGCAGCGCGCCGTTGTACGACAGGCTGCGGCTGGCCATTTCATCGGCCACCGCCATCAGGTCGGCGCCATCCTGCGCGGCAAGCGCATCGAGCAGGCGCACCAGGTACGACTGGTCGAGCGCGCCGAGCATGCCCTGCACCGATTCGAGCGTGACCTGGCCGGCGGCGTACGCAATCGCCTGGTCGGTCAGCGACAGCGCATCGCGCATCGAGCCGTGGGCGCCTTGCGCCAGCAGGCGCAGCGCCGGCTGCTCGAACGTGACGCCCTCTTGCCCCAGGATGTCTTCGAGGTGGCCGACGATATGCCCCGGCGGCATCTGCTTGAGGTTGAACTGCAGGCAGCGCGACAGCACCGTCACCGGAATCTTTTGCGGATCGGTGGTGGCGAGGATGAACTTGACGTGCGGCGGCGGTTCTTCGAGCGTCTTGAGCATCGAATTGAACGCGTGGTTGGTCAGCATGTGCACCTCGTCGATCATGTAGACCTTGAAGCGCGCATTGCTTGGCGCGTAAACCGCCTGTTCGAGCAGCTGGGCCATCTCGTCGACGCCGCGGTTGGACGCCGCATCCATCTCGATGTAATCGACAAAGCGGCCAGCATCGATGGCGACGCAGGCTTCGCAAACGCCACAGGGCTGCTCGGTAATGCCGCCCTGCCCGTCCGGGCCAATGCAATTGAGCGACTTGGCCAGGATGCGCGACAGCGTGGTCTTGCCAACCCCGCGCGTGCCCGTGAACAGATAGGCGTGGTGCAGCCGCCCGGTGCGCAGGGCGTGGCTCAGTGCACGGACAACGTGCTCCTGGCCGACCAGCGTATCGAAATTCTTGGGACGGTATTTGCGGGCGAGGACTTGATAGGACATGTCACGATTTTACCGCAGATGACGCCCGCCGCGGACATTCGGCGGATGCGCTGGCATACAAGACAGCACGCGACGCTGACGACAGGCGTGACGACGCCATGCTGGCGAAGGTGATGCAAAAAGGGGGGCAAAAAGAAAATACAGACGCCAACTACGGCGAAGAACAACGAAAAAGGCGAGCCTGATCTGCGGCACTTGCGGTGAACGGCTTTGGCTGCTTCGTTCCCGACCTGACCAGGTAAACCATGCCGCAATGCGCAGGGGCCCGCCAGCGCGAATTATACCGCACGCAGGCGGTTTGGGGAAATGGCCGGCAACATCCATCGCCGGCCACTGTCGTCAGATCCCCAGCTCTTGCCAGATCGCATCCACGCGCGCCTTGACGTCCGGCGCCATCACGATCGGCGTGCCCCACTCGCGGTTGGTCTCGCCCGGCCATTTATTGGTCGCGTCGATGCCCATCTTGCTGCCCAGGCCACTGATCGGCGAGGCGAAGTCCAGGTAATCGATGGGCGTATTGTCGACCAGCACCGTGTCGCGGGTCGGATCGACGCGGGTCGTGATTGCCCAGATGACTTCTTTCCAGTCGCGCACATTGACGTCCTCGTCCACCACCACGATGAACTTGGTATACATGAACTGGCGCAGGAAGCTCCAGACGCCGAACATCACGCGCTTGGCGTGGCCCGCGTACTGTTTCTTCATCTGCACGACCGCCATGCGGTAGCTGCAGCCTTCCGGTGGCAGATAGAAGTCGGTAATCTCGGTGAACTGTTTCTGCAGCAGTGGAATGAACACTTCATTGAGTGCCACGCCCAGCACGGCCGGCTCGTCCGGCGGTTTGCCCGTATAGGTCGAGTGATAGATCGGGTCGCGCCGCATCGTGATGCGGTCAATGGTAAACACCGGGAAACTGTCCTGCTCATTATAGTAGCCAGTGTGGTCGCCATATGGCCCCTCGAGCGCATGCTCGAAACCGGTCGGGTGGTTCGCATCCGGATAGATATGACCTTCCAGCACGATCTCGGCTGACGCCGGCACACGCAGTTCGCTGCCGATGGCCTTGGTCAGCGTCGTGCGACTGCCGCGCAGCAAGCCGGCAAACTGGTATTCGGACAGCGAATCAGGTACCGGCGTCACCGCGCCCAGGATCGTCGCAGGATCGGCGCCCAGCGCCACGGCGATCGGATACGGCTTGCCCGGGTTCGACAGCGCGTGCTCGCGAAAATCGAGCGCGCCACCCCGGTGCGCCAGCCAGCGCATGATGACCTTGTTCCGGCCCAGCACCTGCTGGCGGTAGATGCCCAGGTTCTGGCGCTTCTTGTTCGGCCCCTTGGTGATCACCAGGCCCCAGGTAATCAATGGTGCGACGTCACCGGGCCAGCAATGCTGGATCGGCAGGCGTGCCAGATCGACATCCTGCCCTTCCCAGACGATCTCCTGGCAGGACGCGCCCTTGACTTCCTTTGGCGCCATGTCCCACACCGCTTTTACCAGGGACCCCATGCCCATGATGTCGGCAAACCCCTTGGGCGGCTCGGGTTCCTTCAGGCGCGCCAGCACGTGACCGATGCGGCGCAGCTCGCTCACATCGCTCGCGCCCATCCCCAGTGCCACCCGCTTTGGTGTGCCGAACAGATTGGCCAGCACCGGGATCGTGTGCCCGGTCGGCTTGGAAAACAGCAGCGCAGGACCCTCGGCACGCAACGTGCGGTCGCACACTTCGGTCATTTCAAGGTGCGTCGAGACGGCAAAATCGACACGTTTGAGCTCACCCATGCGCTCCAATTGGGCCATAAAATCACGCAGATCTGTATATTTCATCAAGTTTTAAGCTTTTCTTCGGTTGGAGAACATTAGTGAAGCGACGCCGCCAAGTGATTGATTCGACAAGTGTTTCACGCTCATCAGTACCCCCTTAATAACTGAAAGTAATATAGAACAGTCGTGCTAGGGTTGACTTGATATAAGCTCGCCCATACAATCCGTCCTACTTGATGAGGCAGCGATACTTTTTTTGACACAATTTTAGCTGTTCTCATGCATTCACGGGGTCGGGGCCCCACATGACATTGTAGGAGTGTTTTCAACGGGCGTCTGCCCACTCCCCCGAGACAGTTGTTGAGCCACTGGCACCAGTCCCCATGTTGGACGGCAGCCAGCTGAAGCAAGGCAATGACGGCGTTAGTCGGCCGCGTCGCGGCGACAAACGATTTTCTGATGCACGGTCCAGAGCACCCCACGTAACGCCTTTGGCGCGACGACGGGCTTCTTTTTGCCGCGACAAGGGGAAATTCGATGTTTCATCGTTTTATCATGAGCGCAAAGTTCATGCACTCCAGGGCCAGCCAGCCCATCACGGTATCCTCCGTGACCAAAACGGCACGCAGTGTTGTACAAACTGCGCGTTCTACCCTGACCGTATTCGGTCTTAGCGCTGTGGCCCTGATGGCCCTGATCTACTCCAACGACAGCGTCGCCAAGCGCGTCTCCGAGATGCTGCATCCGGAACCGGTTGTCGCCGTCAACATGTCGGCAGCACCCGTCGCCATTGTCGTGCCTGCAATGCAGGCCACGGCGCAGACGGTTGCCGTTGAAACGACCCACATGGGCACGTCGTCCGCCACGCTTGGCAACAGCAAGCAGCAGCAGTACGTGACCAAGTGGCTGTCGAAGCGTTACCGCGTCGCCAGTGACGCCGCCAATATGCTGGTCTCGACCGCCTACCTGACGGCGCACGACCTGAAACTCGATCCGCTCCTGATCCTGGCGGTGATGGCGATTGAATCGGGCCTGAACCCGTTCGCCGAAAGCGCGATGGGCGCCAAGGGCCTGATGCAGGTGATGGCCAAGGTCCACCACGACAAGTTCGAGAAAGTCGGCGGCCAGCAGGCAGCCCTCAATCCCGTGGCCAACATCCGTGTCGGCGCCTTGATCCTGAAAGACTACGTCAAGCGTACCGGTTCGGTCGAAGGCGGCCTGAAGACCTATGTGGGCGCGGCCGACATGGACAGCGACCAGGGTTACGGCGCGAAGGTCATCAACGAGTACCGCCTGCTGAACCAGGTCGCGAAAGGCCAGAACGTGCCGGCCATGAAGCGCAACAAGCCGACGCCGGCACCGATCGTCGTCAGCAAGCAGCCTGAAGCCGACAGCGTCAAGCCGGATGCAACGCCAGTGCCGGAAGCGACGACCGCCGCCACCGCACCGGTGGTTGCCTCGGACGCTTTGGCCGGTCTGTAAATTCGACGGCTCATCTGAAAACCACCGCCTCGGCGGTGGTTTTTTTACGCCGGTTACGCGGGCGACAATCAACAAAAAAGCCACCGGCTTGCGCACGGTGGCTTTTTACATGGTGCAGGCCAGACGATCAGCGGCGCTGATCGCCTGCCGCTTCGTCCGGACGCAGGCGCTGGGCCAGCTTGTCCAGCACGCCATTGACATACTTGTGGCCATCGATACCGCCAAACGACTTGGTCAGCTCGACCGCTTCGTTGATCACGACGCGGTATGGCACTTCGGGATGGTTCTTCAGCTCGTAGGCGCCCAGCAGCAGGACCGCGTGCTCGATCGGCGACAGTTCGGCGATCGAACGGTCGATCAGCGGGGCGATCGACTCACGCAGCTCGACCGAGGTGCTGATCGCGCCATTGAGCAGCGCCGAGAAGAACTCGCTGTCAGCTTTGTCGAAACCATGTGCGCTGCGGATATTGGCCGCCACGATACGTGCCGGTTCATTGTTCAGCAGCCATTGGTACAGACCCTGGAGCGCGAACTCGCGCGCGCGGTGGCGCGGCGTGCGGTTCTTGCTCGGGTTGGCGTGCATATTCTTGTCAGTCATTGTTCTCTTGCCTTTAGTGTTATTCGTCTTCTGGCACCAGCTCGTCCAGCGCCATCAGCAGGTTGGCCATTTCGACGGCGACACGCGCGGCGTCGGCGCCTTTTTCGGCCATGCGCACTTCTGCCTGCGCATCGTTCTCGGTGGTCAGGATCGCGTTGGCAACCGGGATGCCGTAATCGAGGCCGATGCGGGTGATGCCTGCGCCCGATTCGTTCGACACCAGCTCGAAGTGGTAGGTTTCACCGCGGATGACCGCGCCCAGTGCGATCAGCGCGTCGAACTGTTCGGTCACGGCCATGCGCTGCAGCGCCAGCGGCACTTCGAGTGCACCCGGCACGGTCACGTGCAGGATGTCTTCATCGGCCACGCCCAGGCGCTTGAGCTCAGCCAGGCACGACGACAGCAGGCCATTGCCCACGGTCTCGTTGAAGCGGGCCTGCACGATACCGATGCGCAGGTCTTCGCCCTGCATATTGCTTTCAAAAGTTCCTACCGTCATGACTGACCTCTTGTATTAGTTGGATGGGATGATTCAGGCGTCGGGACGCGGCACGTAGCCGGTCACTTCCAGGTCGAACCCGGTCATCGACGGCATCTTGCGGGGATTGGCCAGCAGCTGCATCTTGCGCACGCCGAGTGCGCGCAGGATCTGCGCGCCGATGCCATAGGTACGCAGGTCCATCGACGCGGCGCGTGCGCCGGCGCGGCTGCCCTTGGCATCCTGCGGCGCCAGTTGCGCAAACAATTGCTCGGCCGTTTCGCCGCAATTGAGCAGCACGATCACGCCGGCGTCGCTGGCCTTGATCGTGCGCATCGCCGAAGCCATGTCCCACGAGTGGGTGGTGGCGCGGTTTTCCAGCAGGTCGAGAATCGACACCGGCTGGTGCACGCGCACGAGCGCTTCCTTATCAGGCGACAGTTCGCCATGCACGAGCGCCAGGTGGGCCGAGCCGCTTGGTGCGTCGCGGAATGCCACCAGCTTGAATTCGCCCGCCTCGGTCGACAGCGCACGTTCGGCAATGCGCTCGACCAGGCATTCGTTCTGGCTGCGGTAGTGGATCAGGTCAGCGATGGTGCCGATCTTGAGATCGTGCTCGTTGGCGAACTCGATCAGGTCGGGCAGGCGCGCCATGGTGCCGTCTTCCTTGATGATCTCGCAGATCACCGAGGCGGGCGACAGGCCGGCCATCTGCGTCAGGTCGCAACCGGCTTCGGTATGGCCGGCGCGCATCAGGACGCCGCCCTTCTGGGCGCGCAGCGGGAAGATGTGGCCCGGCTGGACCAGATCGTCCGGTACGGTGCTTTTGTGGACCGCCACCTGGATGGTGCGCGCGCGGTCGGCCGCCGAGATACCGGTGGTCACGCCTTCGGCCGCTTCGATCGACACGGTGAAATTGGTGCCGAACGAGGTGCCGTTCTTGGACGTCATCATCGGCAGGGCCAACTGATCGCAGCGTTCTTCGGTCAGGGTCAGGCACACCAGGCCACGGGCGTGGCGGATCATGAAATTGATCGCCTCGGGGGTGACGAAATCGGCTGCAAGCACGAGGTCGCCTTCGTTTTCGCGATCTTCTTCGTCGACCAGAATGACCATGCGGCCAGCGCGCAGTTCGGCGACGATTTCCTCAGTGCTGGAAATGGACATACAGATTCCTTGAAACAGGGGTTTTGCGTAATCCGCTATTTTAAAGGATTTACAGACGCCCAACGGCATTCCCGATGGCCACAGCGCCAAATTGACAGCACGATGTGCCCTTGTCGTCAACCATGCGTTGCCAATAGACAACCACAGGTGACCGCGTGTCGGTTAATTGTTAAGCTTGTTCATTCGCGTGGCAAGCCCGCGGCACGACCGTCACCAACTGGATTATGATTAGCACATTATTGCCGTATTTACCCTTCCACAGCGGCAGTCTTTCCGACGGAGTTGCCATGCCGCTTGCTTGCCCCCTTCATCCTCCAGGCGCCACTGCCAGCGGCAGGCTTCACTGATGGCGACCATCCTGATTGTCGACGACCGGCCCAGCAACCGCAGTTATCTGAGCGCCCTGCTCGGCATGAGCGGGCACCGCATCCTCCAAGCCGAAAACGGCGCCTGCGCGCTGGCGATCACGCGCGCCGAGCTGCCCGACCTGATCATCACCGACATCCTGATGCCGACGATGGACGGCTACGAGTTCGTCCAGCAGCTGCGCGCCGAGCCGGCGCTGGAAAACACGCGCGTCATCTTCTTCTCGGCCGTGTACTCCGAGCGCGAAACGGTGGCGATGGCGGCGCGCTGCGGCGTGACCACGGTGCTGGGCAAGCCGGCCGACCCGCACCGCATCCTTGACGCCGTTGACGCCGAACTGGGCGTGGCCGGCGGCGCGCCGGTGCCGTGCCCCGTCACCGAGCACGAACACGAGCGCGACTTGCCGTTCGACCTGGGCGCGCGGCTCGGCGAACTCGAACGCATGTGCATGATGCTCGTCGGCGAACGCCGGGTCGAGGCGCTGGCCGCGGCATTCGTCGACGCCGTGCGCCGTGTGCTCGACGCCGATTGCGTTGCCCTGTGCCTGCTGGGCAGCTCCGAAAACAGCGTGCGCCACCTGAGCACGTATGGTGTCGACGCCGCCCTGCTGTTGCCATCGGCGCTGGATGAGCACGACCTGCCGGGCGTGCTGCTGCGCGCCCGGGCCCCATTGCGGCTGGATGCGGACGATGCACTGCTGGCCACGCTGCCCGCCGGCCATCCGCGCGTCGTGCACCTGCTCGGCCTGCAGGTCCACGACCTGCAGCACCCACTGGGCTGGCTGTATTGCACGCGCGCCGACGGCGGCGCGCCCTTCACGGACGAAGAAGAGCGCTGGGCCACGGCGCTGGCCGCACAACTGGCGGTGGCCTACGAAAACCTGAACCTGTACGAAGTGGTCCAGCACCATGCGGCGCAGCTGCAGCTCGAGGCCATTGCCCGCGCCGATGCCGACGCCGCGCTGCGCGACAGCGAGCACCGGCTGGAACTGGCGCGCCAGGTGTTTGACAGCACCCAGGAAGCGATCCTGATGACCGACGCCGACGCCAATATCGTCGCCGCCAATCCGGCCTTCGAGACGATCACCGGCTATGTCGAAGCCGACGTCATGGGGACCAATCCGCGCTTCATGCGCTCGGGCCGGCACGACGCCGCGTTCTACGCCAGCATGTGGAACTGCCTCGAACAGGACGGCCAGTGGCGCGGCGAAATCTGGAACCGCCGCAAGAATGGCGAAATCTACCCGGCCAGCATGAGCATCAGCGCGGTGCGCGACGATGCCGGCAACCTGACGGCCTACGTGTCGGTGTCGACCGACCTGTCGGCGCTGAAAGCGGCGCATCACCAGCTCGACTTCCTGTCGAACCACGACGCGCTGACGCAATTGCCGAATCGCTCGCTGTTCAACGACCGCGTGGGCCAGGCACTGGCCGCGGCGCGCCAGGATGCCAGCCAGGTCGCGCTGCTGCTGTTCAACGTCGACCGGCTCTCGCGCATCAACGACAGCCTGGGCCACTCTGCCGGCGACACCGTGCTGCGCGAAGTCGCGCGCCGCGTCAGTGTGCTGGCTGGCCCCACCGATACCGTGGCGCGCCTGTCGGGCGATGAGTTCGTGCTCTTGATGACCGATTTCGACGACACCGATGACGTGATCTACTGCGCCCAGAAGCTGATCGACGCCGTCGCCGAACCGCATGGCGTGGGCGGTCACGATCTGGTGGTCACAGGCAGCGTGGGCATCAGCATCTATCCGCGCGATGGCGATGCGCCGGGCGACCTGCTCAAGGCGGCCGACGCCGCACTCACGCACGTCAAGGAATCGGGGCGCAATGGCTTTCGCTTCTTCAAGGGCGAGATGAACGCCGAGGCGCTGCGCTGGCTGGCGCTGGAGACGCGCCTGCGGCGCGCGATCGAACGTGACGAACTGGCGCTGCACTACCAGCCGCAAGTGTCCCACGTGGACGGCACACTGGTCGGCATGGAAGCCCTGCTGCGCTGGAACAGCGGCGAGATCGGCAATGTTTCGCCGGCCGACTTCATCCCGCTGGCCGAAGACACGGGCCTGATCCATCCGATCGGCGAATGGGTCATCCGCCAGGCCTGCTTCCAGAACAAGGCCTGGCAGGATGCGGGCCTGGCGCCGGTGCGCGTGGCGGTCAATGTCTCGGCCCACCAGTTCAAGGCCGGCGCCGTCGTGTCGGTCGTGCGCAGCGCGCTGCGGGACAGCGGCCTTGCACCGCGCTGGCTCGAAGTCGAACTGACCGAAAGCGTGATGCTGGGCGACAGCAGCGCGGCCGAGGCCCAGATGGCCGAACTGCGCGCGCTGGGCGTCTCGCTTTCGCTCGACGACTTCGGCACCGGCTACTCGTCGCTGGGCTACCTGTCGCGCTTCCCGCTCGACAAACTCAAGATCGACCAGACCTTCGTGCGCAACATCACCAGCGAGCAGCGCAGCGCAGCGATTGCCCAGGCCACCATCGCGCTGGCCAAGGGCTTGTCGCTGGCCGTGGTCGCCGAAGGTGTCGAGACGATCGGCCAGCGCGATTTTCTCGGCTCGCTCGGGTGCGACGTGATGCAGGGGTATCTGTATGGCCGCCCCGTTCCGGCCGTCGACATGGCGCGGTTGCTGGCGCTCGGTCGTGTGATGCTGTAAGGGCTGCGCCGTCGCTGCACGGTCCCTGCAGCGTTCGTTAGCGTAGCCTTAAGCCCAGCCGTGCAGCGGCGCGCGCGCTGTAAAATGCTCCGATCAAGTCACCGGGAACCCCCAATGAGCAACAAATTCGTACGCGGCGCTTGCCTGGCCGCGTTGGTGTGCGTGTCCTCGCTGGCGCACAGTGCGCCGCAGGTCAGCGCGCCAAAGGCAGCCGTCTCGAAAATGGACGCGCTGCAGCTCGACGCCGTGATCCCGGTCGGCCCGCAAGTCAAGGTCGGCAAGCTGGCCAATGGCCTGACCTACTACATCCAGCGCAATGCGCGCCCCGAACACAAGCTCGAACTGCGCCTGGTCGTCAAGGCCGGCTCGATCCTCGAAGACGATGACCAGCGCGGCCTGGCGCACTTCGTCGAGCACATGGCGTTCAATGGCTCCACCAACTTTCGCAAGCACGAGCTGGTGTCGTACCTGCAATCGATCGGCGTGGGCTTCGGCGCCGACCTGAATGCCTACACCTCGTTCGACGAGACCGTGTACATCCTGCCGATTCCGACCGACAAGCCGCAGAACGTCACGCGCGCCTTCCAGGTGCTGGAAGACTGGGCCCACGGCGTGAGCTTCGATAGCGACGCCATCGACAAGGAGCGCGGCATCATCCTCGAAGAAGCGCGCCTGGGCAAAGGCGCCGCTGACCGCATGGGCAAGCAGATCTACCCGCGCCTGTTCAACGGCTCGCGCTACGCCGAGCGCCTGCCGATCGGCCGCGAAGACGTGCTGCGCAATTTCAAGCCCGAGACGCTCAAGCGCTTCTACAAGGACTGGTACCGGCCCGACCTGATGGCGGTCGTCGTCGTCGGCGACATCGATCCGGCGCAGGCCGAGAAGCTCGTCAAGCAGCACTTCACGCGCCTGAAGAATCCGGCCACGCCGCGCCCGCGCGACTACGCCGCGATTCCGGCGCGCGCCGACACCGAGGCGCTGGTCGTGACGGATCCGGAAGCCGATGGCAATGCGGTGCTGATCCGCTATCCGGTGCAACCGGTACGCGACCTGGGCACCGTGCGCGCCTACCGCGAAGAGCTGGTGCAGGGCCTGTTCGCGTCGATGCTCAGCGCACGCCTGGCCGAGATCTCGCAACTGCCCGATGCGCCGTGGCTGGGCGCCAGCAGCTCGCTGGGCAAGCTGACCCCGCGCTACCGTGCCTACAACGCGTCGGCCGCCATTGGCCCGCGCGGCGCGCAGCCCGCCATTGCGGCGCTGGTCCAGGAAAACGAACGGGCACGCCAGCACGGCTTCGGCGTGCAGGAACTCGAGCGCGCCAAGAAAAACCTGATGCGCACCTACGAGCAGGCCTGGAACGAGCGCGCCAAGAGCGATTCGGGCACCTACGCCGCCGAGTACATCCGCAACTTCCTGCAGGACGAAGCCATTCCCGGCATCGAGACCGAATACCGCTACGTGCAGAACCTCGTGCCCGGCATCACGCAAGCCGAGATGAACGCCTACGCGCGCAGCACGATCCCGCAAGACTCGGGCAAGCTGGTGCTGTACACGGGCGTGGCCAAGTCCGACACGCCCACCGGCCCGCAATTGCTGGCCGCGGTGAGCGAAGCCGCGCGCCTGCCCGTCGAGCCATACGATGAAAAATTGCTGGCAGCGCGCCTGATGGAACGCCCGGCACAACCCGGCACGATCACGCACGAAGAGCACGACAAGGCGCTGGGCCTGACGCGCCTCACCCTGTCGAACGGCGTGAAGGTGATCCTGAAACCCACCGACTTCCTGAATGACCAGGTGGTCCTGAGCGCGGCGCGCCCCGGCGGGCAAAGCCTGTTCCCCGACCAGGACATCCTGAACGCGCGCTTTTCCAATGCGATCGTGGCCAGCATGGGCGTGAAGGATTTCACGCCGCTGGACATGCGCAAGATCCTGGCCGGCAAGGCCGCCGGCGTGACCGTGGGCCTGGGCAGCTACACCGACGTGATCGCGGGCGCCTCGGGCGCCACCGACATCGAAACGATGCTGCAACTGCTGTGGCTGAAGTTCGCGGGCGTGCGCCGCGACGAAGACCTGTTCCACGCATATATCGACAAGCAGGCCGAGATTGCGCGCAATGCCAGCGGCCAGCCGGGGCGGCGTTTCGGCGACGCCGTGGTGTCGGCGCTGTTTGGCGACCACCCGCGCGCGCCACGTTCGCTCGACGCCGGCGAGTATGCCAAGATCGACCTGGATCGCAGCATCGCCATCTTCCGCCAGCGCTTCTCGAGCGCAAAGGACATGACCTTCATCCTAGTGGGCAGCTTCGACGAAAAGGCGATCCGTCCGCTGTTGACGAGCTATCTGGGCACCCTGCCCACGCCCGCGCTGCCGGTGGCGTACCGCGACGTGGGTCTGCGCCCGGTGACGGGCGTGGTCAAGCGCGAAGTGCGCAGCGGCACCGAGCCCAAGAGCAGTATCTCGATCAACTTCACGGGACCGGCCGTGTTCTCCGAGGCCGAGCAACTGCGCCTGTCGGCACTGATCGAAGTGACCAATCTGCGCATCATCGAGGTGCTGCGCGAAAAGATGGCGATGATCTACGGCGGGGGCGCCAGCGGCGCGCTCAGCAAGATCCCATACGGGAACTACTCGATCGGCATCAACCTGCCGACCGGGCCAGAAAATGTCGACAAGGTCGTGGCTGCGACGTTTGCTGAAATCAGGCGCCTGCAAGAGAACGGACCGGACGCCGCCGAGCTGGAAAAAGTGAAATCCGGCTGGATCCAGAACCATCGCCGCTCGCTGCGCGAAAATGGCTACTGGGTGGCGAACCTGCAATCGAGCCTGACCGAAGGCACCGATCCGGCGTCGATCCTGAAGGTCGAGCAGCAGGTGGCTGCGCTGACGGCGCAGGACGTGCAGGCGGCTGCGCGGCGTTACTTCGATACGAAGAACTATGTGCAGGTGGTGCTCAATCCGGAGCTGGCCAACAAGGCCGCGAACGTGGCCAGGGCGCTGGCCACGGGCAGGCAGGACGTGCCAGCAACGCCTGGCACCTGAGCCTCGCACGACCGTTCGCGTGGCGGCGGGCATCGTCTATACTGTGCGTGTCCGCTGCCGTTGCAGCGGACATCCGCCCACGTACAGATCAACGCCGGCGCCCGGCATCACCGGCGCTCTACTGGTGAAACACCATGCGCATTTCCGATAACCCGGTTCACCTGGCCGGCAAGCCCCTCACCCACGCGTGCCATGCCTGCGCCTTTTTTCATACGGACGAAGAAAAGTACCGTGTGCTGCTGCCGTTCATCCTGGAAGGCGTTGAACACGGCGATCTGGCTGCCCACATCGTCAACCCGGCGCAGCGCGACATGCACCTGGCCCGGCTGGCGCAGGCGGGCGTGGACACCGATGCCGCCCAGGCGCAAGGCCAGCTTGCCGTGCGCACCTGGGACGAGACCTATCTGCAGGACGGCAAGTTCGACCAGCAGCGCATGATCGCCACGCTGCTGGCGCTGATTGCGCCGGCTGACGCACTACCCGGAACCGTCTCGCGCAATATCGCCGACATGGCCTGGTCGCCCGGCGCGCGTCCCGACGCCCACGACATCGTCGAATACGAGGCGCGCCTGAACCAGGTACTCCCTGAGCACCACAACCCGATCGTCTGCACCTACGACCTGACGCATTTCAGCGCCGATATCGTGATCGACATCCTGCGCACCCACCCGATGGTAATCATCGGCGGCATCCTGCAGGAAAATCCCTTCTTCGTGCCGCCGGCCGAGATGCTCGAGGAGCTCGAAGCGCGTCGCCTGGCAGGCGCCACGCCGGCCAGCGCTGCGCGATAGGCAGGCACACCGGCATGCATTCACCCGACGAGTACCGCGCCGAGATCGACCGCCTGCGCAAGACCACGCGCGACCTGGTGGCCATGACCACCCTGCCAGCCGTCTGGGGCGACCTGCCGCCGGAAGGTGTCATCGACAGCCTGGCCAGCGTCCTGCTCAACACCCTGAACCTGGATCTGGTCGGTATCCACCTGCCGGGCAAGGGCGAGACCGATTCACTGGAAATCATCCGCGTCCGGCGCGACGCGACTGACAGCCTGCTGCCCGCCGCACGGGCGGCGCTCGATGCCGCCATGCAGTCGGGCGCCGTAGATGGCATGCAGCCGGCAACGCTGCAAACCGGCGACACGTCACTGCAATTGGGCACCGCCCGCTTTGGCATCGGCAACGATCCCGGCATGGTGGTGATCGGCGCGCGGCGCGCCGGCTTTCCATCCGAGCACGAGCGCCTGCTGCTCGGTGTGGCCGCCAACCAGGCCGCCGCCATCCTGCAGCGGCGCCTGGCCGAACGCGCGCTGGCGCGCAGCGAGTCGCGCTTTCAGGACCTGGCCGACGCCGCACCGGCCATGCTGTGGGTCACCGAACCCGATGGCAAACTCTCGTTCCTGTCGCGCGCCTGGCACGAATTCACGGCCCAGGACCGGGGAACGAGCCTGGCGTTCGGCTGGACGGCAGCCGTGCATCCCGATGAGCGCGACGCGGCGCTGCACGCGGTCGTCGATGCCAATGCGCGCCGCGTGCCATTCAGCATGGAGCATCGGCTGCAGCATGTCGTCGATGGGTACCGCTGGGTGATTGCGACCGGACAGCCGCGCTTTGCGGCGAACGGCGACTTCCTGGGTTTTGTCGGCAATGTGCTCGACATCAGCGACCGCAAGCGCACCGAACAGGCGCTGCACGAGACACGCGACACGCTCGTGACGATGTTCGACGCCCTGCCGGCGGGCGTGGCCGTGGCCGGCCAGGACGGCAAGCTGTTGCTGTCGAACCAGGCAATGCACCGCTACCTGCCCACCGGCGTGCTGCCATCGTTGGACGAAGAGCGCTACATGCGCTGGACCGCGTTCGATGCGGATGGCCGGCCGCTTGAGCGCCGTGATTTCGCTGGTGCACGCGCGGCGCGCGGCGAGCGCGTCGTCCCGGGCATCGAAGCGCGCTACCTGGGCGACGATGGTGTCGAGATCTGGACGCAGGTGGCGGCCGTGCCGCTCAAGGGCCGCGACGATGTCACACGCGGCCACGTGGCGATCGTTACCGACATCGACGCCTTCAAACGCACCGAAGCAGCGCTGCGCCTGGCCGAATCCCGCCAGCGCGAACTGTTTGACGAAGTGGCCAGGGCCAACCGCAACCTGAGCGAATTCCTGGCCGTGCTGGCGCACGAACTGCGCAATCCGCTGGCCCCTTTGATGACGGGCCTGGAATTACTGCGCGTCGGTCCCCGCGACCCCGCCGTGGCGGCCAATGTGCGCGACATGATGGAGCGCCAGGTCCGGCAACTGGCGCACCTGATCGACGACCTGCTCGACATTGCGCGCGTCACCAACGGCAAGGTGGAGATACGCAAGACCCGCGTCGACCTCAACGCGATCGTGAACAATGCGGTCGAGACCAGCCTGCCGCTGATCGACAAGCATCGGCATGCATTCGACCTGCAGCTGCACGCTGCGCCGCTGCCGGTACAGGCCGACGCCACCCGCATCGCACAGGTGATCGGCAACCTGTTGACCAATGCGGCCAAGTACACGCCGCCGGGTGGCGCGCTGTCGCTGTACGTGACGCAGGACGGGACTGACGCCGTCATCACCGTCACCGACAACGGCGTCGGCATTCCCGCCGCTTCTCTGGAATCGGTGTTCGAGATGTTCAGCCAGGTGGGCAGCAACCGCCAGCACGCGCAGGGCGGCCTGGGCATCGGCCTGTCGCTGGTACGCCAGCTAATCGATTTGCATGGCGGCACGGTCAGTGCGCACAGCGAGGGCATCGGCAAGGGCAGCACGTTCGTGGTCAGGCTTGCGCTCGATCAGGCGACCGTGGCGCCGGCGCCTGCCAACGCGCCAGCAGCACTGGGCGCGCCAGTCGGGCCGCTGCGCATTCTCGTCACGGACGACAATGTCGATGCGGCAGAGACGCTGTCGATACTGCTCGAGATGGAGGGCCATGACGTCACGCTTGCCCATGACGGCCAGCAGGCGTTGCAGATGGCGGTGCAATGCCTGCCGGACGTAGCGTTTCTGGATATCGGCTTGCCGGATATGTCAGGCCACGAGGTGGCGCGCCGCCTGCGGCAGATCGCCGGCCTTGAACATTGCGCCATCGTTGCCGTCTCCGGCTGGGGCTCGCTGGACGACCTGGCGCGCTCGAGCGCGGCCGGCTTTGACGCGCACTTCACGAAGCCGGTGGCCTCGAGTCGCGTAATCGATTACCTGGCGGTGGTGGCTGCCAGCATGCGCTCGACGTAGCGTACAATTTTGTTTACTATCTGCTATCCCATTGATTCAATTGAGATAATAAATCCTCTACTGACAACTCATGGAGGCTATTGTTAGATTCTTGCGCTTGAATGGAAAAGCACGAAGCGCATAGAAAATCATGTTGAGAGACTAAAAGCGCTTATTCTCTATGTTGAAAAAATGTAGGTTCTACATGCCACACACGTACGCCACTGCTCCGCTTGCAATGGTTGACCCATACCGCTGTGATTCTACATAAGCCCTGCTTCGTTACTGCATTGGTCCCTTCTATAGTCGTACCAGCATACGGCTTCGGTTATAGCGCAACCTACAGATCAAGATATACAAGCGGTGAAAAATCGCCAACAACCGGCTGGCATCATGCTATTCTCTGGACGAGATAAATTACCATACCGGAGGACGAATGAGCGAGCCAGTAGCCGTAACGCCGTTTAACGCTTTTACACCTGCAAAAGAAGTTCGCGACATTGATCGCTTCGCTGGCAGGAAAACTGCACTTAAAGATCTCGCCGCTGCATTGCAAGCGGAGGGTGCGCAGCTCGTACTTTATGGACAACGAGGCATCGGCAAATCTTCGCTAGCGCGCATTCTCGAAAAACTTGCGACCAATGATGAGGACGTGCTAGCGCGCTTAGAAGAAAGGCCGTACAGAGAGTTTGACTATTTACCGGTATATTTTGCCTGTGATGATTCAGTCAATTCAATCGAGCGTTTGCTGGTAAGGTTAATGACCGAAGAGAGCGGATTAGCTCCATGGGTTCCGTTCAAAGTAGTAGAGCGGAAAGTCACCGGAGAGGGCGGAGGAAAGGTTGGCATTAAGATCATCGAACTTTCGGGGAAGGTTTCGGAATCCATCACTGAACGCATGACTGAGGTAGACGCTGATATCTTCTCCACTTTTAGCAACGCTTGTAAAGAGATCGCAAAGTCAGATATTGCTAAGGATGGTCTTCTCATTATCATCGATGAATTTGATAGGATTAAGGACTCAAGTGGAATTGCATCATTGCTAAAAACCCTTGGCCCTGAAAAAGTTACTTTTGCACTCGTTGGAGTTGCGTCTAGCATCGAGAAATTAATCTCAGAACATGAATCAGTTGCAAGACAACTTTCAGAAGGAGCGATCCACATTAAGCCGCTGGATCCTGCCGAGCTCGAAGAGATTATAACAAGAGCAATGGATGCATTAGACAATAAATACTCTTTCGCTCCCGAAGCAATTAACTGGATCGTATCGATTTCGCGTGGCCATCCGTTTTATGTTCACTTGGTCGCGAAGCACGCTCTGCTCGGAGCAATCGCAAAACGACAGAATGTAGTGTCAGAGCAAATTGCTCGTGAGGCACTTGCGGAAATTGCTTTAAAGGGATCAGCGCCCATTCAAGAGGCCCTCTATAAAACCGCGATAGGGAACTCATATGTGCGAGAAGTGATTCTTAAACGCTTCGCCTCTCAGGACGCAGACGAAATCTATACAACAGATATTTATGCGGGGATTGCGGCGGAGCTGGGAATTGACCCTAGCGCAGTATCTGTTTATGTGGGTCACCTAGCAAGCAGCAAATACGGCTCAGTACTTATTAAAACGCGTGATCGCTATTATCGTTTCGGCGATAGCCTTTTCAAGGCTTACGCTGCTGCGAGGCCACATGAGCGGAAAAAAGGGGATTTGGAAGAAGAAGTGTTAACATAATCAGCAGCATTGCACTCTCGCCTACCTCACAGTCCAAGGTTGTGCGAGAGTTATCTACCGATATAACTACGCTATTTCTGCATCGTCTCCAAAGATTCTTATGCACAAAGAACGTTGCTTATTGGTTTATCGCCGTAATATTTCGTTAGCTGATTAAATATCTGAAATAATTCAGGAACTTACGCTAAATTACTGATTCCTGAACATTTTTACGTCAAAATTAGACGGGCCGAGAAATTGAAAGCATGCGTTCGACGTAGCGCGCAATCAGGTCGATCTCGAGATTGACGCGCGAACCGGCCGCCAGGTGGCGCAGCGTGGTGACCTCGATCGTGTGCGGAATCAGGTTGATCGAGAAGCGGCAGACTTTCTGGCCGCCCTCTTCCAGGTCAGCCACACGATTGACGGTCAGCGACACGCCATTGACGACGATCGACCCCTTATAGGCCAGGAATTTGCCCAGCTCGTGCGGCGCATCGATGATCAGTTCGCGCGATTCGCCGACCGGTTCGAAGCTGTGCACGACGCCCAGGCCGTCGACGTGGCCCGACACCAGGTGCCCGCCCAGGCGCTCGGCCAGCGTCAGGGCTTTCTCGAGGTTGACTTCACCGGGCGCGTCCAGGCCCACGGTCTTGTTCAGGCTTTCGCGCGAGACGTCCACCGTGAACCCTGTGGCGCTCTTTTCGGTGACGGTCATGCAGGCGCCGTTGATGGCGATCGAGTCGCCCAGGCCCACGTCGGCCAGCGACAACGGGCCGGCATCGATGGCGAGACGCACGCCGGCGTCCAGGCCGCCGGCCAGCGGCGCAACGGAAGTGATGGTGCCGACAGCGGCGACGATTCCAGTAAACATACGACGTTATTCCTTGTTGGGGGTAGCAGAGGATGGGGAAGCAGCTTCGGCAAAGCGGGCCAGGATGCGCAGGTCGTCGCCCACGCGCGTGACGTCGTGGAAGCGCAACTGGCGCCGCTCGGTCAGTTGCGTGAGCGGCGGCAGGTCGAACATCCCCTGCCCCGGGCCGATCAGGCTGGGCGCCAGGTAGACCAGCAATTCGTCGACGCAGCCTTCGCGCACGAGCGAGGCATTGAGCTTGCTGCCCGCTTCGACGTGGACTTCATTGACTTCGCGCCGGCCCAGTTCGCGCATCAGCGCCGGCAGGTCGACCTTGCCGTGGGCGTTCGGCAGGTACAGCACCTCGTGGCCGGCGGCGCGCAGGGCGGCGGCTTTCTCGTCGCCCGGTTGTTCGGCCGCGGCGACGAGCCAGCACGGTTCGCCCTGCAGGATGTGCGCATCCAGAGCGATCTCGAGGCGGCTGTCGACGATCACGCGACGCGGCTGCATCGGCGTGGCCAGGCCCTGTACGGTGAGCTGCGGGTTGTCGGCCTTGACGGTGCCGATGCCGGTGACGATCGCGCTGGCGCGGGCGCGCCAGGCATGGCCGTCGGCGCGGGCGTCGGGCCCGGTGATCCACTGGCTTTCGCCGCCGGCCAGGGCCGTGGCGCCATCCAGGCTGGCGGCCACTTTCAGGCGCACCCACGGCAGGCCGCGCACCATGCGCGAGAAGAAGCCGATGTTCAGTTCTTGCGCCTCGCGCGCCATGATCCCGGAACGCACCGCGATGCCCGCTGCTTCCAGCTGCGCCAGGCCGCGCCCTGCCACGAGCGGATTGGGGTCGACCATTGCGGCGACCACACGCCCCAGGCCGGCGGCAATCAGCGCGTCCGAACAGGGCGGCGTGCGGCCGTGGTGGCTGCACGGTTCGAGCGTGACGTAGGCGGTGGCACCACGCACATCGTTGCCGCGCGCGGCGGCGTCGCGCAGCGCCTGGATTTCAGCGTGCGCCTGACCGGCCGGTTGCGTGTGGCCGGCGCCAATGACGACGTCGTCCTTGACGATCACGCAGCCGATGCGGGGATTGGGCGCCGTGATGAACATGCCGCGCGCCGCCCAGGCCAGCGCCGCGGCCATGCCTTCGGTGTCGTTGAGAATCGGTTGGCTGTCGTGCGTCACGTGGTCTTTCATCGGTGCGCATCGTGCAATGCGCTTGTTTTCAAGCTTGTTGTCAGTCTTGTTTCAGGGCGGTGCGGCGACGCCATCGCAGCCGGCGTCATGCGCCGGGTTGCACAGGCGCGGGCGGCCAAGCAGATTGATTTTAATACGGCGTACCCCGCCGCCGTGGAACAGCGACAGCGTGCCCGGCCGTGCCGCGGCGCTGCTCGTATCGCTGCAACTGCGTCCCGCGCCATTGTAGGCGATGTATTGCGGGGCTGCAGGGCTGGCAAAGGAATAGCTCACCTGCACCCCCTGCGGCAGCGTGGCGCGCACGGCCAGAATCTCGTCGCCTGCGCCCGCCTGGCGATTGTTGTCGCGATCGACGTACACGGTCCAGCCGCGTGACCAGTCGATGCCGGCTGCGTCGTTCGCTGTGAGGATCACGGGTTCGTTGCGGGCAATCGCCATCGATCGGGTGAGCTGGACTGCACTGTAGAGGTCGCCTGCGGCCACGCGCAGTTCCTGGCCCTGCACGATCCGGTGCAGGCCGGGCGCCGCCAGCGACGACGTGATTGCCACCATGCCCAGCACGACGGCCAGTTCGGCCATCGACAGGCCGGTGCAGTGGCGGCGCAGGATCGCGCGGGCCAGCGTGGTATCAAGGCGCGTTGTCATGGCCAGCAGCGTGTGGACTGGCCACTTGCGCCAGTTGAGCCGCTCGAACCACCAGCCCCGCTGGCGCCCTGCGCGCCGGTGCTGTCCAGCGTCAGCGTGCCGCATTCCGGATCGGCAAATGCAGCATTGACATTGACCGTGCCGGGCCGCGCACGCAGCACGATGCAGGCCGCAATCGTCTGCTCGGGACAGGCCTCGCCGTCGAGCTCATAAGCGCTGGCGGCGGCGCTGTTGCCGAGCCAGGTGCGGAACTGGCCCGCATCAAAGGCGCCCGTGGCCATCGAGAACGCGACATAGCTGTGATGCTGGGCGCGGTATTGCTCCTGGCGCTGCATCAGGTCGAGCAGCGCCAGCTGGGCTTCGACCCGGCGCGCCTTGACGATCTGGCGCGCATACGACGGATAGGCCACCGATGTCAGGATGCCGACGATCGCCAGCACCATCAGCAGTTCGATCAGCGTGAAGCCATTGCGGTGTCGGGTCATGATGTGCTCCTGTTTACCCCTGTTTGCCCGGGTACGTCATTCGGATGCCGCGGCGACCAGCGCGGACCAGTTGCCGATCTCGCGCCAGCCGACGCGCCGGCCATGCCCGCCGGCGGGTGGCAGGCGGTAATAGGCCTGGACGGCGGCCCCGGCGCCCGGCATGCTGCCGGCGCCGCGCGCGGCGATACGGTAGAGCGGGCCGTCGGCGGACGCCGGCATCAGCTCGATCAGGTAGCGTGGCGTCTCGAGCGGCAAGCCGCCCTCCCCTGTGGGCAGCGTGGCGCCGGTGAAGGTGCCGAACGGGATGGCCGGGCCGTCGGCAAGCGCCAGCCGGGCCAGTTGACCATCGGCGTCGGCGTCGTGCGCGCACAAACCGTTGTACGGCCGGGTGCCCAGGCACGCGCCGACGAAGGCATCCGCACTGCCGCCGCGGATCGCGTTGGCGCGCGCCGAGTTTGGCGCTGCGCCGCCGTCGATATCGTGTTCGGCATCGAGCAAGGCGGCGTGGGCCATGTGCAGGGCCAGCGCGCGCTCGCGTTCGTATGCCGCGGCACGGGTGCTTTGCAGGGCGCCGCGCGCCGAGGCGATGCCTGTCATGAGCACGGCCAGCATCAGCACCAGCGCGGTGATGAGCGCGATGCCGGCCTGGCGCCGTGGGATAGGGAAACGCTGATGGCGCATACGCTGCTCAACGCGCCGCGACCGGCGGCGCAGATGGTGGCACGCCGGGCGGAGCGACAGGCACCGCAATTGGCACCGCGACTGGCACCCCGATGACCGCGCCATACACCTTGTGCATGCGCGCATCGCCGTCGCGATCGAGGTCGGCCGCCGCCAGCCGGACACCTGGATCGGCAGCCGCCAGCGCACCGTCATACCCCGGACCGAACAGCCAATGGACGAGGCCCTCACCGGCATCAGGCGCCTGACGCGGCCCATGCAGCAGCAAGCCGACCCGTACGCTCGCAACGTGCTTCCAGTGGCTGCGCGTACGCAGATCGGCGGCCCGCTCATCTGGAGTCGACCCGGCCAGCACCAGCGCCGCGTCGAGCGCCCGGATCGCGCTGGCGTTCACGTATCGATTGGGCGCGCCATCGCCATCGGTATCGAGTCCGTACAGCACCTGGAAGCTGTCGACGTGGCCTGCCACGGCATCGGACGACCAGTTGCCGGCGCCCCGGTATTTGCAGCGCAGTTCAGCGTCGCCCTGCGCATTGCGCGCTACATAAAAAATGCTCCAGCCTTCCTGATCGCGATGCACGGGAAAGCCGGCGCAATCGAGCGTGCCGCCGTCGCCATGCGGCGGCGCGCCGGTGCCGGCAAAGCGCAGCGCCAGCACATCGCTGCCGTTGACCGTCGCCGATAGCGGCGCATCGATGCCGGCGCCGGCATGGGTCAGCGAGGCAGCATCCAGCCCGGCGATCGCGGCAGGTAGCGCAGGATCGATCACCGGATGCGCCGCCCAGTCGACGTGGCCTGCCAGGCGCACGGCGCGCGCCAGCGCATCGAGCGCGTAGCGACCGGCGTCGTCCATCTCGGCCGCTTCGAGCAGCGCCGCGCGTGCACGTGTGGCGCCGATCAGCAGCGAGCCAGCCGCCAGCAGCACGGCCAGGCCAAGCGTCATCGCGACCATGAATTCGGCGATGGTAAAGCCAGCCTGACGCACACACCGGTACCGATGGATCCTCATCGCGCCACCATCAGCACGAATGCCGGCAGGTCATCGTTGCCGTGCCAGCCGATCTTGATGGCCACGGCCGCATGCGCCCCGCCACTGCACGCCCACCGATAGCGGCGACTGCCGGCATCCCACGGCGCCGCATCGCGGCATACGGCAATGCGCCCGCCGGGAAAACGCCGGTGAACGAGCAGGCGCGTCTCATCGAGATCGAAGGCCGCCAGCGCCAGCGGATCGCATGCGGCAGTGCCGAAGCACGCGGCGACGGCGACAGGCGGGCCGTCGGCAACGGCGTCGTAATCGAGCGACAGATAAGGATTGCCCGCATCGGGCAGGCTGGCCAGCGGCAGATTGGCGCCAATGCGCGCCGCCAGCGAGCTTGCCAGCTGGCCCGCTTCGGCCATCAGCGCTGCCTGCTGTTGCGTGCGCTGCGCCGCCAGCTGGGCCGCCCCGGCGCCGACGATGCCGATGGCGAGCACGAACAAGGCCACCAGCACTTCGATGAGCGTAAAACCGTGGTGTGAATGGTTGCGCACCCAAGCCTCCCGATAACGAGCTACGACGTTATCAGGCCGGCTTTGCACGCCCGTGCGTCGGCGCAAGCGTACGCCGCGCCAATCGGGGAACCTTGAAAAGGGATTAGTTGTCGAGCTTGCGCTGGTGCCCGACTTCGGCCAGCGCTGCCTGGAAAGAATCCAGGTCTTCGAAATT
Source organism: Oxalobacteraceae sp. CFBP 8761 (assembly GCA_014841595.1). Classification (NCBI taxonomy): domain Bacteria; kingdom Pseudomonadati; phylum Pseudomonadota; class Betaproteobacteria; order Burkholderiales; family Oxalobacteraceae; species Oxalobacteraceae sp. CFBP 8761. The sequence goes on along the minus strand of JACYUE010000002.1, from coordinate 973,847 downwards.
CTTGTAGACCGATGCGAAGCGGATATACGCGATCTTGTCGAGGCCCTTCAGCTCTTGCATCACGAGCTCGCCCACATGGCCGGTATCGACTTCGCGCAGACCGCTGGTGAGCAGCTTTTCTTCGATGGAGGCAACGGCCTTGTCGATCGCTTCGGCTGCCACCGGCCGCTTGCGCAGCGCCAGCATCAGGCTGCCGCGCAGCTTCGAGGAGGCAAACTCGGTGCGGCTGCCGTTCTTCTTGACGATGATCGGCATCGACAGTTCGATGCGCTCATAGGTGGTAAAGCGCTTGTCGCACTTGCCGCAGCGGCGCCGGCGCCGGATGGCGTCCCCCTCCTCCGATACGCGGGTATCGAGGACTTGTGTATCTTCATGCTGGCAAAAGGGACATTTCATGGCGCCGGGGCTGCAATACTACATGGGGTACTTCCGGGCCGGCGAACCGGCCCGGAAGGCAAATCAGGCAGCGTAGACCGGATACTTGCTGGTCAGTTTCTTGACTTCGCCCTTGACACGCTCGATGGTCGCAGCGTCGTGCGGGTTGTCCAGCACGTCGGCGATCAGGTTGCCCACGGTGACAGCGTCTTCTTCGACAAAGCCACGCGTCGTGAAGGCCGGGCTGCCCAGGCGAATACCCGACGTGACGAACGGCTTTTGCGGGTCGTTCGGGATGCCGTTCTTGTTGCAGGTCATGTGCGCCTGGCCCAGGATGGCTTCGGCTTCCTTGCCCGTCAGGTTCTTGGCGCGCAGGTCGACCAGCATCACGTGCGATTCGGTGCGACCCGACACGATGCGCAGGCCACGCGCGGTCAGCGTGTCGGCCAGTGCCTTGGCGTTCTTGACGACCTGCTGCTGGTAGGTCTTGAACTCAGGCGTCAGCGCCTCCTTGAACGCGACGGCCTTGCCGGCGATCACGTGCATCAGCGGGCCGCCCTGAATACCAGGGAAGATGGCCGAATTGATGATCTTCTCGTGCTCGGCCTTCATCAGGATGATGCCGCCGCGCGGGCCGCGCAGCGACTTGTGCGTGGTCGAGGTGACGAAGTCGGCGAACGGCACCGGGTTCGGGTACTCGCCTGCAGCGATCAGGCCGGCGTAGTGGGCCATGTCGACCATGAAGTAGGCGCCGACGGCCTTGGCGACCTTGGCGATGCGCTCGAAGTCGATCTTCAGCGAGAACGCCGATGCGCCGGCGATGATCATCTTCGGCTTGTGCTCGTGCGCCTGGCGCTCGAGCGCCTCGTAGTCGATGTCTTCTTCAGCGGTCAGGCCGTACGAGACGACGTTGAACCACTTGCCCGACATGTTCAGCGGCATGCCGTGGGTCAGGTGGCCGCCTTCGGCCAGCGACATGCCCATGATCGTGTCGCCTGGTTTCAACACAGCGAAGAACACGCCCTGGTTCGCCTGCGAACCCGAGTTCGGCTGCACGTTGGCGGCTTCCGCGCCAAACAGTTGCTTCAGGCGGTCGATTGCCAGCTGCTCGACGATGTCGACGTATTCGCAGCCGCCGTAGTAGCGCTTGCCCGGATAGCCTTCGGCGTACTTGTTGGTCAGTTGCGAGCCCTGCGCTTCCATGACGGCTGGCGAGGTGTAGTTTTCGGACGCGATCAGCTCGATGTGGTCTTGCTGACGGACGTTTTCCTTCTGAATGGCATTCCACAGATCCGGATCGACATTGGCCAGCGTATGGTCTTTAGCAAACATGTAAAACTCCAATCGATAGTAATCCAGGCAACGAGCGGCGCTGTGTGCGGGTGCGGGAGCCAAAGGGCGCGGGCAGCCGCGATCGAACGCGTACCGGTTGATGGCTGCCCAGGCGAACGGCGTATGGCGTCTCACGTTCCCCGGTGGGTACCCACCTTTGCCGCGCCGCGCACCAATCGGTGGCGCTTGTGCGGTGTTTCGCCAGTTACGTGAGACGTAAAGTCCGCAAATTGTACTGAACTCCCCATTGAAGGGCAAGGAAAGCGCCGTCCTGGTGACCCGCCGGGGCGTAATCGCCCGCCCGCCACGGCGTCCTGATCATTTCGGCTACAATTTTGCAACCCTGCATCTGCCTGCGCACTGCTCCCTCACTGCCCTTTTCAAGGATTCATCATGATCGTCCTCATCACCGGCGCATCGGCCGGCTTCGGCGCCGAAATGGCGCGCACCTTCGTCTCGCACGGCCACCGCGTGATTCTGGCAGCCCGCCGCACCGACCGCATCGCCGATCTGGCAGGCGAACTGGGCGACGCCGCCCTGCCGGTAACGCTCGACGTCACCAGCCGCGCGTCGATCGAGGCAGCGCTGGCCGGCTTGCCGGCCGACTGGAAGGGGATCGATGTGCTGATCAACAATGCCGGGCTGGCCCTGAATACGGTGCCAGCGCACGAAGTGCCGCTGGAAGACTGGGAAACCATGATCGCCACCAATTGCAAAGGCCTGGTGACGATGACCCGGCTCGTGCTGCCCGACATGGTCGCGCGCGGCAGCGGACTGGTCATCAATATCGGCTCGACTGCCGGCCACTACCCTTACCCGGGCGGCAATGTGTACGGCGCCACCAAGGCCTTCGTGGAACAGTTCACGCTCAATCTGCGCGCCGATCTCGTCGGCACCGGCGTGCGTGCCACCAATCTGGCGCCGGGTCTGTCCGGCGGTACGGAATTTTCCAACGTACGCTTCAAGGGCGACGATTCGGCCGCAGCCAAAGTGTACGAAGGCACGACGCCGCTGAGCGCAAAGGATATTGCCGACACCGCGTACTGGATTGCGACGCTGCCACCGCACGTCAACGTCAACAGCATCGAACTGATGCCGACCTGCCAGGGCTTTTCGCCATTCACCATCAAGCGCGCCTGACCCGGCGAGTGACCGCGCGGGCGGTTAGGCTGGCACGCTGAATGGCAACCGATAGCGTGCCCGCCATTTGTGAGAAAATGTTACAGTGATTGGTCTTTTTGCCAAGTTTCAAGTCTACTACCGCTCAAAAGCACGATTTTGTGCGAGGGGTACGTAAGTAATTTCCACGCTCGACGGCCGGAAACGGTGATATCGAGAAGGAAACTCGCGTAGAATGTTTCTCATGTTCATGTATCGGCAGTAACAATGTCTTCAGTATTTAACTGGCCAGTCAGGGTGTATTACGAAGATACCGACGCTGGCGGCATTGTTTTCTATGCCAACTATCTGAAATTCTTTGAACGCGCCCGCACCGAATGGCTTCGGTCACTCGGCGTGCAGCAACAATCCCTGCTCGACGCGGACAACACTGCCTTCGTCGTCAAGAACGTGACCCTCGACTATCACGCTGCGGCGCGCCTCGACGACCAGTTGACGATACAAACCAGTGTTGCCAGGCTGGGCCGCGCATCGGTCCAGTTTCTGCAGCAGGCCTGGTGCGGTGAAACCCTGCTCAATACGGCGAGCGTGACCGTGTGTTGTGTCGATATTGCAACAATGCGCCCGCGCCCCTTGCCTGACCACGTGGCTGCTAAAATGCGTGCCGCCTGAATACATACCTAAATAAATAGCCCATGACCGTCACCCCAGACCTTTCATTCGTCGCCCTGATCGGCAATGCCCACGTGCTGGTGCAATTGATTATGGCCTTGCTGTTGCTGCTGTCGATCGTGAGCTGGACGTACATCTTCCGCAAGGTATTCGCGATCCGCGCCGCACGTGCGCAGACCGAGCAGTTCGAGCGCAGCTTCTGGGCCGGCGGCAATCTGCACACGCTGCACCAGAGCGCCAGCAGCCAGCGTGACCAGAGCGGCGCCCTGGCCCGCATCTTCGAATCCGGCATGGGCGAATTCATCAAGGGCAAGCAAGCGTCGCGCGAAACGCTCGACATGAACTCGGTGCTCGACGGCGCCCGTCGCGCCATGCGCGCCTCGTTCCAGCGCGAACTCGATGCACTGGAATCGCACCTGAACTTCCTGGCGTCGGTCGGCTCGGTCTCGCCGTACATCGGCCTGCTCGGTACCGTCTGGGGCATCATGAACGCGTTCCGCGGTCTGGCCAGCGTCGAGCAGGCCACGCTGGCCATCGTCGCACCCGGCATTGCCGAAGCACTGATCGCGACCGCGATCGGCCTGTTTGCCGCGATCCCGGCCGTGGTGGCATACAACCGCTTCACGCACGATATCGACCGCCTGGCCAACCGCTTCGAGAGCTTCGTCGAAGAATTCTCGAACATTCTCCAGCGCCAGTCGCGCTGATCCAGGGAGCCTGACCATGGCCTTTTCCAGCAGCATGCGCGGCGGACGTCGCCGCAAGTTCAAATCCGAGATCAACGTCGTGCCGTACATCGACGTGATGCTGGTGCTGCTCATTATTTTCATGGCAGTGCCAGCCAATCAGGCGCCGAGCGTGGTCAACCTGCCGCGCGCCGAGAAATCGGCGCTGCCGCCGGACACCTATATCCAGATTTCGATCGAACCCGAAAATCGCCTGTCGATCGGCGTGCAGGGCAAGGGCCGCGTGGCCCAGGAAGACGTGGCCGACCGCTCTGCCCTGCTGCAGCGCCTGCGCGCGCTGCATGAAGAACATCCCGATTATCCGGTGCTGATCGCGGGCGACCGCGAGAGCAAGTACGACGACGTCATCCAACTGATCTCGGAAGCCAAGAAGATGGGTATCAACCGGGTTGGCCTGGCCACCCAGTGATGTCGATGCATTGATGCCTAGAATATGCCCGAAATAAAGCCAGACAACGCCGGCGTGCCGTACCACGTGCCGCCAGAACCGAGCCGCCTGCCATCGTTCCTGCTGGCAGTGGCCGTGCACGCCGCGTTGCTGGCGTTTCTGTGGATCGGCGTGAGCTGGACGGCCAAGACGCCGATCACCGTCGAGGCCGAAGTATGGGACATGTCGGTACAGACGGCCGCCGCGCCCGAGCTGCCGCCCGAGCCTACCCCGGAGCCTGAGCCAACCCCTGAACCGGAGCCAGCGCCCGAGCCGACGCCGGAACCCGTGCGCACACCGCCACCGCCACCGCCACCGGTGGTCGAAGAGCCAGCGCCAAAGCCGGCACCGGATATCGCGCTGCAGCGCGAAAAGGAACGCAAGGCCGAGGAAGCCAAGAAGAAGGCGCTGGCCGAGAAGCGCGACGCGGAAAAACGCGAGCGTGACGAAAAGCTCGCCGAGCAAAAGAAGAAGGACGAGGCAGAACGCAAGCAGAAAGAGAAAGAAAAAGAGCTGCTGGCGAAGAAGGAAGCGGACGAGAAGAAGAAAGAAGCTGAAAAGGAAGCCGACAAGAAAGCGGCAGCGCTGGCCGCGGCTGAAAAGAAAAAAGAAGCGGACGAGAAAAAGAAAGCCGAACAGGTCGCGGCGGCGGCCGAGAAGAAGAAGGCGGACGCCGCCAAAGCCAAAGCGGCCGCTGCCGAAGACGCCAAGCTCGCGAAGCTGCGTGCCGACGAACTCAAGCGCATGGCCGGCGCCATGGGCAGCGGCGGCAGCGCCGCCAAGTCGACGGGCCCGAAATCGGACGGCGGTTATATCGCCGCGATCACGGCGGCGATCAAGAGCAGCACGGCCTATCCGGGCAACACCGATGTGTCGGGAAATCCACGCGCCACGTTCCGCGTCGACCAGTTGCCGACCGGTGAAATCATGTCGGTCAGGTTGGTGAAAAGCAGCGGTGTGCCAGAATTTGACAGGGCAGTGGAAAATGGTATCAAGAAAGCATCGCCACTGCCCAAAAAGAAGGACGGGACGGTAGAGCGTACGCTTGACGTGAATTTCTCGATGCGCGATTACGATTGATTCGGTTCGAACCAGTTTTACAAGAGAAACTATGAAAAAAATCCATTTCCTGCTGTTTAGCGCTTCCCTCGCCATGGGATCGGCAGCCAATGCGCAGCTGCAAATCGAAATTGCCGGTGTCGGCAGCAACCAGATTCCGGTCGCCATTGCGGCCTTCGCTGACGAATCCGTCGCACCCGATAAGGTCTCGGCCGTCATCCGCGCCGACCTCGAGCGCAGTGGCGTGTTCAAGGTCATCGACGCTGGCCAGGTCATCAGCGACCGTGACGCCGGCAGCATCAACCTGGCTGCCTTCAAGGCCAGCGGCGCCGACGCGCTCGTGGTCGGCAGCGTATCGAAGCAGCCAGATGGCCGTTTTGCCATCCGCTACAAGCTGATGGACACCGTCAAAGGCGGCGAAATCTCGCAGATGGGCGGCGAAGTGCAGCCCCGCTACACGCGCCTGCAGGCGCACCGCATTGCCGATGACGTCTATGAAAAGCTGACCGGCGTGCGCGGCATCTTCTCGACCCGCATTGCCTACGTGAAGGCCGACAGCGGCGCCAAGCGCTATATCCTGGCCGTCTCGGATGCCGATGGCGAGAACGAAGTCATCGCCACCCAGGGCAAGGAACCGATCATTTCGCCATCCTGGTCGCCGGACGGCTCGAAAGTCGCCTACGTCTCGATGGAAGACCGCAAGCCGGTCGTGTATCTGCAAGACCTGATGACGGGTCGCCGCAACGTGATCTCGAACCAGAAGGGCAACAACTCGGCGCCATCGTGGTCGCCGGACGGCTCGACGCTGGCCGTGGCCCTGTCGAAGGACGGCAATACCGAGATCTACTCGGTCAATTCGGGCGGTACCGGCCACAAGCGCCTGACCAACAACCCGGCGATCGACACCGAGCCGCAGTTCTCGGCCGACGGCCGGACCATTTATTTCACGAGCGACCGCAGCGGTGGCCCGCAAATCTACAAGATGAGCGCAGCCGGCGGCAACGCCACCCGTGTGACGTTCAATGGCAGCTACAACATCAGCCCGCGTGTGTCGTCCGACGGCAAGACGCTGGCCTGGATTTCGCAGCGCGGCGGCGCTTACTCCTTATATGCGATGGACCTGGCCAGCGGCCAGGAACTGCGCTTGGCCGATGGGGCCACCGAACCGAGTTTTTCGCCTAACGGCAAGTACATCATGTATGCAACCAAGGGTGGCGGTCGCACCTCGCTGGCCGTGGTGTCTGTGGATGGACGAGTCAAGCAACGCTTGACGACCAAAGCGGGAAACATTCGGGAGCCCAGCTGGGGTCCCTTCATGAAGTAAGAAGTAAAACCTCAACATAACAGGAGAAAATCCATGCGCAACTTCAAGAGTGTAGCTTTCATCGTTTCCACCGCAGCCCTGCTGGCCGCTTGCTCGTCGCCAACCAAGCTGAACGAAACCCCGGTCGTCGAGAAATCGCCAACCCCGGCAGCGCCAGTTGCTGATCCACGCGACATCAACCCGGTCCAGACCGGCAGCGTCGATCCGCTGAACGACCCACAAGGCGTTCTGGCCAAGCGCAGCATCTACTTCGACTACGACAGCTTCGTCGTGCGCGCTGATGGCCAGCCAGTGGTCCAGAACCACTCGGCGTTCCTGACCAAGAACACGTCGCGTAAAGTCCTGATCCAGGGCAATACCGATGAACGCGGCGGCACCGAGTACAACCTGGCCCTGGGCCAGAAGCGTGCTGAAGCCGTCCGTCGTTCGATGGCGTCGCTGGGCGTGTCGGAAGGCCAGATCGAAGCCGTGTCGCTGGGCGAAGAAAAGCCAAAAGCCACCGGCAGCAACGAAGAATCGTGGGCTGAAAACCGCCGCGCAGACATCGTCTATCAATAATCGATTCGGCTGAACAAGCCGAACAGGTTCGATTGACAGGGGGCGGGACGCAGTGCAGACTGCTACCCGCCCCTTGTTTTATCTCAGCAACCGCCGAAGTCACCGGCTTAGTAGAAAGAACACAACGCTTATGCTCAAACTGTCCAAGTCCCGCCTCGCATGCCTCGTGCTGGCCCTGTCGATGCCGCTGCACGCCGTCGCCGGCCCGTTCGACGACGAAGAAGCGCGCAAGGCCATCCTGGACCTGCGCACCAAGGTCGACAACATCACGCGCGACCTGACCGCACGCATCGACAGCAAATCGGACAAGACGGTGCAGATCGAAATGCTCAACCAGCACGAGCAGACGATGCAGGAAATCGCCCGCCTGCGCGGCCAGATCGAAGTGCTGGCCAATGAAGTCGCCAAGGCGCAGAACAGCCAGAAGCAGCTTTACGCCGACCTCGACGCGCGCCTGAAAAAGGTCGAGCCACGCGCCGAAGTGATCGACGGCCAGGCCGCCGAAGTGCTGCCCACCGAAAAGACCGCGTACGAAGCCGCCACCGCGATGTTCCAGTCGGGCGACTACAAGGGCGCCTCGGTCGCGCTGCAGGAATTCGTGCGGCAGTTCCCGCAGTCGCCGTACGCATCGAACGCGCAGTACTGGCTCGGCAACACCTTCTACGCACTGGGCGACTACAAGAAGGCCATCGCGGCGCAGCAGGTCGTCACCACCACCTACGGCACCAGCCAGAAGGTCCCGGACGCGATGCTCAATATCGCCAGCAGCTACGCCCTGCTCAAGGACAACAAGAACGCGAAGAAGTCGCTCCAGACGCTGGTGTCTAAGTACCCGGATTCGAGCGCCGCGCAGACCGCGCGCGATCGCCTGGCGTCGCTGAAGTAACGACACGGAGATGCGATACGCCGGGCGCGGCATTTGACAGCGCCCGTATCGCCCCCTATAATCTTGCTTCTTCGGGTCGTTAGCTCAGCTGGTAGAGCAGCGGACTTTTAATCCGTTGGTCGCAGGTTCGAATCCCGCACGGCCTACCAAAGATTCAGCAGAAAAGCCAACCTTCGGGTTGGCTTTTTTGTGTTCCGCTCATATTAGGATGATCCCACCATGACTTATGAAGATTTTCTCGACGAGGTGACCACGCTCCTCACGGAGATGTATGACCTCACCGACGAAGCGGCGATCAAGCTGGTGGTCGACGCGCAAGCCAACGATTACTTTGTCGCACATGACGACAAGGAAGAACTACGCACCGCCGAGCAAGCCAAGCTGGACGCCACCGCGCTCCACGAAGGCAAGCAGAACCGCAACCAGACGCAGCGCAAGCAGCAGCAGCGTCAGGTGCAGAAGAAAAAAGCCGTTTAAGCAGACATCGCCGCTCAGTGAAGAACCGTAGGGTGGACGGCTCTGCCGTCCACCCTACCGCGTGTCAAGCCGCTACGGCCGGATGCGCTTGCTTTCGGTACAAGAACTCCAGCACCTGCCGCCGATGCTCGGTATAGCGCGCATCCTGCGCCAACGCCACCCGGTCACGGGGCCGCTCGAGTTCCACGGCGACGATCTCGCCGATCGTGGCTGCCGGCCCGTTGGTCAGCATGACGATCCGGTCGGACAACAGCACTGCCTCGTCCACATCGTGCGTCACCATCACCACGGTGGATTTCGTCGCCGCCACGATCTTGAGCAGCTCGTCCTGCAAGTGCGCGCGCGTGAGCGCGTCGAGCGCGCCAAACGGCTCATCCATCAGCAAGACCTTCGGCTGCATCGCCAGCGCCCGTGCGATGCCGACGCGCTGCTTCATGCCGCCCGAGATTTCATGCGGCCGCTTGGTTTCGGCGCTCGTCAGGCCCACCAACGCCAGCGCATCCATCGTCCGCTCGCGCAACTGCGCCCGGGTTTCAAGTGAGCCAAACACCCGCTCGACACCCAGATGGATGTTCTCGTAGCACGTCAGCCATGGCAGCAGCGAGTGATTCTGGAACACGACCGCGCGCTCCGGTGACGGGCCGCCGATCTCGCGGCCCGCGCAGATCAGCAGGCCTGCGGTTGGCTTGAGCAGCCCAGCGATCAGGTTCAGCAGCGTCGACTTGCCGCAGCCCGAGTGGCCGATCAGCGTGATGAATTCGCCCTTGCTGACCGTGAGGTCGATCCCCTGCAGCGCCGGGAACACGCCCTTCTTGGTGTGAAACGCCATCTCGACACCGGTGATGTCGATGAATTTCTTTTGCAGTTCGTCCATGATCGAAACCCTTTCAGTTAGCCACTTGTTCGTGGGTCAGTGCGCGTGCCAGCGACACCAGCGCCAGCTCGAGCAGCAGGCCGACCACGCCGATGATGGCAATGGCGATGATGATGTGCGCCACGTTCAGGTTGTTCCACTCGTCCCATACCCAGAAGCCGATGCCCACGCCGCCGGTCAGCATTTCGGCTGCCACGATGACGAGCCATGCGGTGCCAATGGCCAGGCGCACGCCGGTCAGGATGTACGGCAGCGCCGATGGCAGCAGGATCTTGGTGAGGATCTTCCATTCCGACAGGTTCAGCACGCGCGCCACGTTCATGTAGTCCTGCGGCACGCGCTGCACACCGACGGCCGTGTTGATGATCATCGGCCAGATCGAGCAGATGAAGATCGACCAGATCGCCGCCGGGTCGGCCGACTTGAAGACCAGGAGGCCAATCGGCAGCCAAGCGAGCGGCGAGACCGGCTTGAGCAGGCTGATGATCGGGCCGAACATGCGGCTGACAAACTGCACGCGCCCGATCACGAAGCCCAGCGGAATCCCGATCAGCGCCGCCAGGCCGAAGCCGATGGCCACGCGCTGCAGCGACGCCAGCACGTTCCAGCCGATGCCCTGGTCGTTGGGGCTGTTGCGGTAGAACGGATCGGCGAACAGTTCGAGCGCTGCCTGCCACGTGACCAGCGGCGACGGAAACGCCTCGTTCTGCGCGGCGATCACTTGCCATATCAGCAGCACGAGCGCGATGCCGGTCAGCGGCGGCGCCACGCGCCGGACTGCCGTGGCAAACGGCTGTGCGCGGCGCGCAGCGACGGCGGCGGCCGGCTTGCGCGGGGGCGCGGCGCGCGCCGGGCCGCTGACAGCCACCGGCACTGGCGCCGGCTCGTTGGGAACGGATTTCAACAGGGCATTCATGACGGCTCCTCGCAGTACGGGTGGATGGTCAAGCCTTGACCTTGAACGACGCGGCGTACGCCTGTGGGTTCTTGCCATCCCACACGGTGCCGTCCATCAGCTTCGATGTGCGCAGCAAGCCCGCCGGGACCGGCGTCTTCGTCATCGTGGCCGCGTCCTTGTACAACTGGACCTGATTGACCGCCGTGGCCACGGCCAGGTAATCCGGATCGCTCTTGAGCAGGCCCCAGCGGCGATGCTGCGTCATGAACCACATGCCATCGGACAGGTACGGGAAGTTGACCAGGCCGTCGTTGTAGAACTTCATGTGGTTCGCGTCGTCCCAGGTCTTGCCCATGCCGTTCTGGTACCGGCCCATGATGCGCTGGTCGATCGCATCCTTGCTGGTGTTGACGTACGACTTGGCGGCGATCACTTCAGCCATCTTGTTCTTGTTGGCCAGCGACGCATCGATCCACTTGCCGGCCTCCAGAATGGCGGCCATCATCGCGCGGCACGTGTTCGGATTGGCCTTGGCAAATTCCAGCGTCGAGCCCAGCACCTTCTCGGGGTGGTCGCGCCAGATGTCCTGGGTCGTCGTGGCGGTGATGCCGATGCCGTCCATGATGGCGCGGTGGCCCCACGGTTCGCCCACGCAGAAGCCGTCCATGTTCCCGATGCGCATATTGGCCACCATCTGCGGCGGCGGCACGGTGATGACCTTGGCATCCTTCATCGGATTGATGCCATTGGCGGCGAGCCAGTAATACAGCCACATCGCGTGGGTGCCGGTCGGGAACGTTTGCGCGAATGTGTAGTCGCGTTTTTCGGTGCGCATCAGCTTGGCGAGCGAGGCGCCGTCGACCGCGCCCTTGGTGGCCAGTTGCTTCGACAGCGTGATGGCCTGACCGTTGTTGTTCAGGCCCATCAGCACGGCCATGTCCTTCTTCTGGCCGCCAATGCCCATCTGCACGCCGTACAGCAGGCCGTACAGCACGTGGGCGGCGTCCAGGTCGCCGTTGGCGAGCTTGTCGCGCACGCCGGCCCACGAGGCCTCTTTGCTCAGCACGAACTTGACGCCATATTTCTTGTCAAAGCCCAGCACCGACGCCATCACGACCGATGCGCAATCGGTCAGTGGAATGAAGCCGATCTTGATCTCGGTCTTTTCGGGCTTGTCCGACCCCGCCGCCCATGCCCCGCCCCCGGCCAGCCCCAGCAGGCCACCGGCCGCTGCCAGCGAGGCACCCTGGATGATGTTCCTGCGCGTCCCATCGACGTTCGTACCGGTGGACGAATTGCCCTGCGCTTGACGCTGTTGATTTTCCATTGCAAATCCCAAAAAGTGATCAGGCAAAAAAAAACGGCTACCCCACATGAACGTGTTCATGCATTGGTAGACGTCGTTGTCCGGGGAGGCGGGGCCAGCGTTGGCATTCACCTCGTGCGCTCCGTTGCGCATTACTCATTACGCAAGCTTCGTGCCAGTGGCCGGCGCAGAGTGAGCGTGAGAATGGCCGCTGCTGCGGTGCACCGCAGCATGGCGCGCGGAGCGCACTACGATTGCGCAGCGCCTCTTTTTGGACGGCGCTGCACGCCGGACAAGCCGGCTGTCCGTACGCGCGCACGGTTGACAACGTGGCCTTCCACAACCCAATGCGTGCATGCTAGGATTGTTTATTGCCTCAAACACAAGCAGAAGCACAGTACTGACCGTGCACCGCCGGGGCCTGCAACTGGAGCCATCAATGCACACCGAACAAGTCCAGCGTCACCGCACGCCGATCCATACGGCGACCGCCGTCGACCGCAGCAATCCGAAGAAGCCGCGCCGTCATATTGCGCAAGACATCGTCTCGAGCAGCCGCCGCCTGCGCCAGCGCATCGGCGTGGTCGCGGTCGTCTGCATCGGCCTGGCCACGCTGCTGGTGGCGTTCGAGTAAGCCGCCGCATTTCGCCCCGCATTACGCCCGCATTGCGCCTTGCCCGCGCCGTAACGGCCGGGCTATACTGCGCCGTCACCCGTTCAGCCAGGATCGCATGTCGCTGTTGCACACGCTACGCATTACGCACACCAGCACGGCCCTGCGCCGGTTGCTCCTGTGCGTGTGCGCGCTGATCCTGGCACTGCAACTCATCGGCAGCTCGTACCACGACCATGACCTGGCCGAGCAGTTGTCCGACTGCGTCAGCTGCCAGGTTGCAGCCCATGCCACGGCCGACCTGCCGGCCGTGTCGCCACAATTGCTGGCCGTCTTCCTGGCGGTCGTCTACCTCCTCGCGCGCCTGCCGCGCCCTGCGCCGTTCTACCGGCGCCAGTACCTGATCCCTTCCCCCCAGGCGCCACCACGCCACCAGTCCGTCCACTGATCCGCTCGTGCGCCGCCGCGGCTACCAACGTGGCCTGACGGCGTAGCGGCGCGAGTCATCTCCGTCCCGTTTGCGGTCGCGGCACCTGTGCGCGTCTGCATCCGGCGCGCACGCTGCATGCGTGCGCCGGCATACCTTGTTTACCTTGAAAGAACACGATGACCATGACCACTCCTGCCATGGAAGCGACCGGCGTGACCGTCGCCTATGGCGCCACGACCGTGCTGCGCGACCTGAACCTGCGCGTTGCGCGCGGTGAAATCTATGCCCTGCTGGGCGGCAATGGCGCCGGCAAATCGACGACGCTCAACGCCTTTCTCGGCTTTCTCGCACCGCAAGCCGGCAGCGTGCGCGTGTGCGGCATCGACGTCGTCGCCGACCCGCTCGCCGCGCGCGGCCAGCTTGCCTACGTGCCGGAAAACGTCGCCCTCTACGAACACCTGAGCGCCCGCGAAAACATCGACTACTTCCTGCGCCTGGCCGGCAGTCACCCCATCGACGCCACCATCGACGATGCGTTGCGCGCGGTGCGGCTCGACCCGGCCGCATGGACGCGTCGCCTGGGCGGCTACTCGAAAGGCATGCGCCAGAAGGTCGCGATTGCGCTCGCCGTGGCGCGCCAGGTGCCGCTGCTGCTGCTCGACGAGCCGACCACGGGCCTGGATCCCCAAGCCACCAGCGAATTCAACACGCTGCTGCAGGACTTGCGCGCGCGGGGCAGCGCCATCTTCATGGTCACGCACGATCTGCTGGGCGCCGCCGAAGTGGCGGACCGCATCGGCTTTCTGGAGCGTGGCCACATCAGCCACGAAGTGGCCGCCAGCGGCGCCGAACGCTATGACGTGCGCGACCTGTACCGGCGCTACGCGGGTGCCACTAACGCTGCCGCCAGACCGGAGGCCGCATGAGCGTATTTCAAGCACTGCCCGCGGTTGCCGTGGGCGAGTGGCGCGCGATGCTGCGCAACCAGGTGGCCGTCGCCGCGGGCATCCTGATGCTGGCGCTCACGCTCGTGGCCATCGTTGTCAGTCATGAGCGCGTGGGCACCGTGAACGCCGAACGGGCGCGCTTCCAGAGCACGGTCGACGCCCAGTGGGCCAACCAGCCGGACCGCCACCCGCACCGTGTCGTCCATTACGGCCACTATGTGTTCCGGCCACTCAGCCCCCTCGCCTTCTTCGATTTCGGTGTCGATCCGTTCACTGGCAGTACGCTGTTTTTGGAGGGTCATCGCCAGAACAGCGCCAACTTCAGCGACGCCGCCCAATCGTCGGTGCTGCTGCGTTTTGGCCAGCTGACCCCGGCCTTCGTGCTGCAGGTGCTCACGCCGCTGCTGATCGTGTTCCTCGCCTTCGGCAGCGTCGCGCGCGAACGCGAGCGTGGTCAGTTGCGGCTGCAGATCGTGCAGGGTGTCCGCGGCGCGACGCTGTTGCTTGGCAAGCTCGCGGCCCACGCCGGTGTAGCGCTGCTGCTGGGTGCGCCGGCCTTCATCGCGCTGGTGGCGATCGCCGTCGTGCACCCGGCCGTCGCGGCCGAGGCGATCGCGCTATTGGCCGGGTATGCGCTGTACCTGCTGGTGTGGGTCGTGGCGGCCGTGCTGGTATCGGCGTCGCTGCCCCGGGCGCGCGATGCGCTGCTGGCGCTGGTGGCCGGCTGGATCGTCACGGCGATTCTGCTGCCGCGCGTGATGCCCGATGTCGCGGCTGGCGACGTGGGTCGCCCGAGCCGCATTGAAACCGAGGTCGCGATCCACGAGCGCCTGGCCGCGATCGGCGACAGCCACAATCCGGACGACCCGTACTTCAATGCGTTCCGGGCGCGCACGCTGCAACACTACGGCGTGACGCGCGTGGAAGACCTGCCGGTCAACTACAGCGGCCTGTTGATGGCCGAGGGCGAGCGCATGACGAGCGCCCTGTTCGATGAATTCATGCGCGCCGATTACGCACGTCAAACTGCGGAAAGCGCGATCGTCCATTCGGCCAGCGTGGCCAGTCCGCTGATCGCGCTGCGCCGCATGTCGACCGCGCTGTCCGGCACCAACCTCGACAGCCATGCGCGCTTCCTGCTCGAAGGTGAACGCTACCGCTACGCCTTCGTCCAGCGGCTCAACGGCCTGCACGTCAACGTCGTCACGCCCACCGGCGCCGGCGACGAGCGCATCGACAAGCACCACTGGGAAGACACGCCGCGCTTCGGCTACGCCCCCGCACTGTTCGCCGAGGTCGCCGCGCGCCATGCCTGGCCCGCGTTTGCCCTGCTGGGCAGCTGGCTGCTGGCGTTATTCGCCATCGGCGGCTGGATCGCCAAACGCCTGGAAAGGAATCCGGCATGAAAACGTACTTTCTTGAACTGCGCCAGATCGCGCACTCGCGCCTGGCTGTCGGCGCCGTCGTGCTGCTGGCGCTGCTGTCCGCGCTGTCGGTCTGGACCGGCCTGCACGCCGTGAACCAGCAGCGCGCCACGCTTGAGCGCATCGCCGCAAGCCACGCACATGACCATGCGGCCATCCTGGCTACGCAGTTACGCGCTGTCAGCAAAACCGGGAGCGCCGAAGCCGGCGCGGTCGGCTACTACCTGCCGCACCTGACCGTCAATCCGCCGTCGCCACTGGCGTTTGCCGCCATCGGCGGGCGCGATCTGCAGCCGTCGGCGCTGCGCGTGCGGATTCTCGGGTTGCAGTCGCAGCTGTATGAATCCGAGTCGATCAATCCCGAGCTGGCCATGCCGGGGCGCTTCGATTTTGCGTTCGTGCTGGTGTACCTGACGCCGCTGTTCGTCATCGCGCTGATGCATGATCTCGTCTCGAGCGAACGCGAAGCCGGCCGCCTGCGCCTGCTGGCGTCCCTGCCCAAAGGCGCGGCCGATACCTGGCGCCGCCGCGTCGGCCTGCGCTATGGATTGCTATGGCTCGCTGCGCTGCTGCCACTGGCCGTGGGCGCGTTCATCGCCGGCGCCGGCGTGACGGGCTTCGGCCAGATTGCGCTGGTCGCGACGCTGTACCTGGCGTTCTGGTTCGGTCTGGCGGCCTGGGTGGCGGCGCGTGCGCGCACGTCGGCCGGCAGCGCCGCGATCCTGCTGGCGAGCCTGGTGGGACTGACGATGATCCTGCCGACACTGGCCGATGCCGGCATCGCGCGCCTGTCGCCGGTGTCGAAGGGGGTCGAGCTGGCGCTGGCGCAACGCCAGGCCGTGCACTCGGCGTGGGACGTGCCCAAGATGGAGACGTTCGAGAAATTCTTCCGCACGCATCCCGAATGGAAGGACACGGCGCCGGTCACCGGGCGCTTCCACTGGAAATGGTATTACGCGATGCACCAGGCGGGCGACGACGCGGTGGCGCCAAGCGTGGCGCAGTACCGCGCCAGCATGATGGCGCGCGAAGACTGGACCGCGCGCGCCGGGCTGCTGCTGGCGTCGGTGAACGTGCAGGTGCTGCTGCACCGGCTGGCCGATACCGACCTGGCCTCGCAACTGGCGTACCACGACCGGATCGGGGCGTATCACACGCAGCTGCGGCAGTTCTTCTATCCGTACCTGTTCGAAGAGCGGCCGTTCACACCAAGCGATGCGGCGAAACTGCCCGTGTATGACGGTAGCGCGATGAAGGGGACGCTGGCGACGGGGCAGTTGCTGGCGCTGGCCGTGCTGGCCTTGCTGCTGCTGGCGGCGGGGCTGCGCACCTTGCGCACGGTACGGTAGGATTGGCGGCCGGGCCGCCAACCCCGGACTGCGTCAGAACTCTTCCCAGCCGTCGCCGGCGCTGGCGTTGGCGGTCTCTGCGTTCGCTGCCTTCGCTGGCTTCACCGGCTTCGCGACTGGCGCGGCGTCGGTGCGGGCTTTTGTCACGACCGGTTTTACCGGCGCCTTCGTAGACAACTTTGCAGGCAACTTCGCAGGCGCCTTCTCCACCGGCTTCGGCGCCGCGTTGGCCACTATCTTCGGCGCACCGGTGACCACGCGCGGCTTGGCCACGACTGCGCGCACGCCTGCCGGCGTAGCAAGCTTGAACGCCCCCACGGTCTGCGCCAGCTTGGCCGCTTCTTCCTGCAGCGACGTCGCCGCTGCCGACGCCTGTTCGACCAGCGCCGCATTTTGCGTCGTCACCTGATCCATCTGCGCCACGGCGCCGTTGATCTGCTCGATGCCGGCCGTCTGTTCCTGGCTGGCCGCGGTGATCTCGGACATGATGTCGGTCACGCGGTTCACGCTTTGCACGATTTCGGCCATCGTCGTACCGGCGCGGTCCACCAGTTCCGAGCCGTGGTGCACTTTCTCGACCGAATCGTCGATCAGCACCTTGATTTCCTTGGCCGCCGCCGCGCTGCGCTGCGCCAGGCTGCGCACCTCGCCCGCCACGACGGCAAAGCCGCGGCCCTGCTCGCCGGCGCGCGCCGCCTCGACGGCCGCGTTCAGGGCCAGGATATTGGTCTGGAACGCGATGCCGTCGATCACGGCGATGATGTCGACGATGCGGGTGGCCGACGTATTGATCGCGCCCATCGTCTGCACCACCTGCGCCACCACGGCGCCGCCCTTGCCCGCTACTTCCGATGCCGACGTGGCCAGTGCATTGGCCTGGCGCGCATTGTCGGCGTTCTGCTTGACGGTCGACGTCAGTTCTTCCATCGACGAAGCGGTTTCTTCCAGCGAGCCGGCCTGCTGCTCGGTGCGCGACGACAGATCCAGATTGCCAGCGGCAATTTCGCTTGAGGCGGTGGCGATATTGTCGGTACCGGTGCGGACCTGGCCGACAATGCGCACGAGCGATTCGTTCATGTCCTTGAGCGCCTGCAGCAGACGGCCGGTTTCGTCAGTCGACGTGACCTCGATGGTCTGGGTCAGGTCGCCCTGGGCGACGGCGCCGGCGATCTTCACGGCCTGCTCGATCGGGCGCACGATCGCGCGCACCAGCAGGTACCCAACCAGCGCGGCCATGATGAGGCCAAAGGCCAGGCCGGCCAGGCACACCGCGCGCACCAGTTCAAAGGTCGCCTGTGAGGCCCGGTATTCGGCCAGCGCCGCAGCCTGCTGCTCGTCGATCAGCCGGATGCCCAGCGTATTGAGCGATGCATAAAGCTGCGTCATCGGCCCGTTCAGCAGCTGGATCGCCTGCGCATTGTCATTGGCGCGGATCGCGGCCACTGCCGGCAACAGGCCGCCATCGAGGAACGCCTTGCGCGCCGCGGCGATCTCCGCGACCAGCGCCCGCTCCTTCTCGCTCATCGGGATTTGCGTGAACTGGCCCCACAGCTGGTTGATGGTGGCGCTCGTCGCTTGGACGGTGTCCATTGCAGCGCTGCGCTGGGCGGCATCGTCCATAGTGACCGCCTTGGCCACGGTCAGCTGGTTTGCCGTGATCAGCTGCGTGACCTCCCCGGCCTGGCTCAATCCGACCAGGCGGCGATCGTACATCTGCTTGAGCTCAGCGTTGGCTGTGCCGAGGTTGTAGATGCCGATGACGGCGCCGGCAATGAGTTCGACCGCAAGGAACGCGATGACGAAAATGAGGCGCGACTTGATGCTGAGATGTTTGAACATGTTCGCTAGGCTGACGTGAGGAGGAATAAGTTGGTGCTTTATTGGATTATAGAAACTTATCCTTATCCATGGGAAGTATCGAACGCGAGATTGACGGGTTCCCTGTACAACACGGGACAGGCGTCGCTGGTCCGCAACAACCTGCTGGCCGCCGGTCCAGGCTGTGCCTTGGCAAAAATGACAAGCGCACTGTGAACAGGCAACTTTGTCGATAAAATGACATGATTGTCCACGCCGTCCCAACGAAGCCCCCATGACACTTCCCGTCCTGCTCAACCTGGCCATTGCCCTGGCCGTCTGCGTCTTCCTGTACCGGTTGCAGGCCAATCACGTCTCGTTCACCAAGCGCGTGTTCGCCGGCCTTGGCCTTGGCGTCGTGCTCGGCGCCGCGTTACAGGTGATGTATGACGTGGGTGGGCCGGAAATCAAGGCCACCAATGAATGGCTGAACGTGATCGGCAGCGGCTATGTCCAGCTGCTGCAGATGATCATCATTCCATTGATCATGGTCTCGATCATCCAGGCGATCCTGAAGCTGCGCGATGCCTCGTCGCTCGGCAAGATCAGCACGCTCACAATCGGCATCCTGCTCATCACGACCATCGTGGCGGCCTCGATCGGCATCCTGATGGCCAAGCTGTTCGGCCTGACTGCGGTCGGCCTGACCTCCACCGCCGCCGAAGTCGCGCGCGGCGAATACATGCAGGGCAATCTCGCTGCGGCCAAGGAACTGTCGCTGCCGTCGCTGCTGCTGTCCTTCATCCCGGCCAACCCGTTCCTCGACATGACCGGCGCGCGCAAGACCTCGACCATCGCCGTGGTGGTGTTCGCGATCTTCATCGGCGTCTCGGCCACCGGCATCGCCGGCAAGAAGCCGGAAGTCTTCACGTCGTTCAGCAGTTTCGTGCACGTGGCGCACGTGATCGTGATGCGCATGGTCACGCTCGTGCTGCGCCTGACCCCCTACGGCGTGTTCGCGCTGATGGCCAAGGTCGTCTCGAGCTCGAGCTGGCAAGACATTCTTGGCCTGCTCAACTTCGTCGTCGCATCGTACGCCGCGCTGGCGCTGATGTTCTGTGTCCACCTGGCGATGGTCGCAGCGGCCGGCCTGAAGCCCTGGCGCTACGTGAAGAAGATCTTCCCGGTGCTGGTCTTCGCGTTCACTTCGCGCACCAGCGCGGGCTCGATCCCGATGAGCGTGGCCACGCAGACCGCGCGCCTGGGCACGCCGGAGGGCACGGCCAACTTTGCCGCGTCGTTTGGCGCCACGATCGGCCAGAACGGCTGCGCCGGCATCTACCCGGCCATGCTGGCGGTGATGATCGCGCCGACGGTGGGCGTCGATCCGTTCACGGCCGCGTTCCTGCTGCCGCTGCTGGCGATCATCGCCTTCGGCTCGATCGGCGTGGCCGGTGTCGGCGGCGGCGCCACCTTCGCGGCGCTGATCGTGCTGTCGGCGATGGACCTGCCGGTGGCGCTCGCTGGTCTGTTGATTTCGGTCGAACCGCTGATCGACATGGGCCGCACGGCGCTGAATGTCAGCGGCTCGATCGCTGCCGGCACCGTCACCAGCCGGGTCATGGGACAGACCGACATGCGGGTGTTTGACGACGATGCCGACATCAACCTGGACAGCGAGGCGCGGGCCGTCTGACGCCGCCTGACGGTTTCCGTGCACGGAACAATCGTGCGCTGAGGCCGTCGTGAAACCTTCTATGATGACGCCAAGATAACTTTTTGGCGGACTTCATGGAACAAAAATGGCCACAGGAAATATGGGTCGTGCGGCACGGACAAAGCGCCGGCAACGTCGCCCGCGACCTGGCTGAAGCAGCAGCAGGACACCGCATCGACATCGCCGAGCGCGACGTCGACGTGCCATTGTCCGACCTTGGCGAGCGCCAGTCCGACGCCCTCGGCGCCTGGTTCGCATCGCTCCCCGCAGCGCAGCGCCCGACCGTCGTGCTGCATTCGCCGTACGTGCGCGCCACCGATACGGCCAACCTCGTGATGCGCCACCTCGACCGCGACGGCCTGTGCGTGCGCGAAGACGAGCGCCTGCGCGAAAAGGAATTTGGCGTCCTTGACCGCCTGACGACGCACGGTATCGCGCACGACTTCCCCGATCTGTACGAGCAGCGCCATCACGTTGGCAAGTTCTATTTCCGCCCTCCTGGCGGCGAAAGCTGGTGCGACGTCATCCTGCGCCTGCGCAGTGTCATGGATACGCTGGAACGGGAATTTGCCGGCGAGCGTGTGCTGATCGTCGCGCACCAGGTCACGGTCAATTGCTTCCGCTACCTGTTCGAGCATCTCACCGAAGCGCAGATCCTCGAGTTCGATCGCAACGGCGATGTCCCGAACTGTTCCGTCACCTCGTACGAATTCGATCCCGAGGCCGGCAAGCGCGGCGATCTGGCGCTGCGCCTGGTCAATTTCGTCGCGCCGCTGGAGGAGACCGGCACACCGGTCACCGTGGCCAGGGACGTCGCATCCGCCCCCAACGCGTAAGGTCATCCGCCATGGACAAGAACCAGGTACACGATGTCGATGCAGGCATGCTGGCCGCCTGGCCGCTGCCGCAGCCGGGCACCGGAGGCGACAAGGAAATGCGCGGCCACATCCTGATCATCGGCGGCTCGCGCGAGATGCCGGGCGCCATCATCCTGGCGGCCACCGCCGCACTGCGCGCCGGGGCCGGCAAGCTCACGATCGCGACCGGCGCCAGTGTCGCCCAGCTGGTCGCGCTGGCAATGCCCGAGGCGCGTGTGATTGGCCTGACCGAGCACGATACCGATGGCTTCAGCCTCGATGCGGTGGCCAGCCTCGATCCGCTGGCCGATCGCGTGAATGCAGTACTGATCGGTCCCGGCATGCGCGACGAAGCGAGCACGGCGCGCCTGGTGCATGCACTGCTGCCCCGCCTGGTTGAAGCGGACGTCGGGCTGGTGCTCGACGCCTGTGCCATGGACATCCTGCTTCATCCACCAGAGGACTGGCCCGCGGGCAAGCCGATGCGCTTCGAGCGTCCCGTGATCATGACGCCGCACTGCGGCGAAATGGCGCACCTGACGGGCATCGACAAGGATTGCATCGCCGGCCTGCCCGATGGGCCGGCCCTGGCCGCGGCGCGCGACTGGAACGCCGTCATCGCACTCAAGGGCGCGCGCACCGTGATCGCCGCGCCGGATGGCACGCTGTGGCAGCACGAAGGCGCCGGCAATATCGGACTGGCCAGTTCGGGCTCGGGCGACGTCCTCGCGGGCATCATCGGCGGCCTGCTGGCGCGCGGCGCGACCGAAGCGCAGGCGGCCTGCTGGGGCGTCGCGCTGCATGCACGCGCCGGCGACCGGCTTGCAGAGCGCCTGGGAACGCTCGGTTATCTGGCCCGGGAACTTGCCGCCGAGGTACCGGTTTTACTGGAACAGCTTGGCCAGAAAGACAAGGCAACAGTGAACGATCCGATGTCCGTGGCGGGCGATGTTCACCTGGGCTCCTAGAACACCGGCGGTCACACGAAGTGTGTAAATAATGTTACCGATTCCCGTGAGTGTGCGGTATCTAACGAACCAGCTGTCGGGCTTGCGGTCTAATTGGCACAGATGCATTGAAGTCGAAACAGATTCACTGAAGTACGCACTGGGGCCGCGTATTGCGTCGGTACCCTCAACGTTTCACAAGCGACCATCGCGTCACAGTGGAACCGATCTGGCGCCGCAATGTCCCAACAAGCAGTCCGGGATCTGCGGCACACAAATAGACGTCAATCGAGGAGTAAAAAATGAATGCAATGACCAAGGCACCAAAAATTCTGCTGACCGCCGCCGTGCTGGCAACCCTGCTGGGCGCATGCAAGAAAGACGAAGCAGCGACCACCACGACCGTTCCAGCCGACACCTCGGCCACCATGCCAAGCGGCACTTCGGGCGCCACTGGCACCATGGGTGACACCGGCACTGGCGCAACGGGCACCGGCACCACCGGTACGGGCGACATGGGCACGGGCGCTGCTGCCGGCACCACCGGCACCACGACCGACACGTCGGGCGCAGCTGGCACCATGGGCACGACTGGCGCCACCGGCACCACGGGGATGACCGGCACCGCAGAAGGCGCCACCAGCCCACAGACCACCGATCCAACCAGCACCACCACGCCGCCAACCGGCACGACCGGCAAGTAATCGCGGTCACCAGCCGAACAGCGCCCTGCAGATCAGGGCGAGTTCGGCGCACCATCGCAGCCCGGCTTTTCAGCCGGGCTGTTTGTTTTGTGACGTTGTCGGACCAGATGCCGGCGTACGCTCCGCCACGTCGCGGATCAGTTGCTCCACAATCAAAAAATCGGCTGGCTTGGTCAGATGGTGATCGAACCCTGCCTGGCTCGAGCGCTTCCGGTCCTGCTCCGCACCCCAGCCCGTGAGCGCGATCAGCGTCGATGTCTCCATGCCGGCGATGCGCCGCATCGCTTCGGCCGCGTCGTAGCCGGTCATGTCGGGCAGCCCGATATCGAGAAACACCACTTGCGGCAACAGCGCCGCCGCCTGCAGCAGCGCCGAGGCGCCATCATGCACGGCCGTCACCGCGTGCCCGTTCATCTCCAGCAGGGCCTGCAGCGTCTGGGCCGCATCGACATTGTCGTCCACCACCAGGATACGCAGCATGCCCGGGTCGGTCTGCGCTGCCTGCAGCACAGTACCGGCCGCAGCGACAGGCGGCGTCGCGCTGTCGGCCGGCAGCGGGAGCCAGACCGTGAACTGGCTGCCCTGCCCGACCCCGGCGCTGGTGGCGGCCACGCGGCCGCCATGCAGCTTCACCAAGCGCTGCACGAGGTTCAGGCCAACACCCAGGCCGCCCTGCGCCATCTCGGCGCCCGCGTGGGCCTGCGCATACATGTCGAACACGCCCTCGAGCGCATCGGCGGCGATGCCGATGCCGTTGTCCAGTACCGAGATGGCCACGTCGTCGCCCTCGATCTGCGCGTGGATTTCCAGCGCACCGCCCGGCGGCGTGTACTTGGCCGCGTTGTTGAGCAGGTTGCTCAGGATCTGGGCCACGCGATGGCGGTCGGCGTGCAGGCCCACGTGCCCATCGGGCAGATGCACGGCCAGCGCGTGGCGGCCACGCTCGACCAGCGGCATGCTCATGTCGACGGCTTCGCGCACCGCGTCGGCCAGCAGCACACGCTCGCAGCGCAGCGTGACCTTGCCTTCGGCCAGGCGCGCCATGTCGAGCAGATCATCGACCAGGTGCACCATGTGATCGACCTGGCGCCGCATGATGGCCTGCACGTCGCCGCTGGCCGCGCCGATGCGCATCAGCTCCAGGCCCGAGCGGATCGGGGCCAGCGGATTGCGCAGTTCGTGCGCGAGCGTAAACAGGAAGTCGCTCTGCGCCCGGTTCTTTGCGCCCAGTTCGCGCGCCAGGCGGTGCAGTTCCTGCTCGGCGTGCTTCTGGCTGTCGATATCGAGCGTGACGCCGTCGAAGCGTTCGGGCTGGCCGTTCTTGTTCAGGCCACACCAGCCAATGGCGCGCAACCAGCGCGGCGTACCATCGCCGCCGTCCGCTGCGGCAACACGGGTGCGGAACTCGAGGTCCAGCGGCGCGCCGGCGCGCACCGCGTGCTCGACGCTCTCGGCCAGCCGCTCGCGGTCTTCCGGCTCCACCGCCGCCAGCAGTTCGCTCACCGACGCGGCGCGGCCCATGTCGACGCCGAAGTGCAGCGCCATCTCGGCATTGATCTGGAAATGCGTGAACGGCACGTCGGCATACCAGACGCCGATATCGCCCGCCTCGGACACGCGCTCGAAGCGCTCCTGCAACAGCTTGCGCGCATGGACGTCGATCACGGTGCCGACATACCCGTCCGGCTCCCCGGCGGCATTCACGCGCGGCAGGCCGGCGTCGATGAACCAGCGGTAGCTGCCGTCATGGCCGCGCAGGCGGTAATCGAACGAGAACGGCTGGCGGGCCGCACTGGCGGCCAGGAAGATCTCGCCCGAACGCGCGGCGTCGTCGGGGTGCACGTTCTCGAGCCAGCCCATGCCCAGGTCCTGCTCGGGCGTGCGGCCCGTGTAGTCGTACCAGCGCCGGCTCAGATAGGTGCACAGGCTGTCGTTGTCGGTGGTCCAGAGCATCGCGGGCGAAGCGTCGATCAGCGCCCGCACATGCGCTTCGCGCGCCTGCGCATCGCGCGCGTTCTGGCGCCGCTCGCGTCCCAGCGCCACCTGGGTGCCGATGCGCGCCAGCAGCTCGTTGGCTGAAAACGGCTTGACCAGGTAGTCGTCGGCGCCGGCCTGCAAGCCTTCGACCTTGGCTTCTTCGCCCGCGCGCGCCGACAGCAGCATGACCGGCAGATGACGCAGCAGTTCGCTGGCGCGCACCTTCGCGATCAGGCCAAAACCGTCCAGGCGCGGCATCATCACGTCCGACAGCACCAGGTCGGGCGGGTCCAGCAGCGCCATCTCGTACGCTGCCTGGCCATCGGCCACCGCGCGCACGTCGGCATGCGGTTCGAGCAGCGATTTCAGGTAGGCGCGCATGTCGTTGTTGTCATCGGCAACCAGGATGCGCGGGCGCGCTTCAGGCTGCGCGGGCGCGCTCGTGTCCATGTCCATATCCGGCGTCGGCTCCGGCGCCGGCGTCGTCGCTGCGCCTTCCAGCGTGTCGGGCAGCCAGCGCAGTGCTTCTTCGACGAACGCCGCGCCCATGCGCTGGCGGTCGGCCATCGTCTCCGGCGCCTGCACGATGCGATCCGCCGGCAGGTGTGCATCGCCGAACGGCAGATCGACGTCGAACCGGGTGCCTTCGCCGAAGGTGCTCGAGACTGCGATTGTCCCGCCATGCAGGCGCACCAGCTCCTGGATCAGCGCCAGGCCGATGCCGGTGCCTTCGTAGGTGCGGCCCGGCGCGCCTTCGATGCGGTGGAAGCGTTCGAACATGCGCGGCAGTTCATGCTCGGGAATGCCGGTGCCGGTGTCCTGCACCGACAGGCGCGCCATGCCGGCATGTTCACGCAACGTCACCGTGACGCCACCGTGCAGCGTGAACTTGAAGGCGTTCGACAGCAGGTTGAAGACGATCTTTTCCCACATGTCGCGGTCGACGAACACCGGCTGGGTCAGCGGCTGCAGATCGACTGTGTACTCCAGCCCCCCCTTGGCCATGGCCGACTCGAACACGCCGGCCAGGTCGACCGTCAGGCGCGTGAGATCGACCGGGACGTAGCTGGCCTGCACGCGGCCGGCCTCGATGCGCGAAAAGTCGAGCAGCGAATTGACCAGCTTGAGCAGGCGCAGCGAGTTGCGGTGGGTGAGCTCGACGCGCTGGCGCTGGATCGCATTCATCGACTCGGGCGCATCGGCCAGCGCATCGTCGAGCGGGCCGAGAATCAGCGTCAGCGGCGTGCGAAATTCATGCGAGACGTTCGAGAAGAACGCCGTCTTGGCGCGGTCGATCTGGGCCAGTTCTTCGGCGCGGTGCTGTTCCTGCTCGTAGGCAATCACATTGCCCACGGCGGTATTGACGGCCGCCCCGAGCAATGCATAAAAGTTGCGGTAGTCGGCATCGAGCGCGCGGCGCACGCTGACCCCGGCCACGACAAAGCCGAACAGCTCCTGCTGGCCGGGCAAGGTCATGGGCAGGACCAGCGCCGAGCGCGGCGCGTCCTCGTAGGGTCCGCAAGCGACACTCCCCAGGCGCGCGGCAACGTCGTCGGCCTGTTCAACCGAATGCGAACTGCTGCTGCGGGCAAATGGCCAGATGCTGTCGTCGAAGGCGGTTGCCAGCGGGGCCAATGGGTTGCCCGGCGCCAGACCAGCGTTGCCACGCAGCGCCAGCGTGCCGGTCTGGGGATCGATCTGGTAGAACAGCACGAACGGCACGTCGGCCGTCATGTGCGCGCAGTGGCTCGCGAGCTGCGTGCCGATGTCATCGATCGAGCGCACGCCCGCCAGGCTCGCGGTCAGGTCACGCAAGCCCTTGCTGCGGCGCGCACTGAGCACCTGTACCGTGGTTTCGGTAATCGGGTGGAATATCCCGCCGATCGCGCCCGACTCGTCGCGGATTGGCGAGAACGAAAACGTCATATTGGCTTCTTCGAGATAGCCACTGCGGTCGAGGAACATCTGCTGGTCGCGGATGTACGCACCGGAGCCCTGGTGCGCAAGTTCGAAGGCCTCACCCACGACCGGCAGGGCCGAGGCCCAGACCACCTTGAATGGCGCGCCCATGGCTGCGGGATGCAGGTCGCCGCAGATCGGGCGGTAGGCGTCGTTGTAGATCTGGATGTCGTCCGGGCCCCAGCAGACCAGGATCGGGAACGTCGACGACAGGCACAGGCTGACCGATGTGCGCAGGCTCTGCGGCCAGCCGGACAGCGGTCCGAGCGGCGTCGCCGACCAGTCCATACTGCGGATCAGTTCGCCCATCTCGCCCCCACCGGCGAGCCAGTTCATGTCGTCGTTCACGAACAAGGCAATGGGCTGGGCTGCGGGCATGGGGCTGGACCTTACGGAGGAAAATGGAGATGCGGCGTGGCGTCATGCGGAGGCACGCCACCGTTGCACAGGCTGCCTGATGGCAAAGTGCATGGCAAAACAGCCGCTATTAGACCATAAGCCGTCGTCCGTTGGTTGCCGGGGTGCTATTTTACAACCCCGGCAAACCAACCATTAGTCACGCATAAAAAAACACGGCCAGTTATCACTGGCCGTGTCCGGAAAATCCGGCAAGGCGCGTGCGGCGCCCTGCCGTGGGGGATCAGACCGGCGCCACCTTGGCACGGCCGCGCCCCGTCACCATCTGCACGAGGCGCATGACCAGTCGATAGACCAGACGCACCAGCGTCAGCGCCAGGATGGCTTCGACGAACGTCATCAGGAACGCCACCAGCGCATTGCGGTGC
Source organism: Oxalobacteraceae sp. CFBP 8761 (assembly GCA_014841595.1). NCBI lineage: Bacteria > Pseudomonadati > Pseudomonadota > Betaproteobacteria > Burkholderiales > Oxalobacteraceae > Oxalobacteraceae sp. CFBP 8761. The sequence continues at coordinate 946,288 of JACYUE010000002.1, read as the reverse complement.
TCGGCGCGGCGGCCGTACTTGGCCACCATGCGGTCGCGGGCAATCTCGATGCTGTCATAGAACGTTGGCACCACCAGCAGCGTCAGGATGGTCGAGGTGATCGTGCCGCCGATGATCGCAATGGCCAGTGGCTGGTAGAACTCGCCCGAGTCGCCCAGGGCCAGCGCCACCGGCAGCATGCCGGCGATCAGTGCGAAGGTGGTCATCAGGATCGGCCGCAGGCGCTTGCGCCCGGCCGCCATCAGCGCTTCTTCGCGGTCCATTCCTTCGTGCTCGAGCGCCCTGGCCGCGTCGAGCAGCAGGATCGCGTTCTTGGCCACCAGCCCCATCAGCATCAGGATGCCGATCATGCTCATCAGGTTAAGCGTGTTGCCGGTCATGATCAGGGCCAGCACGACGCCGATCAGCGACAGCGGCAACGACAGCATCACGCCGATCGGCGCCGTGAACGAGCCGAACTGCATCACGAGGATCAGGTACATCAGCGCAATGCCCGAGAACAGCGCAATGACCATCTCCTTGAACAGTTCCTGCTGGTCTTCGCCCGAGCCGCCCAGCGCCAGCCCGTAACCCGGCGGGAAGTCGAAGGTGCGCGCCAGTTTCATGGCGTCGGTCGTGACTTCACCGGCCGAACGGCCTTGGGCATTGGCCGACACGGTGATCATGCGCTCGCCATTCTTGTGACGGATCGCCGATGGGCCCTTGCCCATCGTGATCGAGGCGATCTGCTCGAGCGGCACCATCATGCCGGTGCCGGCGACCGGGATCGGCAGGCGCTCGATGCTGTCGGTATTGACGCGGTCGTCGGGATGCAGGCGCACGGCGACGTCGCGGGTTTCGCTGGTCGGATCGACCCAGTCGCCCACTTCGATGCCGGCAAACGCCACGCGCAGCGACTGCGCCGCATCGCCCACCGAAATGCCCAGGGCATTAGCCAGACCCCGGTCGAGCACGATCTGCAGTTCGTTCTTCGGATCCTGCTCGGACAGCGCGACGTCGACCGCGCCCGGCACTTCACGCAGTTTTTCCATGTAGGCGGTGGTCAGCTCCATGAGTTTACGCGAGTCGGGACCGGTAAATTCCACCTGCACCGGCTTGCCGCCGCCGGACAGGTCATCGATGACCGTGTATTCAGCGCCCACCAGGCTCGAGATTTTGGCGCGCAGTTCGACGGCAACTTCGGATGCAGAGCGCTTGCGCTCGCTGCGCTTGCCGATGTCGACGTAGATCGAGCCGCCGCTGGTCTTGACGTTGCTGTTGGTGTCCTTCGTTTCAGGCAGGGTGCGGGCCAGCACGGCGGCCGCTTCGAGCTTGCGGCGCGCATACTCGATCGACGACGAGGCCGGCGTGCGCACCTCGATCTGCAGGTTGCCCGAGTCCTGCTTCGGCAGGAAGCTCGACCCGCCAAAGAAATGGTGCATGGCCAGCGCGCCGATCAGGCTGGCGACTGCCAGGAATGCCATCGCGCGGCGGTGATGCAGCGCCCAGGCGATCACGCGGCCGTAGCGGTCGGCCTGATGGTCGAACCAGTGGTTGAAGCGGTCGAGCACGGCGCCGATGCCGGTCTTCGGGCGGCTGTGGTGATCCGGTGGGTCACCCCAGTAGGCCGACATCATCGGGTCGAGCGTGAACGAGATGAACAGCGAGACGATCACCGAGCAGGTCACGGTCAGCGCAAACGGGCGGAACCACTCACCGGACACACCCGGCATGAAGGCCACCGGCACGAACACGGCCATGATCGAGAAGGTGGTTGCGGCCACTGCCATGCCGATTTCGGCGGTGCCTTCGAGCGCCGCGGTGCGGCGGTCGGAACCCATTTCCATGTGGCGCACGATGTTTTCGCGCACCACGATCGCATCGTCGATCAGCACGCCAATGGCCAGCGACAGGCCCAGCAGCGTCATGAAGTTCAGCGTGAAGCCGCACAGCCAGACCGCGATGAACGCCGCCAGCACCGACGTCGGCAGCGCCAGCGCGGTGATCAGCGTCGAGCGCCATGAATTGAGAAACGCGTAGACGACGAACACGGTCAGGACGGCCCCCAGTACCAGCGCCTCGATCACGTTGTTCAGGCTCGACTGCGCATCCTTGCCGCCGTCAATCACGACCTCGAGTTTGGTGCCGGCCGGCAGCAGTTTGCTCTGCGCTGCCACCACTTCGTGGACGCGCTTGGCCAGCGACACGGTCGAGGCATCACGCGAGCGCGAAATCTGCAGGCCCACATTCGGCCTGCCGCTGCGCACCGACAGCGTGTTCACGTCGGCGAAGCCATCGCGGATCTCGGCCACCTGGCTCAGGCGCACGATCTGGTCGCCATTGCGCTTGACAACGATCTGCGAAAAATCTTCGGGACGCTCGATGCGCCCGACCAGGCGGATGCCTTTTTCGTCCAGTTCGCTACGCAGCTTGCCCACCGGCGCATTGGTATTACCGTTGCGCAGCGCGTTGGTGACATCCGACGCCGAGACATTGAATTCGCTCAGCTTCTCGGCGCGCAGCAGCACCGACAGCTCGCGCCGCAGCGCGCCGTTGACGACCACAGTGGACACGCCATCGATGCCGCGGAATTCGTCAGCCAGCACGTCTTCGGCGTAGCGCGAGATTTCGGCGTGGGTCTGGGTGCTCGACGACAGCGCCAGCGACATGATCGGCTGGGCCGACGGATCGATCCGGCGCAGCACCGGCTCGCGCATCTCGATCGGCAGCTTGTAGCGCACGGCGGCAATCGCATTGCGCACGTCGTCCGATGCTTCGATCAGGTCGCGGTTGAAGTCGAACTCCATCCAGATCGAGGCGCCGCCTTCGTAGGAGTTGGAATTGACGTCCTTGACGCCCTGGATCGCCTGCATCTGCTTTTCGAGGCGGTTGGTGATCTCGCGCTCGGCGGTCTCGGGCGATGCGCCCGGATACGGAATGTCGACCACGATGATCGGAATCTCGACATCCGGGTTCTGGTTGACCTTCAGCTTGGACAGGGCCAGCAGGCCGATGGCCATCATCGCGACGATGATGACGATCGTCGCGACCGGTTTCTTGACACTAAAATTGGACAGGAACATGGTGGGTTTTCCTTAAGGGTTCCTGGATTTACTTGCCCTGGACTGCGCCGGCGCCCGCGCCAGCGCCATTTGCGCTGGCCACACGGGCGTTCGGCATGTCGACCTTCTGGCCGTCCTTCAGGTTCGACGTCGGCGCACGCAGCACCACGTCGCCGGCTGCGAGGCCCTGCTTGATCTCGACATTGCCGGTACGGGCGTCGCGCGCGCCGACCACCAGCTTGACCTTCGACAGCGTCTTGTCCTTGATGCGCCAGGTGTGGCTGGCGTCGCCCACGCGCACCAGCGCGCTCTCTGGCAGCATCAGCGCATCGCTCGCGGCGGCGTCGACACGCCCTTCGGCGTACAGGCCGGCCACGCGCGGCTGCGCATTGTCGACAAAGCCCACCAGCACCTCGACCTGGCGCGTGACCGGATTGGCGGCCGGGTCGATGCGCTTGACGACGCCGGCAAACGTCTGGTCGGCGTAGCCATTGACGCGGAAGTTGACCTTCTGGCCGATCTTGACGGTGCTGACCGAATCGGCCGAGACTGCGCCTTCGAAACGCATGCTGGTCGGGTCGATGACCTTGACGAGTTCCTTGCCGATGGTGGCGGTGTCGCCATTGGACACCTTGCGCTCGGAAACGATGCCGTCGAACGGCGCGCGCACGGTGGTGCGGGCCAGTTGCTGGCGCGCGGTGGCCACGCGGCTGCGCGAGCTCGACAGTTCACTCATCGCGTTGTTGCGCGCCATCTCGGCGTCGTCGAGCGCCTTGGCCGACGTCATGCCCGACGCCGTGAGCGTCTTCAGGCGCTCGAGCTGGCGATTGGCCTGGTCGACCGCCAGCGACGCGGCGCGCTGCATGTCTTCGGCCGACATCAGGGTGTCGCGGATCGAGGTTTCGTCGAGGCGCACCAGCACGTCGCCGCGCTTGACCGGTTCGCCGTTTTCCTTGAGCACCTGCAGCACGATGGCCGAGACTTCGGCGCGCAAATCGGCGCGGCGCTCGGGCTCGATCGAGCCGGTAATCACCGGCCCCGACGACACCGACGCACTCTGGATCGTCAAGACATCCTCCTGCGCCACGGTCAGTTGCGTCGGCTTGTTGTCCTTGCCCTCGGGGGCTTTGGAATCTTTGCCGCAAGCGACTAGGCTTGATGCGATGGCTAGAACGAGGAGTGTTTTGCGCAGCATGGTGGTTCTCCGGAAATGGACTCGGTGTTTTTATAAAAATAAGTTCAGATACATCCAGCGCGCAGTATTCAGGAGGTCTCCAGCAGCGTCAATTGACGATCCTGTGGTTTGCGGAATTGGATGGATGAAGTGCGGAATCTGGCGATGAGCTGCATTCCGTCCGGGATGGAATGCCGTAAAAAACGGACAGACGATGGACGCCCGGACGTCCACGGGATGCGCGGCGCACGCACCCCGTACATACACTAGAACCCGCCCAGCACGGTGTAGATCAGAAAGCCCATGCCGATGCCGGTCAGGATGCCGCCGGCGATCTCGAACCGGGTGTGCCCCATGCGCTCGCGCAGGATCACATAATCCTCTTTGCCGTCATGCAGGCGGTTCAGCGTGACAGCGTGGCGACCGACGTGCTGGCGCAGGCTGTTGGCGTCGATCATGACGATGAAGGCGAGCGTGACGGCCACGCCGAACGCCGGATGGCCCATGCCTTCGCGCAGCGCGATCAGCGTGGCCATGCTGGAAACGACGGCGCTGTGGTTGCTGGGGAAGCCGCCATTGCCGACCAGGTCGAAGGCCCAGCGCCGATAGCGGACACTGGATATGAGGAACTTGATCGGGCCGACTACCATCCAGGTCAGTACCGGTGTGACGAGATAAATGATTTCCATGATTTCTTAGAGTGAAAAATGCTGGGCAGAATTATCTCAGAAGCAAGGCTCGGCGGGCGACTTTCGGTACAGCCCATTTTGGCAGGGACACGGTAATATTGTCCCAACAGATACCTGCACACAAGAGGCGCATATGCGGCATTTCCGGTGGTCGTTCGTCGTAACGGCAGTGCTCATGGTGCTCGCCGGCTGGTGGGGCTATGCGCACCGGGGCTGGCCCGGGCTGCTGCAAGCCTTGTGGATCACGGCCATCCTCGGCGTGCTGGAAGTGTCGCTTTCTTTCGACAATGCGGTGGTCAACGCCTCGGTGCTCAAGCACTGGAACGAATTCTGGCGCAAGTTGTTCCTCACCGTCGGCATCCTGGTGGCGGTATTCGGGATGCGCCTGCTGTTTCCGCTGATGATCGTGGCGGCCGCAACCGGGCTGGGGTTGCCGGACGTCTGGCACATGGCGCTCGACAATCCCGACGAGTATTCGCGCAACCTGACGGCGCACCACGCCGAGGTTGCCGCTTTCGGCGGCGCCTTCCTGATGCTGGTGTTCCTGAATTTTTTGTTCGACGAAGAAAAAGAGCTGCACTGGTTCGACTGGTTCGAGGCGAAGGTCGGCAAGTACGGCACCGAAGGCCTGGCCGTGCTGCTCACGCTGCTGTGCGTGGTTGGCGCCATGCGCCTGATGCCAGAGGCGCGCAAGCTGGCGGTGCTGATCGCCGGCGTCACGGGCGTGCTGATCTATATAGCCGTGAAATGGCTCAGCAACCTGCTGGAAGCGAAGGAACACGATCCGTCGGTGGGCGCGATGATCTCGCAGGGCAGCATCGGGGGCTTCCTGTACCTCGAGGTGCTCGATGCGTCGTTCAGCTTCGATGGCGTCATCGGCGCGTTTGCCATCACCAACGATGTCGTCATCATCATGCTGGGGCTGGCCATCGGCGCCATGTTCGTGCGCTCGATGACCGTGTTCCTGGTCTACAAGGGCACGCTGCAGGAATTCGTGTATCTGGAGCATGGCGCGCACTACGCCATCGGCATTCTGGCGCTGATCATGTTCGCCAGCGTGCACTATCACATCCCCGAATGGTTCACCGGGCTGTCCGGGCTGGCGTTCATTCTCGTGTCGCTGTGGTCGTCGATCCGCTACCGCCGGCGGCTGGCGCATGAGGCGCTGACCGGCCCCGAATCGGCCTGACCCGGCCAGTCGCCGGAATCCCGGTTTGCGATTAAGGCAAGGCATGGCAGAATGGGCGCGCACCGCGTTTGCGCTGCCCGTTTGCCAACCCTGCCCACTTTCTTGATCGACCAGCCCCAACCATGCCGACTACCATGCCCAAGCGCACTTCCGCCATCCTGCTCATCCTCATCGCCGTCGTCGCTGTCCTGGCTGCAGGCTATACCTGGTTCACACTGACCTGGTCGTATTCGGAAGGCGAGCGTGCCGGCTACCTGCAGAAATTCTCCAAGCGCGGCTGGCTGTGCAAAACGTGGGAAGGCGAGATTCTGCTGTCGAGCATGCCGGGCGCGATCCCCGAGCGCTTCGTGTTTACGGTGCGCGACGAAACCGTGGTACCGGCCCTGCTGGCCAGCATGGGCAAGCGTGTGCAGCTGACGTATGACCAGCACAAGGGCGTGCCGACCACCTGCTTTGGCGAGACCGAGTATTTCGTGTCGAAAGTGGCTGGCGGCCCGGACAATCCGTTGTCGCCAAGCCAGGCGCCGGGTTTGCCTGAACAGGCGCCGGCGCAGTAAGCACAGGGGGCGGGCCGCCCGCCCCCGTTACGGTTTGCGATCCGGGTCCAGCTCGCGCTGGGTCGCAATCACTTCTGCCAGCCTGGCGGCCGCCTGCGCCGCCGATGTATCGCCGGCGCGCGCCTGCGACTGCTTGAACCGGCCCAGCACCTCGCGCGTCAGGTCGGCCGAGACCGAGCGCTGCCCTGCTTCGACCTTGCGCTCGCCGATGGCGCGCTGCGTCGCTGCCAGCTCGACCGCGTCGTCGTCCTGACGCCGGCTTTCCAGATTAACCAGTTGCTTGCGTGCGTCGGCCATCTGCTGCGTCGCGTGCGCCGCCTTGCGCTGCATCTCGGCGTGCTCTTGCGCGTGTTCGAGCAGCGCCCGCTGCGCTTCGCGTTTTTCGAGCGCCGCCTGCACCGCCGCCAGCTCGGCCAGCTCGCGCTGGCGCGCCAGTTCGGCCTGCGCCTGCTCGGCGTCGGCACGCGACACGGCCGCCTGCGCCGCTGCCTGTTCGGACGCCAGACGCGCCGCCTGCGCTTCGTTGGCGCGGGTGTCGGCGGCGGCCTGTTCGCGCTGCGCGGCCAGCTTGCGCTCGACCAGCACGAGCGCTTCGCGCGCAGCCCGGGTCGCGTCGCGTTCGGCAGCAATGGCCGCTTCGGTCAATGCCACCTGCTGCTGCTCGACCTCGGCCCGTTCGGCCTGGGCCTGGGCCAGCTCGGCGGCACGGCGCGCGTGGGCCTGCTGGGCGGCGGTTGCCGCCTCGGCCTGGCAGGCTTCTTCGATGGCCGCGTCGGCCTGCGCCTGCTGCGCTTCCCAGGCAGCGCGCTGTGCTTCCTCAATGCGCCGCTCGGCCTCGACCTTCGCCTGCAGGGCCGCTGCTGCTGCCGCTTCGGCCTCGCCCCGTGCCTGGGCTGCCAGCATCAGCTCGTGCTCGGCCGCGATTTTCTGTTCCAGTGCCGCCAGCGCTTGCGCCTCGGCGGTCTTGCGTTCTTGCTCGGCCTGCACCAGGTGTTCAGCCTGTTCACGGCGCTGCGCCGCCAGCTGCGCGGCCTCTTGTTGCAACTGCACCTGCGACGCTTCAAGCGCCAGGGCCGACGCGTCGTCGTCGTTCAATGCTGCCTGCGCGTCGGCTGCCGCCTGTGCCAGTGCAGCGCGCTCGTCGGCCAGCGCGCGCTCGCGCCGGTGTTCTTCGGCTTCGCGCTGCGCTGCAGCCGTAGCCGCTTCGTCGGCCGCCATGCGGGCCCGCGCGTCGAGCGCGGCCTGGGCTTCGGCTTCCAGCCGCGCCTGCACCTGCTCGCCCGCTTCTTCTTCGGCGCGGGCGCGGTCTTCGGCCACCAGGCGAAGCTTGCGGTCGGCTTCGATGCGCGCTTCGGTCGCGGCCAGGATGCGCGTTTCGGCGTCACGCCGCGCGGCGGCGCTCGAGGCCGCCATCTGTTCTTGGCGCTCGCGGTGCACGGCGGCGTCGCGGATGTCTTTTTCGGTTTGCAGGCGCATGCGCAGCGACTGGCCTGCCACGCGTTCGGACTCGGCCTGGGCCAGCGCGATCGCCTCGCGCTCCTGCTCGATGTGGGCGTAGGCGCGTGCTTCTTCGAGTGCGCGCGCTTCGGCCGCCGCGCGGGCAAAGGCCGACGTCAGCGCGATCTGGTCGGCGCGCTCGCGCTGCTGGGTCAGTTCAAGGGCTTCGGCTTCGGCGTCGGCCAGTTTCTCGGCGGTCTGGCGCGCGGAGCGTTCGGCCCGTTCGCGCTCGCGTGCCAGGATGGCGATACGGGCGTCGGCGCTGGCGTTGTGCTGCACTTCTTCGCGCGCCGCCTCGACGGCGGCCATGCGCTCGACCGCCTGCAGGCGCGCCTGCTCGGTATGCACGACCAGTTCGTCGGCCGCGCGGGCGGCCTTGGCAGCCAGTTCGGCCTCGGCTTCGATCTGGGCCGTCGCGCGGCGGCGCGCTTCTTCTTCGAGGCGGGCACGCGCTTCGGTGGCAACCCGCACTTCGGTATCGCTTTTCACGCGCGCGCGCAGTTCGGCAGTCTCCTGGCGGATCGCCTCCAGACGTTCGCTCGAGGCTTGGGCAGCGGCGCGCAGCGAGTCGAGGCGTTCGCGGTTGGCGGCGATGGCGTCTTCGGAGGCCTGGGAATTGGCTTGCGCCGCCGCGGCGGCAGCGGCGTCGATGGACGCACGCTCATCGGCCAGCGAACGGGCGCGTGCTTCGGCGTGGTGGCGGCTCTCGGCCGCCATATTGGCCTTGGCTTCCGCCTCGACACGCGCGATCGCTTCCTGGATTTCGCGCATTTCGAGTGGTTTGCGACCCGGACCGGCAAATTCGGCAGGTTCCGCCGCAGCGGGCAGCACCGGCGTGACAGGCACGACAGACTGCGCAAATGCAGCAGCCGCCGGCGTTGACACTGGTATTGGCATTGACGCCACATCGGTCGGCGCCAGCGCGCCGGCGGCCGGCGACAGGTCGATCGTGAAGTCGGTGTCGTCTTGTTGGGCTGGGTTCGGTTCCATGCGGAGTCTCTGTGGCGGCAGTCCTGTTGATTATCCGGTAAATCCGGTTCTCGTGCTATGCCGAACTGGGTGGCAATCGTGCATCAGCTTGGCGCTTTGCCACACCCATCTACATTCTTACATCTGCCACAGCGGCGGCTCATCCATCAACGCGACCTGCTCGCGCAGTTCAAGGATGCGATCTTGCCAGTAGCGCTGGGTATTGAACCAGGGGAAAGCTGCCGGGAACGCCGGATCGGTCCAGCGCATTGCCAGCCATGCCGAGTAATGGATCAGGCGCAGCGTGCGCAATGCTTCGACCAGATACAGCTGGCGCGGGTGGAAATCGCAGAAATCCTCGTAGCCGGCCAACACGTCGGCCATCTGGCCCACCATCTCCTGCCGCTCGCCTGACAGCAGCATCCACAGATCCTGCACTGCCGGGCCCATGCGGCTGTCGTCGAAGTCGACGAAGTGCGGCCCGTCGGGCGTCCACAGCACGTTGCCGCCATGGCAATCACCATGCAGGCGCACGAGCGGCAACTCGCCGGCGCGCTCGTAGCAGCGCGCGACGCCTTCAAGCGCCTGTTCCATCACGCTCGACCAGGCCGGCATCAGTTCGGGTGGCACGAAGTCGTGGCTGCGTAGCCAGTCGAACGGTTCGCGGCCGAACGTGACCGGGTCGAGCGCCGGGCGCAGCAAAAATGGCTTGACGGCGCCCTGCGCATGGATGCGGCCGATGAAGCGCCCAATCCATTCCAGTACGGCGGGGTCACCCAGCTCCGGGGCGCGCCCGCCGCGGCTCTCGAATACCGCAAACCGGAAACCGTCGAACGTGTGCAGCGTACACCCGTCGATCTCGATGGCCGGCACGACAGGGACCTCCTGCGCCACCAGCTCGGCAACGAAGCCGTGTTCTTCCAGGATAGCCTCGTCGCTCCAGCGTTCAGGCCGGTAAAACTTGACCACCACCGGCTCGCCTTCTTCACGGCCCACACGGTAGACGCGGTTTTCGTAGCTGTTCAGCGCCAGCAGGCGCCCGTCGCCATGCAGGCCGACACTGTCGAGCGCATCGAGCACGGTCGCGGGATCGAGGCGCGCGTACGGGTGATCTGGCGCGGCGTCGGCGGTGGCGGGGTTCAGGTTATCCATGCACCATTGTACGGCGGCGCACGGCCGCGTGGTGATTGCGAACATTTCACTATTGCTGTGTTCGTTCTCGCACAGAGCGTGACAATCTAACAAGGTCTCATGTCATGTATGTATTCGCGCATTGTGCTGCGAACAAATAACCGCATAGGACTGACCATGAAAAAACTGACTTTGACCGTCATCGCTCTCGCCGCTGGCCTGCTGGCCGGCACCGCCATCGCACAAACTGCCGCCCAGCCGCCGAAGGCCGAGCCGAACATGCAAAAAGTGCTGGACGCGATGGCGGCCCTGAAGCCAAAGCCGATCGAAACCCTGAGCCCGGAAGAAGCGCGCAAGCAGCCAACCCCGAGCGACGCTGTCAAGAAAGTACTGACCGACGCCGGCAAGAGCACGGCACCGGAACCAGGCGTCACGATGAAGACGCAATCGATCCAGGGCAAGGACGGCAGCTTCCCGATCCACATCTTCACGCCTGAAGGCACGGGCCCGTTCCCGGTCGTCGTGTACTTCCACGGTGGCGGTTTCGTGATTGCCGACACCAAGGTGTATGAAGCATCGGTGCGCGGGCTGGCCAAGAAAGCCAAGGCGATCGTGATCTCGGCCGACTACCGCCGTGCACCAGAGCACAAGTTCCCGACCCAGACCGAAGACGCATTCGCGGCCTACCAGTGGGCGCTGGCCAATGCCAAGAACATCAATGGCGATCCGATGCGTGTCGCAGTGGCGGGCGAGTCGGCCGGCGGCAACCTGGCAACCGTCGTGTCGATGATGGCGATGGAAAAGAAAATCCAGATGCCGGTGCATCAGCTGCTGGTCTATCCGGTCGTGAACGACGACATGAACAACGAGTCGTACAAGAAGAACGCCAACGCCAAGCCGCTGAACAAGGCGATGATGACGTGGTTCTTCAAGCACTATGGCGCCGATCCGAAGAGCCCGCACGCACTGCCGATGAAGGCCGCCTCGCTCAAGGGCCTGCCACCGGCAACCGTGATCACCGCGGAAATCGATCCGCTCATGACCGAGGGTAAGGCTTACGCCGACCGCCTCAAGAAGGAAGGCGTGACCGTCAACTATCGCCACTTCACCGGCGTGACCCACGAGTTCTTCGGCATGGACGCCGTGGTGCCAAAGGCCAAGGAAGCCCAGCAGTTCGCAGCTGACGAGCTGACCAAGGCATTCAACGCCAAGCGTTAATCATTTTTCACTGAAGTAAACGTTGCAAGCAGCGCCTCGCCGGCAGGTTTTTCGTGCCCGGCGACGGCGCAGGCGTTACACTGGCGCCTTTGACGCAACAGGCGCGCCCGCGCCACAGACCACCTACCCCATGCACCTCGAACAGCCCCTCTCCGAAAAAGAATTCGACGAACTCGACCAGTTCCTGCTCTCCGACCGTTGCTCCGACGACGCGATGACGATGGACACCCTGCACGGCTACCTGACCGCCATTGCGATCGGCCCGGAATCGATCATGCCGGCCGAATGGCTGCCGATGGTCTGGGGCGAAGACGAGGCCGCGGCGCCGAAATGGAAGAACAAGCGCGACGAAGAGCGCATCGTCAACCTGATCATGCGCTTCATGAACGAAGTGCTGATCACGTTCGAGGTCGCGCCGAAGGATTTCGAGCCGCTGTTCTGCGAGCACGAGGTCGATGGCAAGGTGCTGATCGATCCGGAAGCCTGGTGCTGGGGCTTCTGGGAAGGCGTCGAACTGCGCGCCGGCTCGTGGGATGCGATCTGGGACAGCGATGTCGCCGAACTGATCCGCCCGATCTACCTGCTGGGCGCGGACGAAATCGAAGAAGCCGAACTGGCCGAGGTCGACGATCCGGTCAAGGTGCATGCCTTGGCGCTGCAGATCGAGGCGAACGTGCCGGCGATCTACCGTCACTGGCTGCCACTGCGCAAGCCGGCGGTGGAAACGATCGTGCGCGACGAGCCGAAGGTTGGCCGCAACGACGACTGCACCTGCGGCAGCGGCAAGAAATTCAAGAAGTGCTGCGGCGCTGAATGATAAGCCGCAGGATTGACGGCCTGGCTGTCAATCCTGCCCGACCTGTTCCCAGACGTTTTCGCGAACCTGCTGCCCGGGCACCCTGCCCGGCACGCCAGCCAGCACCTCCAGCAATACCTCCACATCGAGCGGCTTGACCAGGTGGTGCGCAAACCCCGCCGCCAATGCCGCATCGCGGTCCTGCGGCTGCCCGTAGCCCGTTACCGCCACCAGCACCGAATGGGCCATTTCCGGATCCTGCTGTAGGCGCCGCGCCAGTTCATGGCCGTCGATGTCAGGCAAACCGATATCGAGCAGGCAGACATCGGGCCGCATGCTGCGCGCCCGCGCCAGTGCGCCCAGCGCCCCGTGCTCGATCGCCACGTCATGCCCCTGGGCCGCCAGCAGCAAACCAAGCATTTCGGCCGCATCCGTGTTGTCATCGACCACCAGCACTTTCAAACGCATGACGGCAACTGGCGCATTGACCTGCGGCGCTGGCAGGTCCGGCGCCTCTTCGAGCAGCAGCGGCAGCGTGATGACGAACGTGCTGCCCTTGCCCAGTCCCGGGCTGGAACAACCCACCGTACCCCCGTGCAGCTCGACCAGGTGCTTGACCAGCGCCAGCCCAAGCCCCAGGCCGCCCTGGGCGCGGTCCGATGAGCGCTCGGCCTGCGTAAACAGGTCGAACACGCGCCCGGTCAGTTCGACATCCATGCCGATGCCCTCGTCGCGCACGCTCAGCACCAGACGTGTGCCGTGCAGGTCGGCGCGCAGGTCGATGCTGCGCCCGGCCGGCGTGTACTTGGCCGCATTGGCCAGCACATTGGCCACCACCTGCACCAGGCGCGCCTTGTCGCCGAGCACCGCGACGCCGGCCGACGGCAGGCGCACGGTGAGCGTCTGCGCGCGCGTGTCGATGGTCGGGCGCACCTGTTCGATGGCTTCTTCGATGACGGTGCGCGCCGCCACGCGCGCCTGGCCCAGCGTGATCAGGCCGCGCGTCACGCGCGAGACGTCGAGCAGATCGTCCACCAGCCGCGTCATGTGGCGCACCTGGCGGCTGATGATGGTGCTGCTCTGGTGCACCCGGCGCGCATCGACGTTGCCGAGCCGGAGCAGCTCGGCCGCGGCGCTGATCGGCGCGAGCGGATTGCGCAGTTCGTGCGCGAGCATCGCCAGGAATTCATCCTTGCGGCGGTCGGCCTCCACCAGTTTTTCTTCGGCCAGCTTGCGGTCAGTGATGTCGCGGAAGAACGTGGCGATGCCGCCGTCCTGGGTCGGATAGGCACGCAGATCGATCCAGACGCGGCGGCCATCGGGAAACACGCGGCACTGTTCGGCGCTGCCCGCCTTGCGGCTGGCCATCACGCTCTGGTACATGCGCCCGGCTTCGCACTCGAGCATGGCCGGGAACACATCCCAGTGATTGCGGCCGATGACCTCGTCGCTCGTGACGGCGCAGATGCGCAGGCCTTCGGTGTTCATGTGCTGCATCACCCAGTTGCGGTCGAACAGCGCGAAGCCTTCGGAGATATTGGCGAAGATCTCGCGGCCCCGGTCGCGCTCCTCGCGCAGCATCGCATGCGCACGCGCCGTGCCGGCCGCGGCCCAGGTGCGCTCGGCCACGTCGCGCGCCAGCCGGATATCGTGTTCGGTCCACGCGCGCGGTGCTGGCGCATCGACACACAGGCACGCGGCCAGGCGGCCCGCCGCCATCAACGGCACCACCAGCATGGCACCCACGCGCTCGCCAAACGGCGACTGCAGCGCGCGCGGATCGTTGGCGGCGTCGTGGATGCTCACCACGGCGCCCTGCTGCAGCGCGGCCATCATTGCCGGACCGAAGCGGTCTGGCTGCGCCTGCTGCGCGCTGTCCGCCAGGGCCGACAGGCAGGGTGCGGCCAAGGTTCCGCTGAGCGGATCGATCTCGGCATACCGCGCGCGTGTCGTGGTCGAGTCTGCACTTAATTCTGCACCCAGCAGCGCACTGGCGGTGGCAATCACGTCACCCGGATCGGCCAGCACTGCCAGCGCGTCGGACAGCATGAGCCGGAACGCCGCGCGGCGCTCGCCCAGCATGCGAGCCGTGGTTTCCATCGCGGTGCAGAACAGGCCGCCGACACTGCCGCCATCGGCATGCAACGGGGCGTACGAGAAAGTGAACCAGGCGCGCTCGGGGTAGCCGTTCCGCAGCAGGCACAGCCCGTAATCTTCGAAAAAGACCGGCTTGCCCGCCATCGTGCGTTCGATCTGCGGCTGCAGCTCGGGCCAGACCTCGGGCCACACGGCCGTGAACGGCTGACCGAGCGCATCTGGGTGGCGCTCGCCGAGGATCGGGATATAGGCATCGTTGTACAGGACGATGTGCTGTGGTCCCCACGCAACGAACATCGGGAAGGCCGAATGCAGCAACATGTCGACGGCCGTCCGGAGGGACGGCGGCCAGGTGTCGGGTGCGCCGAGCGGGCACTGGCGCTAGTCGTGGCTGCGCATCTGCGCAGCCATCACACTGTCACCCGAAAAAGCGGTAGCGGAGAGCGAGGCCATGCCAAGGATTGTCGCATAACTTGCTTGCCGGATTGCAGCTTTTTCCGGTTTGACAGTGACCCTTGCGCAACTTTACAACTCTCGCATTACCGTTAAAGCATCACAGTTTGATGAAGTGCTCACGGTAGTAGCGCAGCTCTTCGATCGACTCGACGATGTCGGCCAGCGCCGTGTGCTTCTGGTGCTTCTTGAAGCCGGACGCCAGCTCGGGCTTCCAGCGGCGGCACAGTTCCTTCAGCGTCGACACGTCGAGATTACGGTAATGGAAGAACGCCTCGAGCTTCGGCATGCCACGGGCCATGAAGCGGCGGTCCTGGCAGATCGAATTGCCGCACATCGGCGACTTGTTCTTGGGGACGTACTGCTTGAGAAATTCGATCAGTTCGACTTCGGCCTGGGCTTCCGTCACGGTTGACGCCTTGACCCGGTCAATCAGGCCCGACTTGCCATGGGTGCCCTTGTTCCAGTTGTCCATCTTATCGAGTGTTTCATCCGACTGGTGGATCGCGAACACCGGGCCTTCGGCGATGATGTTCAGGTCGGGATCGGTGACGACGACGGCGACCTCGATGATGCGGTCGTTATCCGGGTCGAGGCCCGTCATTTCCATGTCGAGCCAGACGAGGTTGAATTCATTGGGCCGCTGGGGCGTGCCCGGCACTGCGGAAGGTGTCGCTTGTGACATAATTCTCTCTTTGCCTAATCAATCCTGCATTTTCTCACAGGCACAGAATGTCTTCATTCGCGTTTTCGGTTTTGTTCGTCGTTTTCCTGCTGCTCACCTTGTCGCTGCGCACCTGGCTGGCCGCGCGCCATATCCGGCATATCGCGCGCCACCGCGCCAGCGTGCCGGCCGAGTTTGCGCCGAAAGTGCCGCTCGCGGCGCACCAGAAAGCGGCCGACTACACCGTCGCCAAGACCCGGCTCGGCCTGATCGGCACGCTGTGGGGCGCCATCGTCCTGATCGGCTTCACGCTGATGGGCGGCCTGCAATTGCTGTCGCTGGCGATCCTGCCATTTACCGGCCCCGGCCTGATGCACCAGCTGGTGCTCGTCGTTGCGTTTGCCGTGATTGCCAGTGTGCTCGATCTGCCGCTCGACTGGTACCGCCAGTTCGTCCTTGAGCAGCGCTTCGGCTTCAACAAGATGACGCCCGGCCTGTGGTGGGGCGACCTGATCAAGAGCACGTTCGTGGGCGCGCTGATCGGCCTGCCGCTGCTGTGGGTCGTACTCAAGCTGATGGAAGCTAGCGGCTCGCTGTGGTGGCTGTACACGTGGTTCGTCTGGAGCGGGTTCCAGCTCCTGATGATTGCGTTCTACCCGACCGTCATCGCGCCGCTGTTCAACAAATTCACGCCACTGGCCGATGTCAGCCTCAAAGCGCGCATCGATGGCCTGATGACGCGCGTGGGCTTTGCGTCGCGCGGCTTGTTCGTCATGGACGGCAGCAAGCGCAGCGCCCACGGCAACGCGTATTTCTCGGGCTTTGGCCGGGCCAAGCGCATCGTGTTCTTCGACACGCTGCTGTCGCGCCTGGAGCCACAGGAAATCGAAGCGGTGCTGGCGCACGAACTGGGTCACTTCAAGCTGCGCCACATCGTCAAGCGCGTGGCCACGATGTTCGCGATCTCGCTGGCCTTCCTTGCCCTGCTCGGCTACCTGAAAGGCCAGGCCTGGTTCTACACGGGCCTGGGCGTGCTGCCGTTCATGAACGCGTCGAACGATGGCATGGCGCTGATCCTGTTCATCCTCGTGCTGCCGGTGTTCACGTTCGTGCTCGCGCCGCTGAGCTCGATCACGTCGCGCAAGCATGAATTCGAGGCTGACGCTTTTGCTGCGCAGCACACCGACCACCGCGACCTGGTGTCGGCGCTGGTGAAGATGTACGAAGACAATGCGTCGACGCTGACGCCCGATCCGCTGCACTCGGCGTTCTACGATTCGCATCCGCCGGCGTCGGTTCGGGTCAAGCGCCTGACGATGGCGGCCGCATGAACCTGACGCCACCACTCACGTCGCGCCATTGCACGCGCGAGACAGCCGCGCTCGACGTAGCTGCCATCGCCACGCTGCTGCACGAAGTGCCCGGCTGGGAAGTGGCCGATAACGTCCTGGCGCGCACCTTCACGCTGCCCGACTACCGCGCCACGATTGCATTCGTCAACGCGGTGGCAACGCTGGCCGAGCACGAAGACCATCACCCCGAGATGACGGTGGGCTACACCACCTGCCGCGTCAGCTGGACCACCCATTCCGCGGGCAGCGCGCTGTCCGACAACGACTTTATCTGCGCCGCGAAAGCCAATGCGCTGTACCTCAACCAGGAAAACGCATGAGCGCATCCCCCACTGAACTGACCGGCACCATCATCGCGGCCCACGGCCGCCACTACCTGGCCGACATCGACGGCGAAAAACTGCAGTGCGTCACGCGCGGCAAGAAGACCAATGTGGCCGTGGGCGACGTCGTGCACGTGGTCAGGACGTCCGAGAACCAGGCCGTGATCGAGCGCATCGCCGAGCGCACCACGCTGCTGTACCGCTCCGACCAGTACAAATCCAAGCTGCTGGCAGCGAACATCTCGCGCCTGTTCGTCGTGATCGCCACCGAGCCCGGCTTTGCCGACGACCTGGTGTCACGCTCGCTGGTGGCATGCGAAGCGGCCGGCATCGAAGCGCACCTGATCCTCAACAAGACCGACGTGACCGACCTGCTGCCCCGCGCACGGGAGCGCGCTGCGCAGTACGCCCGGCTCGGCTACCCGGTGCACGAGGTCTCGGCCCAGGCGCATCCTGAAGAAACCGTGGCGATCCTCAAGCCGCTGCTGGCCGGCCAGTCGTCGATCTTCATCGGCCAGTCGGGCATGGGCAAATCGTCGCTGATCAACCTGTTGATCCCGGACGCCGATATCGCCGTGCGCGAAATCTCGGCCGCGCTCGATACCGGCAAGCACACGACCACCTTCACACGCCTGTACTGGCTGCCCGAAGTCGATGGCAAGGCCGGGGCGATCATCGATTCGCCGGGCTTCCAGGAATTTGGCCTGTACCACCTGAGCGAAGGTATGCTGGAGCGCGCCTTCGTCGAGTTCAAGCCGTACCTGGGTGGCTGCAAGTACTACAACTGCCGCCACCTGGCCGAGCCGTTCTGCGCCATTCTCGATGCCGTGGCAGCGGGCAAAATCTGGAAGCACCGCCATGAACTGTACGGGCAATTACTGCACGAATCGGCGCAGACCCTGTACTAAGGCCCTGACTACTTTCCCTAACGGAAAGAAATTCCCCTTATAATTCAAGGGACAAACATCGCAGCAGACACGAGCAGACTTATGATGACGAGCACCCCACCGATCAAGCACTTCCTGCAGTTTTCCGACTTCACGCGCGACGAGTTCGAATACGTCATCAAGCGCGCGGCGATCATCAAGCGCAAGTTCAAGGCCTACGAGGTGTATCACCCGCTGGTCGACCGCACGCTGGTGATGGTGTTCGAGAAAAGCTCGACGCGCACGCGCCTCTCATTCGAAGCCGGCATGCACCAGCTGGGCGGCGCCGCCATCTACCTGAACACGCGCGACAGCCAGCTCGGCCGTGGCGAACCGGTGGAAGACGCCGGCCAGGTGATCAGCCGCATGTGCGACATCATCATGATCCGTACCTTCGGCCAGGACATCATCGACCGCTTCGCCGCCAATTCGCGCGTGCCGGTCATCAATGGCCTGACCAATGAACACCACCCGTGCCAGGTGCTGGCGGACGTGTTCACGTTCCACGAACACCGCGGTTCGATCGCCGGCAAGACGGTCGCCTGGATCGGCGACGCCAACAATATGCTGTACTCGTGGCTGCAGGCAGCTGAAGTCTTCGGCTTCCACCTGAACGTCGCCACGCCAGCGGGTTACGAGATGGACCCGAGCCTGGTCTCGACCACGCGCTACACGCGGTTCGACAACCCGTCGGACGCGTGCGAAGGCGCGCACCTGGTCAATACCGACGTCTGGACCAGCATGGGCTACGAGAAAGAAAACGCCGAGCGCATGAAAGCGTTTGACGGCTTCATCGTCGACGAGGCCAAGATGGCCCGCGCCGCGAGCGACGCACTGTTCATGCACTGCCTGCCGGCGCACCGCGGCGAAGAAGTGGCTGCCGAGGTCATCGACGGCCCGCAATCGGTCGTCTGGGACGAAGCCGAAAACCGCCTGCATGTGCAAAAAGCCCTGATCGAGTACCTGCTGCTCGGCCGCATCGAAGATTGATTTTTACCCCTGAAGCTTGATCGTTGGCCGTCCATCCCGGTGCTTACCGGGCTGGATTTGCGAGCCAGCTGACCATTACTCCTCTACCATCCCTCCATCACTGGAACTCCCATGAGCGACATCAAGAAAGTAGTACTGGCCTATTCCGGCGGCCTCGACACCTCCGTCATCCTGAAATGGC